>NZ_JBVIJE010000060.1:0-15027 GCF_055581585.1 Streptomyces sp. NPDC031426
CCGAGTACGAGGAAGCCTTCTGGCAGAGCCAGGAGCAAACCCCGCAGTCCGCCTGAAACAAGATCACCGGACTCTACGAAACTCGGGGCAGCTCACTGGTCGACCGTAACGTCGACCAGGGCACGGTCAGCACACGTATTCTGACGGCGAGTACAGGTTGTAGCTCGCCCCAGCGAAGGTAATGCTCGCCTGAGCCTGGACGTAGCAACTAGATCGCCAGTTGGTGGACCCACCCCAGATGTTGCCGACGCTGTACTGTCCACCGGGGATGAAGGTCCAGTCGCCGTGCTGTCCGTTCGAGTTGATCCACTGGGATCCCGCATACACGAACGCGGAACTGCTCAAGTACGTGTAGGGCTGCCAGTACCCGTTGCCGCCGAGGTGGATGCATTCCTCTACCCACGTCCCGTTGGGGAGAGTGGGACCGCCGTCGCAGTAGTAGCTGTCGGCGGCGTGAGCAGTAGTAGCGCCGAGCCCGACCAGTCCGAACGTGGACACGGCCACAGTAGCGGCGACGGCCGCGAGTCGATTCCTGAGCTTCATGGGTCCCCCCTGTGTGCGATCACGGCCAGGCATGGCCGCTCGACATCCCTGCTGTTGCCGCTTGACCCCGCCCTTGTTCGCAACGGCTCGGCCAGGTTTGCGGCCGTGCGGAGTGTTGTTTCCTGCACGAATCCGTACACCTAGGACGCCGGCACGGAATCAGAGCGTGAGTCGGTCCGGGCCGGCCCCGCCTTGGAGAGGCCGGACCGACTCACTGTTCAGGCCACTTGCTGGCGGGCTCAGCCTGCTCCTCACCAGCCGGCGCGTCCTCGGCGGTCGTGTCCGCCTCGGCGGCCGCGGTGGTCTCCTCGGTTTCGGTCGTGTTCGTGTTGGCGTCGCCCGTGTTGGCGCCCCCACCCGTCCAGCTAGGCATGGGCTATCCACCTCCCGTTTGGCTATCCGGAGTGCGCGCCGATGTTGAAGCGCGGGGTCTGGACGTCGCCGAGGTAGTGACCATTCAGCCAGAACCCGGCGGAGATCACGTACGTGCCCGCAGGCGCGTCCCAGGTCTGCCAGCCCCAGTCCCGGTACGGCTGCGCCGTTCCCGGGTAGGCCATCCCCTTCTGGGCGGCAGTGGTGTTGTCGCAACCGAAGTCGTGGGGCCAGGGGCCGCTGGGGTTGTCTACGTCGATCGCGTGCGCGCAATACGTCACCGCGCTGCCGGAGTTGTTTTGGTACGGAACCCAGGGCCAGACGTGGTAGCCGTCGTCCTTAACGTAGTAGCAGGAGCCAATGGAGATGGTTTTGGTGACAGCGACCGTGGGGCCGTTGATTCCCGCTCGGCAGGCGGTTGCGACGTCCGCGTGGGCGCTGCCGGTCCCCGTGACCACGCCCGCGATGGCGATGCTGCCTGCGACGGCTGCCTTGGTGATGCGTCCGGTCCAGCCGGGCATGATTCCCCCTCGTGTAGCCCCGGAGTCGTAGCCGAGACGCCGGGAAGTTGCGGATGGCGGCACTTCAAGGGCCGTGGACAGCCAGGCGCGCGGAGTGGGCGGTCTCTCCTCAGCGGTTGGTCCAGTGTTTCTGGGTGCCGGGAAGGCCCAGTCGTTCGATCAGGAACGCGAGGACCTCGGCTCGGGCCGCCGCGGTGGGGTGCCTCCCCGGTGCCGTGCAGATCAGAATCTATGACGGCTGCCGGCGACGCGAAGGACCTGTTTGCACTGTGAAGCGGTCGCTCCGGTGCCGGTCTGCACAGCGAGCCTTGTTGTGCCCCTGCCAGCACCTGCTTAGAGGCGGCGCGGATAGGCGCGGTGGTGGCAACCCGGCAGAAACCGGTGCAGCACCTTGCGGTCGGGGAGTTGCGACGCTCTGTGATCACTGGAATACTTCGCGGCCGCGAGCGGCTGCGGTAACGGAATGGCGAAGATCACCCGAGGCCCGACCTCCCCCGCTACGCTCCGCGGCATGGGCGGGATAGACATGGTCAACGGCGTCGCCGGTGCCGTGATCGGGATGCTGTTCGCAGTGCTGTTCCAACAGCCCCTTCAGGACTCATGGTTCAGGGTGCGTAGACGCTGGTTCGGTGCGGTTCGAAGCCTTCGGCTCCGGGAGGAGCCCGGGCCCTCGTGGACGACTTTCTCGCTGGGCCCGCTCCGCACGCCGGCACTGATCGTCGAGGGAGACGGCGAGACACCCATTCCTGCGGAGGGCGTGCACATCCAGGTACTCGACGACGAGGCCAGGCTTCCCGCGGAGATCGCGCACTGGTGGGACGAGATCGAGGCCGAAAGCACCCGGCTCCGGGCGCAGGGACGAACGCCGATCTGGAACGGTCTCCGATACGCGGTCGAGTCGTTCGACATTTCCCGGACACCCGTCGACGAGCAACCGGAAGTCCGCCTGCGGCTGCGGCCCACGGACTACTACACCTTCCTCGCCGCCCAGCAACTCGACCGTCGGCTGCCTGACGGGAGCACACTGCGCTCCCGCTACCTCGACCCCGACCACCCCCTTGAGGCGCCGGCGTTTCTGCAATGCAGCCTGGGCGTCAACATCGCCGTAGCGACCGCCGACGACATGCTGGTGGTCAGCCGGCGCAGCGACCGGGTCCGGATGGCACCGGGCATCTGGAACTCCTCCGTCAACGAGGGTGTGTCCCGGCACATCGATTCATCCGGCAGGAGCGCGCCGGTCCTTCATGCGGTTGCTCGGCGCGGCATGCGGGAGGAGCTGTCCCTGGAGCCGCACGAGTACTCTCTCGTGCTCCTGGCCTTCGTGCTGGACGTGGAGAAGCGCCAGTGGAGCGCCCATTTCTACGCGCGCCTGAACGAGTTGACCCACCAGGGGCTCCGGGCCCGGCTGAGCAGAGGGGTCGCCGACAGGTGGGAGCACCAGACCATCGACTACGTTCCGTTCCGCGCGGCAACGGTGGCCAGGTACCTGCTGCACTCGGACCGCATCCACCGCTGGGCTCCGGTGGCCCCGGCGCTGTTCCACCTGGCACTGGTCCACGTCTACGGGCGAGCAACGGTGGAACGGGCCGAGGCGCAGGCCGTCCGACGTCATTGACTTTCGCTCCCGCGGCCGAGGGCCACACCGATAGGTGGGTGGTCATGGTCGGCGTCGGGGGCAGGTGTCCCAGCGGTGGGTGGTCCATGCCCGTCGGATCAGGCTGCGTACGGTGATGATTGTGTCGGCGAGGTCGAAGAAGGCGTCGATGACGGTGGTGCGCCGTTCGTAGCAGCCGGCGAGCCGGTGGAAGGCGTTGTGCCAGGCGTGGGTGCGTTCCACGTGCCAACGCTGACTGGCCTGGATGGGCGCCTTCTCGCCTTTGTGTGCGATGCGGCCGTGGAAGCCGCATTCGTTGAGCAGCGCGCGGGTCTTGTCCGAGTCGTAGCCGGCGTCCAGGTGGACGGTGATGTCGTCGGGTAACGGACCGAGGTCGTCCAGGCGGTCCAGGGTGGGGGCGAGTAACGGGGAGTCGTGGCGGTTGGCGCCGGCCAGGACACGACCCAGCGGAATGCCGTATCCGTCTGTCATGCCCGAGCGTTTGAGGCCCTGTTTGCCGCGGTCGACTGGTGAGCGACCGGCTGCCTCGCCGCCTCCGGGCGCCTTGGTGATGGAGCCATCGACGGCGATCTGGTCGAGGACGAGGCCGACGATCCGGTCGTAGGAGTTCAGCGCGATCTGCTTGAGCCGGGCGAAGACGCCGAGTCGTATCCACTCATCGCGGCGGGTGCGGATCGTGGTGGCCGAGCAGGTCGTGTCGGCGATCGCCTCGTACGAACAGCCGAAGCGCAGCAGTTGCAGCATCTTGTCGAAGATGATCCGGTCGCTGATGCGCCGGCGGTGGCAGCCGAGCGGATGGTCCGGGTGGAACTGCGGCCGCTCGGGAAGCAGGGCCGTGAATTGGTCCCAGAGCGGTTCGGTCAGCCATGATGGAAGCGCGGGCACAGGTCTCCCCAGTGATCACGAAGCGTCGCAACTCCATGATCACCAGGACCTATGCCCGTTCTGCTGCTGGGCTCCCAACCGCGCCTATCCGCGCGACCTCTTACTCTGCGACCGAACCGACTTGCGAGTCTCTCGGGGGACGATATGCACGGTGATCTGCGTGCGGACACGGCAGCTGTCGGACGGATTCGACGGGCCGACGACGTGCTGGATATGCAGCGTGCCGCCCGCAAGGGCGGCACCGGGCCGGTGCTTCGCTGGCTGGCGGGCCGCACCGGCGCCACCGTCTTGCTGATGAACTCTGCGGGTACTCCGGCCCACCCGCCCCACGCTCCCCTCGGCGACGCCGAGCGCGTTCTCACGCTGCGCGGTGCGCGAGAGTTAGCTGAGCGGCGCCTGGGATCCGTGGCCATCGACCAGGACGGACTCACCTGCATCGTCCTTCCCCTCGACGGATCGCGCGGTGCCGCCGCGCCCCTTCTCGCAGCCGTTGTGCCCCAGCCGGCACCACCTGAACTGCCGCTCCTGCTTGCGGACGCCACATCCGTGCTGAGTCTGAGCTGGCTGGCGGAACACACCCGGCGCAAGCAGCGTCGCCTGAGGATCGCCGAAGCCGGGACGCGCGAAGCAGTCCTGCATCTGCTGCTGAACGGCCATACGTCCGCCGCGCGACAGATCGCGGGGGCGCTGCGCCCGGCTCTGCCCGCCATGGTGCGGGTGTACGTAATCGAGGGTCCGCCGAGAGTTCGCGGCCAACTGGTCGAGGAACTGACCGATGCGGCCGACGGCGCGTGGATCGTGCCGTGCCCGGTGTACGCCGACCACCTCTTCATGCTTGCGCCCGGTGACAGCGCCCCGGCACCGGTCTGGCCCCCCGACCTGGCGGCCGCCTGCTGGATCGGAGAGAGCAGTACCGTGCCCCTGCGGGAAACCGCCACCGGCTACGCTCAGGCCTTCCATGCTCTCGCCGCCGCACGCAGCCGCCCCGAACGGCAGGCCTCGTTCGCGGCCAACCCCGACCTGGCGCCGACCATCGGGCCCGCTGCAGCGACCTGGGCCAAGGCCCTCCTCTCACCGATCCATACCCACCGCGCCAGGCGGGCCCAGGACCCCGACAGCGCGGAACTGCTGGCCACCGCCGCGTCATGGCTCAGCTTCCACACCCGTGCAACGGCCCACCTGGATATTCACCGCAACACCCTGAGCGCGCGCCTGACATGCATCCAAGAACTGCTCGGCCTGGACCTGCATCGGCTCGCAGACCAAGCCGCACTGGCACTCGCCCTGCGCACCATCGCCGCACAGATCCCGCCCCCGCCAGAGGACGAGGCCACACGGGCAGGGGAAATGTTGCCCACCCTGGACGAACTCCTGGCGCTGCCCCGCGTCGGGCTGTGGGCCCAACAACAGTTCCTTCCCGTCACCGCGCCCGACGTCCCAGCATCCATCGCGCAGACCCTCACCACCTGGCTGCGCCTCGACGCACGCATCGGCCCCACCGCGGCTGCACTGTCCATCTCGACATCCGCCGTACGCAAGCGCCTGACACGTAGCGAAGCACTGCTCAAACGCTCGCTTCTACGGTCCCCCAGCAGCACCCATGACCTGTGGCTAGCACTCCGCGCCCTCAAGCTGGCCGAGCCAAGCGAAGGGGGGCGCCCTGTGCGAACTGGGCGTGGGCGAGCCGGGTGGTGGTGATGGCCCCGGAACGGATCATGTGGGGCCGGAGGGCGGGCAGGCAGCGGTGGGCGTGGTACTCGGCCATCGAGTAGTCGCCGAGCGCCAAGTGCGCGGAGAGGGCCAGGGAGTCCAGCTCGGCCTGGTCATAGAAGGCGAGCATCCACACCGGCCGGTAGTCGACGGGTCGGCGCGCAGCATGGCGTCCTGGGCCTGCTCGAAGGCCCGGCGGGTGCCGGTGCGGTGGCCCATGTGGCGGTACATGCTGCCCGCGTGACTCCGGATGCGGAACTTGATTGCCTGACCGCCGGGCATCTCAGCCAGGGCCTGGGCCTCACGCATGTGCGCCTTGGCGACGTCGTAGCGCCCGCCGTCGATGGCGGCCCACATCGCGGAAGAGCGGAAAGCGGCTGCTGAGGCATAGAGGTTGCTGCGTACCCGCTGGGTGGCGCTGCCCGCGTTCTGGAGGTTGAGTGCCTCGTCGGCGAGGGCGGCGGTCCGATCCCGGAGGAACGCAACCCCTGCGGTTCTGACGGTGTCTATCGGCGCTGTCGGTGCTGCTCTTTGGTAGACGATGGAGGCACCGAGGGGAGCCGACCGTTTCCGGTCTGCTGAGTGGGGATCGAGCCTGCCATGGTCGACTGCAGGCGGGCAGCTTCGGCTCGGCGGTTGGGTGCTCGGTTGCAGCCGGTGTGCTGAATGCGGGTGAGGAGCACGGGGGCGGGCTGTCGTGCGGTGCTCAGCTCGCGCTGGGCAGCGGCTTCCTTGAGCAGCTGGTGGGGTTGATAGCCGCGGGCTTCCGCGTCGGCGAGGACGGTGGCGAGCGCGGGCCAGGCCGGGTCGGTGAGGATTCGCTCGGCGTGGTCGGGGACGGCTGCTCGTACGTCGCTGGCCAGAACGCGGCGGGCTTCCTCCGAGGTCGGGCCCGGGCGTGGGCAGGCTCTCCCTCGGGCGTGGGGAGCTACTCGGCCTCGCCGGTGGTGACCTCGCGGCGGTGCTGCTTGGCCATCGCTCGGGCGCCCAGCCGCGACGAGACGATCACGCTCCAGCCGCACGAGCAGCGCCACGGCGGAGCCGTCGTACACCTGACCGCTTTTGCGCTCACGGCTTTCTCCGATCAGGCCCCGGCCGGACGGCCGGTACCAGCCGGACGGCTCCCCGGTGCTGATCAGGTGCCGGGCCTCGGGGGCGCACAGCAGACGCAGGCCTGCGTCTGCCACGACGGCTACCCGCCAGTGATCCCACTCGGAGCCCTCCAGTTGGTCGGCGAGTTCCGCGCCGGTGGTGCTGCGCAGCTCGATGCGGCCGTCCGGCCAGACGCGTGCGGATGCGCCGGGCATGCTCCAGCCGACCGAGCCGTCGGACTGCCGGGGGATGCCGTTGCGGTGATCCGGCGTCATCCGCGCGAGCAGCCGGACACAGGACATGGCGGCGGACGGGTGCCGGTGGTCGGCCGTCTCCGGCGCGGCCTCGGCGATGGCGACCAGCCAGGCCGGGCCGACCGGGTAAGTAAGACCGACCGGCAAATGGAGGGAGGCGTCGTTTGGCGGCAGCGAACAACCGGGGGACGGTTGCTCGCCGGCCTACCGGTTGCGGTCATGCTCTAATCGCTGGATGACGAAGATCGAATCAGGGCTAATACGACGTTGGTTGGACGGCTGGACCGTCGCCCGCTCCCTGCCCGAGGCCGAGCCGGTCGAGCCCGCCGGGGACGGCCTGCGGTCCAAGTGCGACCAACCCGGCCGCGAGGTAGAGGTGTTCGCGCTGCGTGCGGACGAGGAGCCCGAGTCCGTAGCACGGCTGGCGGCAGCCGTCGCCGCCGCACGGCAGATCACCTGGCTCACTGTGCCTACGCTGCGCCCAGGCACAGTCGAAGCCATCGTCGGCGCCGCCGGACTGGAGTTGCTCAAGCGGTCAGAGTGGTTCATGACGACCGATCTGACCGGGCACCCGCAGCACGCGCCTGCCGCGCCGTACGAGTGCGAGGTGCGCACGGAGGGACCAGTCACGGTCGTCTCCCTCCATGCCCCCTCCGGAGAGGTGGCAGCGCGCGGCTCCATTGCCGTGGTCGGCGGTGATGCGATCGCCGATCGCGTCGAGACGGACGCAGCGCACCGCCGACGCGGCCTGGGCCGCGCGATGATGAGCGCTCTGGCGGAGGCGGCCGTGTCCCAGGGTGCCCGTACTGGTCTTCTCATTGCCAGCGAGGAAGGACAGCGTCTCTACTCCTCCCTCGGCTGGCACCACAAAGCCGACGTCCTGATCGCCCGGGGGCCGGTGGTTCCCGCCACCTGGTAGAACGTGTCTCGTTGTGCGGAGGCCCATGTATGACCGGCCGGAATTGGATCACTTGAGGCGTCGGGTGGTGAGGCGGCCGTCCCAGCGGTAGCGGCTCGTTGCCCGGCGGATCAGCATGCGGAGCGTGACGAGAGCGGCGGCGAGGTAGAGGTAGAAGTCCACGACGCTGCCGCTCTTCTCTGTTCAGCGCCGGAGCTTGCCGTAGCCGTTCATCCACGAGTGGGCGCGCTGGCTGCCGTGCTTGCCGAGTCGATGATGATCCCGGACGTTGAACGCGATGCGCTTCAATGGCGGCGCTGCGCCCCGATCGAGGCGGGCGAGAAGGGCGAGAGTACGGGCACGAGGTCTAGGGAATCGACTGGATCCGAGGCCACGGCCTGCGCTGCCGAGTAGGCAGCCCTCGGACAGCACGCTGAAGTTCCCCCTTGGGGCTGGACAGCCTGATACTGGGACGGTCGGTCCCGGAGGAAGCAGTTCCAGGTAGTGAGCAAGAAGAGCAACATGAGCAAGCGGTACACGGCCGAGTTCAAGCGGGACGCGGTCGCGCTGGTCCATTCGTCGGGTAAGACGGTGACCGAGGTTGCCCGGGAGATCGGCGTGAGCCCGGAGGGGCTGCGGAACTGGGTGAACCAAGACAAGGCCGACCGGGGTCAGGGCCCGACGGGCGCGCTGACCAGCGACGAGAAAGAAGAACTGCGCCGCCTGCGACGGGAGAACCGGGAACAGCAGCAGACCATCGAGGTCCTGAAAAAAGCCGCGGCCTTCTTCGCGAGGGAGTCGACGAAGTAGCCGTGCGCTACGCGTTCATCGACGCGGAGAAGGCCACCGAGAGCAACCCCGGTGGTCACAGTGTCACCCTGATGGATGTGCAAGGTGCTGGGCGTGTCCCGTTCGGGCTACTACGCCTACCTCGCCGCCCGGCCCACGGCAGAGGAACGCGCCCGTCGGGAGGACGAACTGGTTGCCGAGATCCGGCAGATCCACACTGCG
This sequence comes from Streptomyces sp. NPDC031426, assembly GCF_055581585.1. NCBI lineage: Bacteria > Bacillati > Actinomycetota > Actinomycetes > Kitasatosporales > Streptomycetaceae > Streptomyces > Streptomyces sp. NPDC031426. The sequence continues at coordinate 8,902 of NZ_JBVIJE010000060.1, forward strand.
TCCCGCCGCGCATACGGTGCCCCGAGGATCACGGCGGCGCTACGCAGGAAGGGGCGGCGGATCAACCGGAAGAAGGTCGAGCGGTTGATGCGCGAGCGTGGCATCAGCGGGATCACCCGCCGCCGGCGCCGTGGCCTGACCCGGTCGGACAGGAAGGCGTCCGCGTCGCCGGACCTGGTCGGACGTGACTTCACCGCCACCGAGCCCGGCACGAAACTGGTCTCCGACATCACCTACCTGCCCACACTGGCCGGCTGGTGGTATCTAGCCACGGTGATCGACCTGGCCACTCGCGAGGTCGTCGGCTATGCGATGGCCGACCATCATCGGGCCGGGCTCGTCGTCGATGCGCTGAGGATGGCCGCCGGCCGAGGCGGGCTGACGGCCGGCTGCATCGCGCACTCGGATCGCGGTTCGGAATACACCTCACGCGAATACCGCACTCTCGTAAGGGAGTTGGGTGTTCGGCAGAGCATGGGAAGAACGGGCTCATGCTACGATAACGCCGCAGCTGAGAGCTTTTTCGGGCTGCTGAAAGCGGAGATCGGCACCACGATCTGGGCATCCCACGAGGTAGCTCGCGCCGATGTCTTCCGCTTTATCGAGGTCGAGTACAACCGCACCCGCCTGCGGAAGCATCCCGTCTACGGATACGTCACCCCGGTCGAGACCAGGGCCCTGACGGCACAAGACCTCGCCCCCGCAGCGTAACCATCCGCTGTCCACGATCACGGGGGAACTTCAGGAGTGAGTGAGGAAAGGTCGTGGGGTAACAGTCTGCCCGCCCTCGCCCACACCCTGGTCGACGCGGGCCTTGAGGACGTGGAAGTTCTCCTTGAGTACCCGGTCCCGTTGTCGAGTTACCGGGTGGACGCTCTCCTGGCTGGTGCCCACCCCACAACGGGGGAGCCGGCCTATGTGGTGGTGGAACTGAAGCAATGGACGGCAGCCACCCCGGTCCCGGACGCTGAGGATCTCGTGACCGTGCCGGGGATGGGCAACACCGCCCGCCTGCATCCCGTGGCTCAGGTACGCCGCTACTGCGACCACATCGTGGACTTCACCCGGTCGCTGCACGGCCCGGCCACGAGCACCGCGTCAGCGGCGCCGCGTTCCTGCACAATGCAACCGACTTCGATGTCGACTCTCTTTTCGACCTGCCGAGCGACGAGTATGGCCAACTGTTCACCGCGTCCAGCAGGGGAGCCTTCCAGGACTTCCTCAAGCAGCGTCTTGCCCCTCTGTCCGGTGCGCGTGCCGCGGATGCCCTGCACCCGGAACAGATCGCGCCGAGCAAGAAGCTGATGTCGGTTGCGGCCGCGGAGATCCAGCAGCGCTCGCAGTTCAATCTGCTCAACGAGCAGCAGGTGGCCTACTCGCTGGTGATGCGTGCGGTGAAGAAGCCCAGGCAGTCCGACTTCAAGGAAGTCATCGTCGTCACCGGAGGTCCGGGCTCTGGTAAGAGCGTGATCGCGCTGGAACTCCTCGGCGAGCTGTACCGCAACCATCTGACGGCTGTCCATGCCACTGGCTCCAAGTCGTTCACCACCACCCTGCAGAAGGTCGCCGGCCGGGGCAGCACCCGCGTGCAGAAGCTTTTCCGGTACTTCAACAATTTCACCCATGTCGAGAAGAACGGCCTGGATGTTCTTCTATGCGATGAGTCCCACCGGATCCGGGAGTCCTCCAACCACCGCTTCACCCGAAAGGACAAGCGCAGCAACCGCCGCCAGATCGAAGAACTCCTCGACGCCGCCCGGGTCCCCGTCTTCCTCCTCGACGAGCACCAGGTCGTCCGCCCCGGCGAGATGGGAACCGTCCACGAGATCGACACCGCGGCGAAGGCCAAGGGCCTGACCGTCCGGCACGTCAACCTCGACGGACAGTTCCGATGCGGAGGCAGCCGCGCGTACGAGGAGTGGGTTCTGCGCCTGTTGGGCCTTGTCCCGGGCGGTCCCATCCCGTGGCAAGGCGACGGCCTCTTCTCCGTCACGGTGGCCGAGAGCCCGCAGGAACTCGAAGCGATACTCCGCGCCCACCAGACAAACGGGCTGCAGGCGCGCATGACGGCCGGCTTCTGCTGGCCGTGGAGCGAACCGGCCCTCGACGACGACAAGAACGTCGTCCACCTCGTCGACGACGTGAACCTGCCCCAATGGGACTGGAAGCGGCCATGGAACGTACAAGGGGACCGCTCCATCGGCGGCTACCCCTCGAAGAATCTCTGGGCCACGGACCCGGCAGGATTCACCCAGGTGGGATGCATCTACACCGCCCAGGGCTTTGAATACGACTACAGCGGCGTCATCTTCGGCCCCGACCTCGTATGGCGCGACGGCGTATGGGTCGCCGACAGAAAGTCCAGCAAGGACACCGTCGTGGCTCGCGCCCCCGAGCACGAGTTCGCCCACCTGATCCGCAACACCTACAAAGTGCTCCTCACCCGCGGCATGCAAGGAACCATACTGTTCTCCACCGACACCGAAACCCGGGAGATGCTCCGGTCCCTGGTGCGGCCTGCGTAAGCGGCACGGCCACGAACGCGTGCTGTGGCCGTGGCGGCGTCGGGGCGCCCTGAGCGAGCTGGGCGTGGGCGAGCCGGGTGGCGGTGAAGGTCCGGGACCGGATCATGTGGGGCCAAAGGGCGGACAGGCAGCGGTGGGCGTGGTAGTCGGCCGTCGAGTAGTCACCGAGGGCCAAGTGCGCAAAGAGGGCCAGTAAGTCCATCTCGGCCTGGTCGTAGAAGGCGAGCATCCACACCGGCCGGTAGTCGGTGGGGTCGGCGCGCAGCATGGCGTCCTGCGCCGGCTCGAACGCCCGGCGGGTACCGGTGCGGTCCTGCGCCGCGCCGTGGATGGCCCCCTGGCGGGCCAGGCCAAGGGAGGCGAACAGGGGATCACGGCGGGTGAGGTGCAGGTTGCGGGCGACGTCGTTGGCGGCGAACGCGTCCGCCGGTCGGCCCGTGTGGCGGTAGCCCCTGGTCACCGAGGGCCGGAACGGCTCTTAGTTCTTCCTGCACTTCGATCGTCCCAGCAGCAGGCTCGTTGCCTGCTGAGCTGAAGCGGCGAAGTCGGCCTTCATCACCCTGGCGGGGGTTGTCCTCGAACTACTCGGCCCGCGGCGCATGCTGCTCTGCCAGACTCAAGGGCGTGCCGAAGAGTCGTGGCCGCCGCACATCGCGTCGCGGCAAACAGTCAGTGCGTCGTTCGCCAGGTCCTGTGCGGTTGTCGGACCGTGTGCTACGCCAGGCCCGGACACTGCGCCTTGAAGACACAGATGTCCTTGCCGCGGAGGCGTGGGCGAGTGGCTGCCTGGGCGAGGCGTGGTTGGGCGCAGGGATGAGTGAACGCGAACCGGAACTGGTGCTATGTCGTGAGGTGGTGGGACGGGCTTCGACGAAACCGTCCCCCTCTGGCCTTGCCGCCCTCGCCGCGCTTCAGCGAGTCGGCCCGCCCGCCGGCCACGCCATGCTGCAGGAGACGATGGAGGTTCTGGCCGGTTCACAGCCGGTGCCGGCGTGGCACGCCACCGGCCCACACCGCCCGGTGGGGGCTTGGTGCGCGGTGGACGTGTGGGACAGCGAGCGGGTGCTGTTCATCGACTACGACGGCCCGGTCCCGCACACGCTGATGGCGCACATCGGCGAGGTCGGCGGCACGCTGGTGGACAAGCTGGCGCTGCTTACGCCACAGGCGGCCCACGCCTGGGAGGCGACGCGGGGTCAGGACGAGGTGCCGATGCCGCTTCTCGAGCAGGACGCGGCCGAGGTGCTCGCCGATCTTGCCGCGGCGCTCCGGCTGACGGACATGACCTGGCCTCGCCCCGACGATGAGGATGCCGTCGCCCTGCGGGCACTGGCCTGGGCACGCTGCCGCGACCACCTGCCCGACTGGCCCGAGCACCAGCCGCTTGCACAGGGCGAGCGGGCCCGTGTACTCGATGCGTTCGCACAGGCGGGCGCCCCTGCCTCGGAGGAAGCCGACACCGCCCGGTCGCTGGCCGAGCTGTTCTTGGACTACGCGGAGAACTACCTCAGCCGCGGGCCGCTGTGCTGGAGCCCCGGCCAAATCGCCGTCTTCCTGGGGGACTGGCTGCCCCGCAAGACGGTACTCGATCAGGCACACCGCGCTCTCCTGCCCGCTGTCTTGAAGCGATGGGTGACCTTCGCGCTCACCGAACGCGGCGTCCCCAAGCCGTGGATCGCTCCCGTCGTCGCCGCCATCGAGGCACATACGCCCGCTTTCCGTGCGGCCTTCGACGACGAGGAGGCGTGGGGCCCGGCCAAGCAGATCGCAGCAGCCCTCGCCGCGCGGGACGTCGACCTCACCGACCGCGATGCCGTCGACGCCGCCGTGCGCGCCCTGAACGCCGAACGACTCGCTCAACACCTCATGGACCACACTCGGCCGCCCGGCCCCTGACGTCCAGGCACGGACCGCACCCGTCCCCCGAGGGGCGGCTTGCGACAGTGCACCCCACACAGCAAGGACAGGCAGGAAGAAGCAGTAGTGGAACACGGCGATTCCCCCACGGTGCTGCCCCGCATCGCCCGGCTGGTGGCACGCAGCGGGGACCTCAAGAGCGAGCTGGTGGCCTTCGCGCACAGTCCGCGCTTCGCCCGGCGGTTGGACGCCCGACTCGCAGAGGCGGCGGATCGGCTCGGCTTCCTGGACGAGGCGATGGCCATCGAGACCATCGACCACTTCGTGCTGCAGCACCGGCTGGCGGACGGCTCGAGCGTTCTGGAGCGGTTTGTGGCCCAGCGGCGGCCGCCGCTGGACGAGGACGAGCGGGCGATGCTGCTCGGCTGGCGCGACGTGGTGGAGGCAGTCTTCGAAGTTCAGGGCTCTCAAGGGGATGCCGTCGTCCTGCACAACCTGCTCGATGACCTCCTCTACCGGGTCCACTCCAACCTGGGCCGGCGTGCCCTTGGAAAACTGCGCACAGGGATGTTCGTGGCCGGCCGTATCGTGCCCGTCCACCCCGACACGGACGTCTGGCTGGTCAGCGGCAACCTCACCACCTACCCACCCGGCGACGGACCGCAGCTGGCCCAGATTGCCGTCCAGACGCTCACCGCCCATCCGCAGCTGCTGCGCCGCAATCCCGACATGCTGCGCAAGGCGTGGGAGATGCAGGCCGAAGCCCGCGCCGACTTCATCGAGGTGTTCGGCACCGACATGCTCGTCCTGGATGCCGGCGAGGCGCCTGTACGGATGCGGGAGTACCACCGTCACCGGCAGGACAAGGCACTGGCCGAACTCGACGACGAAACCCCCGCTCAGGCGATCAACCACGGGCCCTCCCTCGACGAGCTCAGCAGTCTGCCCGAAGAACTCCGCGACGCGGACACCGTCGCCGTGATCTTCGACGAGATCGAAGGCCTGTGCTATTACGCCGACTTCGGCCACCTTGATGCGCTGTTCGCCGATCCCGCGCTGGCCCGTGACCGCACCTGCCTGAGCCGGCTCCGGCAGTACCTGAACGACGACTCCGTCGCTCCCATGGTCATCCGCCGTCTCGTCCAGCGGCATCCCGACAACGCCGACGCCGTTTTCCGCGCACTCCTGCGCAAGCCCGCCTTCGCCTGGGAGCGGGACGGGGAGGAGCTGCTGCGCCGCCGCAAGCCAGATCACTTCGCCCACGAGCCCTTGCCCAGCATCACCCCGGTCGGCGCCCGCCTTGCACAACTCCTGTGCACGCAAGGAAAGAAGGGACGATGAGGCTGTCCACCGCGGCACTCGACGCCCTGGTCGAAGAGGCGATCGTCGATGCCTACGACGAGCACGAACAGCTCGCCGCCTTCCAGGCGGTCATCGAGGACCGCCTGGCCCTGCCGTTCACCACCGTCGTGCTCGGCATCCCCGTGACCGTCACCGCCATCCAGGACCGGCCCGGCAGCGGTATCGCCGCCTGGTGCAGACACGGCCGGCACGCTCAGGCGATCGGCATCCTCGACCTACCGCTGCCCGACCCCGTACCTGAGGGATGGGCCTGGGTGGAGGCCTACCGGCACTGGGCATCCTAAAGCCCAAGGCCATGAAGTTACGGGTCGGGTCGTGGCCGCAAGTGAGGGCTGATCTGGAAAGACGCCGGACGCGAGAAGCGGAGCCCCGGTAGAACTGG
>NZ_JBVIJE010000061.1:0-14856 GCF_055581585.1 Streptomyces sp. NPDC031426
CCGAAACAAGACGCCGCATGCCTCCCTCATTCCGAGCCAGACCATGCCTGACCAGTAGAAATCAAGCGATCACGTTCGGTTGAGATACGGCTTCTAAGAAGACACAGCCAGCGAACCGACGAAAGGAGAAGACAACCACCCCGATGCCCCGCCGCACAGGTTAAAGATCAAGCTAGTACTTCAGTGCGGTGCGGTGATCTGTCCAGTGGAGCTCGCTGGGGGTCCGACGTCCCAGTCGCCGCGTCGGGTGACGTCTGGGTCAGGCCGACCCTTCTGGCGTCTTGAGAGCGCGGGAGGCGACCCAGTCCCGGACATCACGGCGATGCAGGAGCAGGAGAGCGGCGATCAGGTCCGCCGCTAGGAGCAGGGCGACGGCGAGGCGCCCGGACGGGAGCCCGTGGAACAGCTGGCCCAGCAGGAAGATGAGGAGAAGGATGACTGTGGCCAGGATCCCGGTGATGATGGTCAGGAACTGGAGGGCGACATATACGCCTCGCCACGTCCCGTACAGCAGTAGCGCGACCGGCAGGAAGAGGAAAATCATCCCGGTGGTCAGCGCCTCCACATTGCCGCTCATGGCAAACCCCACGACCGCCGCTGTCGCGGCCAGTGCCAGCAACGCCACGCCGGTCTTAGCGGCCCAGGGGCGAGCGAGTTGTGCGTCAGGAAGTCCGGGTATGGGTACGCCGGCTCGGCGGAAGACCGGGCGGATGGCGAGCGGGAAGGCCGTTCCCACCCAGCGGTGGTACCTGATCAGCTGGTGGACCTTGACCTCTGGGTCGTCCATGCTGCCGAGGGGGGCGCGATGGGGGGTCCAGTCGCTGTCGAACCAGATGGCCTCGCGGGTATAAGCGTCCGGGCCCTGTATGCGGTGGGCCACTCTGGAGGTTTGGTCGGCCGGGTCGGGCAGGGGCTTGGGAAACAGGTCCTGGGTGGCGGCCCGGAAGGATGCGTACTGTTCGAGGCTGCGGGCAATGATCAGTACCAGCCGTTCCGGGCGGTCGCGGGCGACGACCTGCTGGACTTCCCAGCGCAGGCTGCGCCCGGGTCCGCACGCCAAGAGGACGAGCGATGCCCGGTCCAGGGCGGCGAGCACTTGTGCCTGCCAGTCGTGGTCCGAGGCGTAACGCCGGGTCGCGCCGGCCTGCGGAAGACGGTCGTCGGGCCGGCCCAGGGCGACCATACGGCCGAACGGGGCAGTCGCGCGTGCCAGTTGCTGCTCCTCGGTGTCGACCGTGGCCGCCCACGGCCCACGGTGGTGGCCCGTGGGGATGTGCGCGAAGCCGTCGTCGTCGGCGAACGAACGCAGGAACAGCACGATGTGCTCGCCATCGGGCAGAGTGTTGAGGCTGGCCAGCACTGGCGCCCGGTGCCGGATTCCCCTGCGGATTGCCCGCCGCCCGGCTCCCAGACCAACGGCCATGATGAACAGTTCGACGCCGACTACAAGCCAGCCGTGCCGGGCCTCACCGTTGCGTAAAGAGGAGTACGCGGCTCCACCCGCGAGGGATCCCATTCCCACGAGCGCCCAACCGAGAACGGCCAGTAGCCCGGCCTTGGCCGGCGACTGCTGAATACGGGCGGACGGCCGGGGCTGACGACCCCGGCCGGGTAGACCGTCCTGCCCTTTTGGCATGATGTCCCCCTGTATTCACACCTGGCGAGATCGCGCAGTGACGCACCGTCACTATCTTAACTGCGGAAGAATCACCCGCATGGCGGAATCAGAACACGCGGCGCCGCGACGCGTTTGGGACCAGCAGAGTGTGTGGTCGCAGGCGGCCGACGCAGCGAAACGAACCATCGAAAGGACACGGGCAGTCGGCCTGGTGCTGGCTGTTGCTGCGGCCGTGCTCTCGACAGCCGCAGCCCAGACCATGGCGTGGCACGCCGAAGTGGGCAAGGTGCTGGCGTTCCTGGCGGCCGCCCTGGCCGGGCTTGCGCCGCTGGCCGCCCTCAGGTCGGGGCCGGCGGCGCTGCGCGACTGGACCCGCCTGCGCTCCGTCAGCGAGGCGCTGAAGAGCGAGTTGTACACCTTCCTTGCCGGCGCCGGTGTCTATCGCGCGTCCGAAGCGGGAGAGGATCCGGCAGGCGTGGAGCGGACCCTGCTCAGTCGAACCGAGGACGTGATCACGGACGCGGCCGACCTGGCGTGGCTGACGACAGCCCACACGCCCCGATCGCGCGCCCTGCCGCCGGTCTTCGACGTGGACTCCTACGTCACGATCAGAGTGGCGGGCCAGATCCGCGACTACTACCGGCCGCGTGCGACGCAGATGGGCCGTCGCAGCACGGTCGTACACCGGGTCGAGCTGCTCCTCGCTGCCACCGCGGCATCACTGAGTGCTGCGGCAGGGGCCTTCGGCACCGACCAGGCTGCCGCGTGGGTCGCGACGGTCACCACCGTGGCCGCAGCTGTCACCGCCCATGCGGCGGCGGCCCGCTACGCCTACCAGGAACTGGAGTTCTCCCGCACTGCAGCGGAACTGGAGAGCCTGCTGGTCCGGCGCACAGCGGCATGCCACGCCGCACCAGACAGCGACGACGCCTTTGTTGAGCGGTGCGAACTGATCATATCGGCGCAGAACGAGGCATGGATGGCCAAGTGGGCCACCGACTAGCTTGATCTTTGACGGCCGGCGTCGAATGTTGCCTCGAACTTGATCACTCGGTTCGGTAACCGCCGTACACCAAAGCGGCCTTCGTCTGAACATGTGCTCCGCCAGCCTGCTGCGACGGTTTTTCGAGGCCCTCGCTCGGCTGACCGCTCCGACGCATGAAGCCGTCCGCTTCGCCCCGCAGCGGGGAGAGGCTCCCGCTGTCAGGGCTGTTCGGGAGAGCCGATCTTGCGCAGTATCCCGAAGGCTCGCAGCAGGGGTGCTGGGCTGGTGTCCGTGAGGCCGGAGGCCCGGCGTGCCCTGCGGGTACGCAGTACTGCGCGCACTGCGGAAAGGGCGGCGCAGGCGATCACTGCGGCTGTGAGGTCGGCGTCCGGTGTGTTGGGTGGCAGTCTGCGCTGGACCAGGGCGGTGAGCCGTTCCTCGAAGTCGGAGAAGGCCTGGACGAGTCGGGCCGTGACGACGTTCTCGATGTCTTGGACCGGGTGGCTGAGGGCGGTCAGGGTGGAGGCGGCGAACGGCTCGGCCGCCTCCAGCAGGGCGTTGCAGACCGCGTCCAGGGGGTCCTCGTCCGCGGGACGCCGGGCCAGGGCGTTCTCGACGTAGGCGAAGATTTCGACGCCGTCGGGGAGCAGCAGCGCCTCCTTGCTCTCGAAGTAGCGGAAGAAGGTGCGCGCGGAGACGTTCGCGTATGCGGCGATGTCCGCGACCGTGGTGGCCTCGAAGCCGCGTTCTTTGAACAGGTGCGCCGCCCCCTCCAGCAGGCGGCGCCGCGTCTCTTCCTTCTTGCGTTCGCGCAGTCCGGCGGGGGTGGGCTCACTGGGCATGGTCCGAAGCCTCCCGCCAAGGTGTCGCGACTGTCAATTGACACACATGCCACCCACGGCCGGCGCGTCGCGGTTGACGCATGCCGCACCCGCGGCGCGGCCCCTGGTGCGCACGCACTCCCTGGGCGCCGTCAGAGTGTCGCACCAGCAAATGACACCACTGACAATTGTCATTCATGACACTTCTTCTCTAGAGTTCGTGTCACTCATGACACTTTCTTCTGGAGGTCACGGTGGCCCGATCTCTGCAGCACCCGCCCGCGCCGAGCGGGGCGCACACCGCCGCCCGGCCGGCGACCGACTTCGCCGCGGCCCGCCGCGGACTCGGCCGCCTCGGCGGCTTCTGCGCCCGGCACCCGGCAGCGGTGATCGCCGCCTGGCTGCTGGTCCTCGTCGCCGCCCTGGCCGGACGGCACCTCGCCGCGCCCACCTTCAGCGACCAGGTCAGCCTGCCCGGCACCGCCTCACACACCGGCGCCGATCTCCTCGCCACCTCGATGCCGGAGGCGGGCAGGCCGGGCGGCAAGGTCGTGTTCCACACCAGCTCCGGCGCCATCGCCGACCAGCACTCCGCGCTCGAGCGGACCCTGGCCGACCTCCGGGGTCTGCCGCACGTCACTGCTGTCTCCGCGCCCGTCACCAGCGCCGACGGACGCACCGCATACACCGCCGTCTCCTTCGACGAGCAGCTGAAGAACCTCGGCCACGACTACACCGGGCGACTGGACAAGGCGACCGGCCCCGCCCGGGCGGCGGGGCTCGGCGTCGCCTACGGCGGGGATCTGGATCAGGTGGTCCGTGCACCGGCCGACGACAAGCTGAGCGAGAGCGTAGGCGTCGCCACCGCCCTCCTCGTCCTGCTGCTGGCCTTCGGCAGTGTCCTCGCCGCGCTGCTGCCGCTGATCACCGCGCTGATCGGCGTCGGTGTCGGCCTCGGCATCGTGGGCATCGTCGCCGCCACGCTTTCCTTCGCGACCTCGGCCACCACCCTGGCCGGCATGATCGGCCTCGGTGTCGGCATCGACTACGCCCTGTTCCTGACGACGCGTTTCCGCCAGGACCTCATCGAGGGGCGCGATCCGGCCGATGCCGCGGCCCGCACCGCGCACACCAGCGGACGCGCCGTCCTCGTCGCCGCTGTGACCGTGGCCGTCGCCATGCTCAGCCTCTATGCCTGCGGGCTGACCTTCATCGGCAAGATCGGCCTCGCGGCCACCCTCGCCGTCATCGTCACCGCTGCTGCCGCCCTCACCCTCGTACCGGCGGCCCTGGGGCTGGTGGGCAGGCGCATCGACCGGCTCGGGCTGCGCCGCCCGGTCGCGGAGGGCACGGCGGCCGGCGACGGCCGCAACCGTTACGCGGACCTCGTCGCCCGGCGCCCCTGGACGTTCCTCGTCGTCGGCGTCGCCGTCCTCGGCGTGTGCTCCCTGCCGCTGCTGTCGATGCGCCTGGGCCACGTCGACGCCGGTGCCGACCGACCCGGCAGCAGCACCCGCACCGCCTACGACTGGATCGCCCACGCCGACGGGCAGGGCTTCGGAGCAGGAGCGAACGGCCCGATCGTCACCGTCGTCGACGTGAGCGGTGCGAAGTCGCCCGTCGACCGGATAACGGGCGACGTGACCACGGCCTTGAGAACCACCCACGGCGTGGCCGCCTTCACCCCTCTCAAGGCGAGCGCCGACGGCAGGATCCTCGTCACCACGCTCACCCCGACCACCGGCCCGCAGGACGCCGCCACCGGCGACCTGGTCACCACCCTCTCCGGGCGGACACTGCCGAAGGCCCTGAACGGCACGGGCGCCAAGGCCTACCTCACCGGCACCGTGGCCGGCCAGGCCGACTTCCGGGACACGGTCGGCGAACGGCTGCCCATCGTCATCGGCATCGTCCTGGTCCTCGCCTTCCTGCTGCTCATGACGGTCTTCCGCAGCCTGGTGATCCCGCTCAAGGCCGTCGTGCTCAACCTGTGCACCACGGCCGCGTCCTACGGCGTGCTCGTCGCGGTCTTCCAGTGGGGCTGGGGCGACTCGCTGCTGGGGCTGTCGGAGCCGGTGCCCATCGAGTCGTACGTGCCGATGATGATGTTCGCGATCGTCTTCGGACTGTCCATGGACTACGAGATCTTCCTGCTGTCCCGGATCGCCGAGGCCTGGCACCGCACCGGAGACAACCGGCTCGCCGTGGGGGAGGGGCTGTCCGCGACGGCGCGCGTGATCTCCGCTGCCGCCTTCATCATGACCGCGGTGTTCCTGTCCTTCACCACCTCGCCGACCGTGGTCGTGAAGATGCTCGCCCTGGGGCTGGCGATCAGCGTGATCGTCGACGCCACCGTGGTCCGCCTGATCCTGGTGCCGTCCGCCATGTTCCTCATCGGCCGGGCGAACTGGTGGATACCCCGCCGGCTCGACCGGGTCCTCCCGCGCCTGCACGCCTGACCGCCCGCCGACCGATCCGGAGCAGTGACCACGTGAAACCGAACCCCCGCCAAAAGACCCGCCTCATCTCGGCCGCCACCGCCGCGACCCTGGCCCTGCTCACCTGCGCGACCGACCTCTGGGTCGAGCACCGCACCGAGAAGCGGGTCGTCGCCCAGGCGGAGCGCCGGCTGAAGCCGGACGGCCCGGTGCACGCCGACCTCACCACCCCCCTCGCGGGCCTGCGCACTTTGGGCGGGGAGGTCGGCGACGTCGAGGTGCGCGCGAAAGGCGTACACGCTCAGCACGCCGTGCTGGATGTCAGCATCCGCCTGAAAGACGTCACGACGAACGGCGACAGCGCCGGCGGCACCGCAACCGCCACCGTGGGATACGACCAGGTGACCCGCCGCCTGGGCGCGCTGGGCAACGGCCTGACCGCCGGCGGCCAGGACGGCCACCTGATCCTCACAGGGAGTGTCGGCCGCCTGGGCCTGCCCCTCACCGTGCGGGCGACCCTGGCCACGACCGCGCACGCGTTCACCATCACACCCAGCACGGTGAGCGTCCTCGGCCGGAGCGTGGCCGTCGACGACCTCGCCGACCTGCCGGCCACCTCCGGACTCCGCGATGAACTGCGGCCCAGGACCGTGGCCGTCACCGGCTTGCCCCACGGCGTCGCGCTCACCTCGGCGCACGCCGCCGACGACGGCCTCGTCCTCGGCTTCTCCATCGCCGCCGGATCGACACCGAGCACGGGCCGGAAAGCCGTCTGACCGTCCGAGCGGCGGCCGCCCGGGAGACGACCTCCGGGCGCCGCCGCTGACGGCCAACGGCAACTCACACCGGCCTGGGACGGGAAAGCGATCTGTCTGGTGGGCAGCGGCAGCGCCTTGCTCTAGCCTCGCGCTTTCACGAAGCAGGCCGCCCGAGGCTTGATCAAGAACGCGGGGGTGGTTCTGACCTGCAACGATAGGACTTGCTGAGGGTCCTGTTAGTTGCGAGGAAGGCGCACTTCCCAGGTGAACCGACGCGATCATCGATGCCCTGCGCCGGCTCCATGCCCTCCCGCACCGACTGACCAGCGTCTTCCTGTCCCTGCGAACAGCACCAGCCCACCGGAGCCGTGGAACCCGGCGCCCACCCGGCGCGACAGCTGAGCCCTCTATCTGCCTCGGCTCTGCAAACTCCACCAACTCTCACCATAATGGGTCGGTCAGCAAGCTGACGGCCCCTCAGGCAAGTTCCAAGAGAACCGCCCGATCCCGGAGCGGGTGATTGTCTCTATCGACATGAGCGGCGCTCGGTTCACTTGACGTCGGCCAGCCAGCGCAGCGCGCTGAGGCTCGGTAGGAAGAAGTACTCTCCGCCACGGGTAATGACAAAACGCTCTACGCCGTGCAGGCGGCGCCGGATGGGGTGCTGCGGGATCGTGAAGTCGCCCGTTCCGTCATTGTCGCCCGTGAGCAGGTCTTTCTCCCGGCCGAGGCCCGTGAAGTTGCCGTCGTCCAACCATTGCGACTTCACGAACTCGAACTGTCGCTCGATTTGTGAGCCGATGAAGACGAAGACGATGCCACGGTCGGCGCCGTCGTCGTCCAGGACGCCGGCCGGCAGCGGCGGGCCGTAGTTGGTGCCCCGTCGAATCATGCGATGCAGGCGGACGTCACCGATGATCTCCGAGTCGCGCGGGTTGGCTCGCCTGGCGTGGGCACCGTGGGGGCAGATTGCGCCGCTCGGATCGGATGCGTAGCGGAAGTCGTTGTTGCGCTGGTCGTCCGCCCCCAGGGCCGGGTCGTCGTGCTCGGGCGCCAGGATCAACGGAGCGCCGCTCTGCCAGCGGCCCACGATCTTGGCGGCGAGCAGCGACTCCTCTTCCGGGCTGCCGGAGTTGTCGTGGAGGTACCGGCGGAACGCCGCGACGCGTGTGTGCAGCTTCCGCCAGGCCACGAAGGTGCCGTTGCGGCCCAGTTCGGCCGGCTGCGGCATCGGCGGCAGGTTTCCGGTCTCGTCGCGATAGCCGAGCACGAATTCGCCCGCCTTGAGCGCGGAACCGTCATCGGGCGGGGTCTCGGCGCCGCTGCCTTCGATCGTGGGGTTGCCGATGCCGTCCTTGTAGCCGAAGCTGGTGCGCCCCGTGGACAGCTGGTAGAAGTCCTGCCGATAGACGACCTGAAGGCCCGGAAGCTGCGTGTGGGCTGTGCGTGCGCGTTCGAGGACGACCGCCAATGACTCCTGGTCGGCGGCCAGGAGGGACAGCATGACGTGCACCTGGCCGGTGCCGAAGGGCGGCTCCCAGCGTGCCGGCGCGCTCTCCCCGGTATCGCCGATGAGCTCGGCACGTGCCGCCATGCCCTGCCGGAACTCCTCGGGGAAGCTGTTCAGGGAGGCCGGTGGGACCTGGAGCGCCTCGATGCCCCGACACGTCAGTCCGACGTTGAGGAGCGCGGGCAGGTCCGGTTGCCACCAGTTGGCAGCGGAGTCGACCAACTCGGCCAGACGCCCCATCAACTGACGCCCGGCGCCGGGATCGTCCAAACGCAGCAGGATGTAGGTGCCGACGTACGGTGACGGCCGGTTGCGCAGCACGATGCCCTGAATCTCGTCCAGCTGCAGCGGTGGGACTTCGGTTGCTGTCATGTCGTCCCTCCGGAAGGGTGCCGGATGATTTGTACCAATTTCCCCTATCGTCGGCACTGTCCGACACGGCGCATCGCGCGATCGACGAGTGCGTGGGCGCGTGGGGTCGCCCGAAGGACGAGGTTGTGCCGCGCGAGCCGAAGTGCTCGTTGGGGATCGCCGCCGACGGTCAGCCAGAACTCCGCCGCGTGATCGGCGTACGCCTCGGGGTGGCGCGCCATCAATTCCTCGTAGCGCGCGCCAGCGTGGGCACGCCAGAACCGAGCCTCCGCCGACGCCTCGGACTGGCCCAGGAGGCGGGCGAGCCGGCTGGTGTAGTCGGGATCGTCGCTGATGAGGGCCAGCCGGCGCAGGCGCTCGATCGCCACGGCCATCCTGCCTTCGGCGGCGTCGGTCTCAGCGAGCCGCCCTTGCGTCGGCACGTAGGACGGCAGCCGGGAAGCGGCCGACTCCAGCCAGGTGCGCGCGCTCACCAGGCGTCCCTGGGCCAACCGCATCTGCCCGCACTGGAATTCGAGGACCGCCAGTGGAAAGGGACTGACCCCGCGGTAGGCGCGTCTGGCCGCCAGAAACCAGGTCTCGGCCTCGTCCGCCGCACCGCTCTCGGCCTGACAGCGGGCCATGGCGCCGAGAGTCCTGAAGTCCTGCTGCTTCGACAGCCCCTGTCGAAGCAGCGCAAGCGCCTCGTCGTAGCGCCCGACCGTCTGGCAGACGGCTGCTCGCTCCTCGTCCACGGTTCGCCGATCGAGTCCCAGCGCGGCCGCCGCGTCCAGATCGTCCAGCGCCGCCGCGAACCGGTGGAAGAGGCCCCGCAGCCGGGCGCGCGCCAGAAGCGAGCGAGGATCGCGCGGCGCCTGGTCGACGAACATCTCGGCCAGCGAGGCAGCGCGCTCGGCCTCGTCGATGCGGCCCCGTACGTGCCCGCGCAGGGCGGTCAGCTCCACCAACTCGCCCCAGCCGTCGGCGGTGAGTCCTCCTCGTGTCGCCTGCGACGTCAGACCTTCGATGCGTGCGTCGAGGTTGCCCATGGCGATGACGCCGGCTGTCGTAGGCGGCCCACCCGCAAGGTCGGGTCCTCTCGCGCCGCCGGCACGAGTGCCCGCCGTGGGGCTGCTCATCGGCTCGCGGGGGCCGTCGGGATGGTGGCCGCCTGCTCGGGCGGGTTCGGATTGGCCGGTGCCAGATACGGAAACTCGCGCGAAGCCGGGACGGTCGCCTCGCAGCCGTCGCTCACGCGTGGGCCATGGCCCGCGTTGACGATCAGCGTGTAGAGCGTGTCGATGACATCGTCGTTGGGCGACCGGCCGCCACAGGTCGCATGCTCCCGTCCCTCCAGCATCGCCTGCTCGATCTCCAAATAGCTGTCTTCCGCGTACGGCTTGGCCGCGTCCACGACCAGGAAGTCCGCGAGCAGCAGCTCCGTCAGCGGATGCGTACCGTCCGGCTGTGTCGTCCAGTCCGCCTTGCCGTCGAGACCGTCGAAGAAGACCAGGTTGGCATTGAGCCGTGCGCGATAGGCGTCCATGTACCTCGGACCCAGCCGGAACGGGTCTTCCTCGTTGTAGAGATCACGCAGATCCACGACCTTGTTGGCCGTGTCGACCCCGTTGTCCGACAGGAGGATGTTCTTGACCTCGGGGCGGCCGAGACGTTCCAGGCGCAGCGGATACGGCCCGGCCGTGACGGTCTCCGCCGCGACGGCGAAGACGCTCCCCGAGGCCGCCCCGAACACCCTGGCGACGTCAAGCTCTGCCACGACGGTCAGGACGTCGGCGCCCTCCAGAGTGTTGGTGCCCTTCGCCACGAAGGCGAGCCGCCGATTCGCCCGCGTCTCCACCTCCTTGCCCACGTCCATGAAGAAGGGATCCAGCCGCAGTCCGGCGTAGCAGCGCACGCCATGGCCCTCGCCGCCCCGCTCGTCATTCACCAGGAACGAAACCGATTCGCCCTTCGGCAGCAGGCACGTTCCCCGCTGCGTCAACTCCCCGTTGTCATCCGGTCCGACCGGAGCCGAGAAGGTGCAGGTAAGCGCGAATTCGTCGGTGCCGACATCGAAGAGTGAGCCGGTATCTCCCCTGGGCACGGATGCCGGACGGACGCGGAAGCGATAGCTGGCAGCGTCGGAGAACAGGGCTCCCGGCCGGGCGTTGGGAAAAACGTTCATGACGAGGACGAGCCGACCCTCCCGGGAGGGGCTGGGAAAGGCAAAGAGGTCGGTCAGATCTATGGCCGGATCGGCCAGGGCACGGGTGCCGGAAAGATGGTCGGACATGATGCTGCGACCTCCGCTGACGGGGCCCGGCCGACGACCTCGCAGCGTTGCCGGGCCGCCTGGTGGTACTCAGGTGCCACGGCCACGGCCACGGCACCTGGGACGCGAGACAACTGCTAGGCGGACGCAGTATCCAGCAACGCGTTGAACGCCTGCGTGACCTTTTGCGCCTTGGTGGTGTCCTCGACCGTCATGGTCGGATTGGAGGCGTACCACATGTCCGCCTCAACGATCTTCGTCGCCAGCCAGTCGACCATCTTCGGATCGCTCGCCCCGGGCCAGCCCTCAACGGTATCTTCGAACATCTCGTCAAACCATGGCCCGGCGTTGGCGAAGATGTCAGCCATGTACGGCCTGAAGTCACCGTCATAGGTGACCGCGCCTATTACCTGAGTGTCATTGTTGATGAACGTGACGCGGAAGTCGTGGACAGTGCCGACGAGTTTTTCGTAGTGCCAGGCGTCCTCCTGGATCTTGGCGGCCTTCTGGTGGAACCTCTCCGCCCCGCCCGGCTTGGCATCGAATAGAACGGTGATTTCCGCTACCTCCCCGACGCGCTTGCCGAGACCGTCGGGCTGCCTGGCCACGGTCGGAGTCGCGTCCCCCGGAGTCGCCGACTGCGCAGAACTCTGTGTTGTCATGACTCCGTCTCCTTTTGATCGTCTACCGGCTGGTCTGCTGGCTCTCCTCTGAGCGCCTTCCGGACTGCCTCCACAGCCAGCTTTGTCGTCCTCCAGGGCGTCGGCAAGACGATCTCGCCCCATGGGCCGAGGGCGGCGGCGTCCAGATCATGAGCGGAAACGCGAAAGTGCCCTTGACCTGCAACGATAGGACTTGCTGAGGGTCCTGTGGCTGCAAGGAAAACAGCACTTTCCAGGTGAGAGAGCCCATCTCGTCGTACCCGCGTGTCCGTGTCCAGGGAGACGGCCGCCAGGTGGTCTCGCAGGCCGGTTCGGTGCTCCTGGGGGAGACGGTCCGCAAGGCCGGTCTTGACCAAGCGCTATCCGCCGCGCTTGCTCCGTGGCGCAGGCGGCGGGCCGTCCACGATCCGGGGAAGGTCATCCTGGACCTCGCCCTGGCGGTGGCGCTGGGCGGGGACTGCCTAGCCGATGTCGGCATGCTGCGGGCCGAGCCAGCCGTGTTCGGGCTGGTCGCCTCCGACCCGACGGTCTCCCGCCTGATCGACACCCTCGCCGCCTCCGGCGCTACCGCCCTTCGGGCGATCCGTGTTGCACGGGCCGAAGCCCGAGACAGAATCTGGCAGTTGGCCAGCCGGAAGGCGCCAGACGCGGACGGGACGGTGACCATCGACCTGGACGGGGTGCTGGTGATCGCGCACTCCGAAAAGCAGGACGCCGCCCCGACCTGGAAACGAACCTACGGCCACCACCCGCTGATGGCCTTCGTCGACCACGGCCCGGGCGGCACTGGGGAACCCGTCGCGGCGCAGCTCAGGCCGGGGAACACGGGGTCGAACACCGCCTGCGACCACATCGCCACAGCCAGCCCGGCCCTCGCTCAACTGCCGAAGAAGTACTGGCGCTGACGACAGACGTTGATCCGCACCGACTCCGCGGGCGGTACCCACGACTTCGTCGCCTGGCTCGCCCAGCGCGGGCGCTGGCTGTCGTACTCCGTCGGCATGGTGATCACCGACGCGATCCACCAGCGCGTGCTGAAGGTGCCGGAGTCGGCCTGGACACCGGCCGTCGAGGCGGACGGCGAGATCCGGGACGGCGCCTGGGTCGCCGAACTCACCGGTGACGTCCTGGCCGGCTGGCCAAAGGGGATGCGGCTGATCGTCCGCAAGGAACGGCCTCACCCGGGGGCCCAGTTGCGGCTCACCGACGCGGACGGCATGCGGCTGACCTGCTTCGCCACCAACACCATTGCCCGGCCGATTGCCGATCTCGAACTGCGTCACCGCCTTCCTTCTGGTGGCGTGGGATCGGGTCCGGGGAAATAAGGGCGCCCGCACGGCAGGAGTGGACGGGAGAACCGCACACTCCATCGAGGCCGGGCAGGGAGTCGAGGTCTTCCTCGACGGGCTGCGGTCTCAGCTGAGAGAACGCAGCTTCCGGCCGGTTCCGGTGCGTGAGCGGATGATCCCGAAGACGAACGGCAAGCTCCGTCGCCTGGGCATTCCGACCGTGGCGGACCGGGTGGTCCAGGCGTCCTTGAAGCTGGTGCTGGAGCCGGTGTTCGAAGCGGATTTCCTCCCGTGTTCGTACGGGTTCCGCCCGAACCGCCGGGCTCAGGACGCTGTCGCCGAGAGCCGATACCTCGCCAGCCATTCCTACGAATGGGTGGTGGAGGGCGACATCACGGCGTGCTTCGACGAGATCTCGCACACGGCTCTCATGGACCAGGTACGGGATCGGATCGGGGACAAGCAGGTCCTGTCGCTGGTGAAGGCGTTCCTCAAGTCCGGGATCATGTCCCGGGACGGAACCCTTGCCGACACACGCACCGGCACCCCGCAGGGCGGGATCCTCTCGCCGCTGCTGGCCAACATCGCCTTGACCGTGTTGGACAAGTACGTCACCAACCGGCCGGGCGGGCCGACCACCACCGAGGCACGACGCGCGGGACGCCGCCGCCGTGGCGAGCCCAACCTTCGGTTGGTCCGCTACGCGGACGACTTCCTGATCCTCGTGTCCGGCACTCGCGAGCACTGCGAAGCACTGCGCGAGGAGGTGGCAGCGGTTCTCGCGCCGATGGGCATGCGCCTGTCGATGGAGAAAACAAGGATCACCCACATCGACGAGGGCCTCAACTTCCTCGGATGGCGCATCCAGCGTCACCGGAAGAAGGGCACTGATCGGCAGTACGTCTACACCTACCCGGCGCGGAAGTCATTGCGTTCCGTGATGGCCAAGGTGAAGGAGCTGACCGGACGGCAGCACGTCGGCCTGGCGCTGACAGTCCTGCTGCACCGACTGAACTCGGTGCTGCGGGGCTGGTGCATGTACTTCCGCCCCGGGGTTTCGAACGTCGCCTTCTGCTACCTCAGCCACTACGCGTGGATGCGGGTAGTTCGGTGGGTACGGCGCAAACACCCCGGGATCACGTGGAAGCAGCTTCGCCGCCGCTACTGCGGAGGTGGCTGGTGGCCTGTCACGGAGGAGAGAGAACTGTTCAACCCGGCAAAGGTGAGCACGACCAGGTACCGATACCGGGGAACAGTCATTCCCAGCCCGTGGCCCACTGCGGCATGAGGATCTGACCACCCCAACGGGGCTTGTGGAGAGCCCGGTGCCCGGAGACGGGCACGCCGGGTTCGGGAGGCGGCTCGGGGAAACCCACTGGTGGAGACACCAGCAGGGCGCCCCGAGTCGACCTCACCGATGCCTCGCCAGGCCTTGAGCTTGTTGATCAGGCGCTCGACGGTGTTCCTCTCTTTTTGACATCCTCGCTCACCTAAAGGAGGGCGATTCCCGTCTGCCGCGCCGTTATCGGGCGCGGCTCCGGGTGGGTTCCTGCTTCATCGCGCTGTGCCGGTACGGGTACCGGTCTTACCTGCGCTCCACGGGCTGACACGGCCAGTCCGGCCGCCTTGGCGACGTTGACCGCCGCATTGATGTCTCGGTCCAGGACGGTCCCGCACTCTGCACACGTCCATTCCCGGACGTGCAGGGGCTTTGGGCCGTCCTTGACGCCGCAGGCCGAGCAGACCTGAGAGGTGGGCTCGAAGCGGCCGATGCGCACGAAGGTGCGCCCGTACCGGGTGGCCTTGTACTCCAGCATGGTCACGAACTGCGACCATCCGGCGTCGTGCACGGACTTGGCCAGACGTGTGCGGGCGAGTGACTTGACCGCCAGGTCTTCCACCGCGATGGCTTGGTTTTCGCGGATCAGCTTGGTGGAGAGCTGGTGGTGGAAGTCCCGCCGTGCGTCGGCCACCCGTGCGTGAGCGCGGGCGACGTTGATGCGGGCCTTATTCCGGTTGGCGCTGCCCTTCTCCTTGCGGGACAGAGCGCGCTGAGTCTTCTTGAGCTGCTTCTCAGCCCGGCGCAGGAAGCGCGGACTGTCGATCTTCCGGCCGTCCGAGAGGACGGCGAAGTGCCCCAGGCCCAGGTCTA
>NZ_JBVIJE010000062.1:0-7177 GCF_055581585.1 Streptomyces sp. NPDC031426
CCCGCTGGAACAGCTCCCACAACCCGTCCGGCACCATGCGTTCGACCATCACCACACGGTGCAGATTACCCAACACTCCAAATGAGACGACGTCTTAGAGGCGTATTACGAGCCGACGTTTTCCGATCGGTCCCATGGATTCCGTCCCCGCCGTGGCTGCCACACTGCTTTGCGAGAAGTGGACCACACCTGGACCGGGACGTCCTGGTTCATCGAAGGGGACATCGCCGACTGCTTCGGCAGTCTGGACCACCAGGTCCTGCTGTCGATCCTCGGCGAGAAGATCCATGACCAGCGGTTTCTGCGGCTGGTGCGCAACATGCTCAAGGCCGGATATCTGGAGGACTGGAAGTGGGGTGCCACGCTCTCCGGAGCGTCGCAAGGCGGAGTGGCCTCCCCGGTTCTGTCCAACATCTACCTGCACAAGTTGGACGAGTTCGCTGAGACAGTTCTGATTCCGGAGTACACCCGAGGAAAGCGCCGGGCCAGGAACCCGGCCTATCTGGAGTTGCAGAATCTGCTGGCGAAAGCCTGTCGGCGCGGTGACCGGGTCCAGGCCCGTGCGCTGCGTCAACGGATGGTCAGACTGCCGAGTGCGGATCCGAATGATCCGGCATATCGCAGGCTGCGCTACATACGCTATGCCGACGATCATCTCCTTGGTTTCACCGGACCGAAAGCCGAGGCCGAGCAGATCAAGCAGTGCCTGGCCCAGTTTCTGCGCGACGAACTCAAGTTGGAACTGTCCCAGGAAAAGACGCTGATCACTCACGCCCGCACCGGGGCAGCGAGGTTCCTCGGCTACGAGATCACGACCCAGCACAACGACACGAAGAAGACTAGCCGTTACCGTCGGGTCAACGGCCAGATCGCTCTCCGCGTCCCACGGGATGTGATCAAAGCCAAGTGCGCCCCCTATCTCGCGCGCGGAAAACCCGCGAAGAAGACGGCCCTGACTAACAGCGGCGATCACGCGATCGTGGCAACCTTCGGGACCGTTTACCGGGGCATTGTCCAGTACTACCTGCTTGCCGGAGATGTTTTCCGGCTGCACCGACTGCAATGGGTCATGGAAACCTCCATGCTCAAGACCCTTGCGGCCAAGCACCGTTCGACAGTGTCGAAGATGGCAGCCAAGCACAAGGTCAGAATAGACACGCCCAACGGGCCGCGAGTCTGCTTCGAGGCCCGTATCGAGCGGAAGAACAGGAAACCATTGGTGGCACGGTTCGGTGGGATTCCCCTCCAACGGCAGCGAACGGCGGAACTCGCCGACCACGAGCCGGTTCGAGTGGACTATCCGCAGAAGGAACTCATCGCGAGGCTCCTGGCGGATACCTGCGAGATCTGCGGAAGCAAGGGCAACGTTCAGGTGCACCACGTCCGTGCTCTCGCCGACCTCGCTCACGCCGGATGGCAGCCTTCCGACTGGGCGCGCGTCATGCTTCACCGGCGCCGCAAAACCGTCGTGGCCTGCGACACCTGCCACGACCGTATCCACTCAGAACGGCCAGCCAGACCATTCACGCAGTAGTCACTGGAGAGCCGGATGACCGGGAAACCGTCATGTCCGGTTCGGCGGGAGGCCGCGCGGAACAGGACTCGCCCACAGCGAGCACCTCGCCGCGCGGCCGACCCAACCGGCTGGCTGATGCACCACCGCCGTCTCGCACGCGATTACGAGACCCACCCCCACCGCTCCGAAGCCATAATCCACGTCGCGATGATCGACCTCATAAGCCGACGACTCACCCGCGAATCGACCCCGAACTGGCGCGACACCTGAACCTCGAACCAAACAACCTCGCCGGGACAAAACGCTCTTTTAGTCCGGAAAAGGAGTGGTGTCCGGGCGCTCGGCTCCGTCGAGCAACCCCCGGACGGCGTCGTTGAATCCCGCCGTGTCGGTCAAGCCGAAGGCCACACGCTGGAGCAGGAATCCGTGCAGCAGACCGATCAATACCCGTGCGCCGCTCTCCGGCTCCACGGTTTGGACAGCGCCCGCCGCTTGTCCGCGGCGCAGGGCGTCGGCGATGCTGCGACGGACCCTTTCGAAGCCCTCCAGGGCGCGGGCGTGCAGGCCGTCGTTGCGCAGCAGTTCCGACCAGGTCTGCACGACGCACTGCAGCAGTTCCTCGACCGGCACCACCTGCCCTGCGGCGTCTGTGACGGTCTCGGCACCCAGTGCCTGAAGGGAGGCGGCGACCAGGTCGCCCAGGGAAGGGGCGTCAGCGGCCACGGCCACCCGTTCCATCGGCTCGAAGATCAGCCGGAAGGCGTCCGCGGCGATGGCCAGGATGATCTCCTCCTTGCTCGCGAAGTAGCGGTAGGGGGCACCCGCAGAGACACCGGCTGCGGCGGCGATGTCCGGCATCGAGGTCTGGTGGAAGCCGCCCCGCGCGAAACACCGGCGCGCTGCCGCCACGATCTGTGCACGCTTGGCTTCCCGACGCTCGGGCGTGATGCGCGGCATGGCCCGCCTCCCTCAAAGTGAATGATCATTCATCTTGACATGGGACCATATCGGGCCCATCGTGAAAATGAAAGGTCATTCACGGAAGCGAGGATCTTGATGAGCATCGAGCTGACCATCGGCACCTACCGGTACGAGCACACCGAGGCGCTCTTCGACGGCCGCGTGAAGATCGACGGGGTGGACGCCGCCCTTGAGACGGAGCCCCTGGTCTCGGACCTCTTCCGGCACATGCTCGAAGGCCGCTACGAGATAGCGGAACTCGGCTTGACCTACTTTCTGCGCACCTTCGACCTGGAGGACGCGCCATTCATGGCGCTGCCGATCTTCCCGAACCGCAACTTCCGGCACTCCGCCATCTTCGTGAACACCGAGGCGGGGATCGAGAAGCCGCAGGACCTCGCCGGCAAGACACTCGGCGAGTTCGCCCTCTTCGGACACGACGCCGGGGTCTGGCCCAAGGGCATCCTGTCGGACGAGTACGGCGTGACCGCCGACCAGTGCCGCTGGGTCATCGGCGGCACCAACCATCCCATCCCCGCGTTCGACTGGCTCCCACAGCCGGTGCCGGACGGCGTGCACGTGCGGCACGCCGACGACGGCCAGACCCTGGGCGCCATGCTCGAGTCCGGAGAGATCGACGCGCTCATCTCGGTCGACGTGCCCCAGGCTATGGTGCGGGGATCGACGAAGATCGTCCGGCTCTTCCCCGACTATGAGAACGTCGAGCGCGACTACTACCGGCGCACCGGGATCTTCCCCCCGATGCACATCGTCGCGGTCCGCAAGGACCTGGTGCACCGTTCCGAGGACCTGCGCTCGGTCTACCGCGCCTTCCTCAAGGCCAAGGACCTGGCCGAACGCAAATACATCGAGGACGCCCCGAAGCAGCACATGAGCCTGGTGACCCCCTGGTTCAGCAGCCTGTTCGAGCACAACCACAGCCTGCTCGGCGAGGACTGGTGGCCCTACGGCCTGCACGCGAACCGCAAGGCGGTCGACACCTTCCTGCGCTACCACCACGAGCAGGGCCTCTCCAAGCGCCTGCTGACCAGCCGCGACATCTTCATCCCCGAGTTCCTCGACACCTAGTGTGATGCGCCAGAAATCACGAGGGTTAGTTGATACCTTCTTTCCGTGGCGCATCGAGGTCCTGCGGCTGTGGAGATCGTTCTTTCTGAGGACGAGCGTGTCGAACTTGTGCGCCGGGCGGGGCTGCCGGACCGGCGCACGGCTGAGCGGGCCCGAATCATCCTGGCGTGCGCTGACGGGATGTCGAATGCGGGTGCTGCGCAGGTTGTCGGCGCCGGCGTGAAGACGGTCCGCAAGTGGCGCGGGAAGTTCGCTGCTGAGCGGCTGGCGGGACTTGAGGACGAGGGCCCCATCGGCCGGCCGAAGTCTGAGCTGGTCCTGACCGAGGACGAGCGGGCCCAGCTGGTTCGCTGGTCGAGGCGGGCGAAGACCGCCCAGTACCTCGCGCTGCGGGCGAAGATCGTGCTGCGGTGCGCCGAGGGCGTGACGAACAAGCAAGTCGCAGCCGATCTGGGGGTGGACCAGTCGACCGTGGACCGCTGGCGAGCCCGCTTCGTGGCCGATCGCCTCGACGGCCTGCAGGACGAACCACGCACCGGCAGGCCGCCCTCGATTCTGCTCGACCAGGTCGAAGACATCATCGTCGCGACCCTGGAGTCCGCCCCGGGCAAGGACACCCACTGGTCTCGGGCCTCCATGGCCGCCCGCACCGGACTGTCGAAGTCCACCATCGGGCGGATCTGGAAGAGGTTCGACCTCAAGCCGCACCTGCAGGACGCCTTCAAGCTCTCCACCGACCCGCAGTTCATCGAGAAAGTCGTCGATGTTGTCGGGCTGTATCACAACCCACCAGAGCGGGCAGTGGTGTTATGCGTCGACGAGAAGAGCCAGATCCAGGCGCTGGACCGCTCACAGCCGGTGCTGCCGATGATGCCCGGGATGCCCGAGCGGCGTACCCACGACTACCTGCGGCACGGCATCACCAGCCTGTTCGCCGCCTTCAACATCGCTGATGGCACCGTCATCGGCGAACTCCACCGCCGCCACCGGGCCAGGGAGTTCAAGAAGTTTCTGGTCACGATAGACAAGGCAGTGCCCGCCGCACTCGACGTCCACCTGGTGTGTGACAACTGTGAGGATCATGGGGTGCCGCAGGGGGCCGGAGCCTGACCCGTGTGACAACTGGCCAAAGATGCCTTGGTGTAGAACTGTCGGCTCCGGCCCCCCGCGGTGACGTACTGCCGCCGGCCCGGTGAACGTGTCCCGATAGGGGCTTTGCCGCACAAAGCACCGTCACAGTTCTGACCGCCCACCGGACCGGTGTCAGCCACCAGACCCAGTCCAAAGGGAGCCTCGTGACCGTCACCAGCATGCCCCAGGCGACGCTGCCCGCGCAGCCAGTCCCGGACGCGGCCGAGGAGGTGGTGCTGGGCGTGGACACCCACAAGGACATCCACGTTGCCGCCGTCATCACAACCCTGGGCGCCTCGCTCGCCCACCAGGAGTTCCCGGCCACCGCCGCCGGATATCATCAACTGCTGGCTTGGGCACGGTCGTTCGGCGTCCTACATCGGGCCGGTGTCGAATGCACGGGGTCCTACGGATCCGCGCTGACCCGGTACCTGCGCAGGGAAGGCATCGAGGTCGTCGAAATCAACCAGCCCGACCGTGCCACCCGGCGCAAGCGCGGCAAGACAGACGCCGTCGACGCCGACGCAGCCGCTCGCGCCGTGCTGTCCGGACGCGCCACCACCGTGCCGAAGACCGCGGATGGCCCGGCAGCGGACATGCGGGTCCTGCGGCTGGCCAAGGAATCGGCCGTCAAGGCCCGCACCCAGGCACTGAACCAGCTCAAGGCCGTCCTGCTGGCCATCGACCCGGACCTGCGCGAACTGCTCACCGGCCTGAGCAATCCTGCGCTGGTCGCCACCTGCGCGGCCCTCGATGCCGGTGACCGGGGCGAGGCCGTCTTCACGATGCGCCTGCTCGCCCGCAGAGTCCAGCACCTGTCCGACGAGGTCAAAGAGCTCACCCGGCGCACCACCAGGGCCGTCCGCTCCTGCCGGCCCCAGATGCTGGACCTGATCGGTGTCGGGCCCGACAGCGCCGCAGTCCTCCTCATCGCCGCAGGTGACAACCCTGACCGGATCACTGACGAGGGATCCTTCGCCGCCCTGTGCGGCGTCAGCCCGGTCGAGCAGTCCTCCGGCAAGACACAACGACGGCGCCTGAACCGCGGCGGCAACCGCCAGGCGAATGCCGCCCTCTACCGCATCGTGATGACCCGCATACGCTGGGACGAACGCACCCAGAAGTACCTGCAGCGACGCACCGCCGAGGGCATGTCCAAGCGCGAGATCATCCGATGCCTCAAGCGGTACGTCGCCCGCGAGCTCTACCGCCACATCCAGCCCTCTTCTGCGGCTTGACGAAACATAGGGGCTTCTACGTCACCCACAAGACCCCCGAGATCCAGCAGTGGCTCGCCCGACACCCTCGCTTCCACGTCCACTTCACACCGACCGGCTCCTCATGGATCAACCAGGTCGAGCGGTGGTTCGGCCTGCTGACGGACAAACTCATCGCCGCGGCGTCCACACCTCCGTCCAGGCCCTCGAGAACGACATCCGCGACTGGATCGACACCTGGAACGAGAACCCCAGACCATTCACCTGGACCAAGACCGCCGACGAGATCCTCAAGTCCCTCGCCGACTACCTCGCCAGGATCACCCCACCCAACAGCCAAACCAAGACCAACTAACCCTCATGATTTCTGGCGCATCACACTAGTGGCTCTGCTCGGATGGTTGACCCGGTAATCCATTGGGGCCAAGGGGCTTCGCTGGCTACGCTTCCCGGCGTGAATCCCGTGATCGACGTCTTGGCTTCCTCTGAAGTGGACTGTTTGGAGCGCCTCTGGGGGCAGCTCTTGGTCCACCACAGCCGGGAGGCCCCACATCTGGCGGCTCTGGGCGCGGTTCGCTCGCGTAAGGACTCATGGCGTCTGCGACGGGGGCAGTACCTCGAATGGATGCAGGAGCCGCTCACCGCGGTAATGGTCGCTCGGGATGGAGATCACCTACTCGGCTATGCGGTAGTGCGCATACTCCACGCCCTGGGATCATGGCAGTGGGGAGACCAAGTCGGCGTCCTGGAAACCCTCGTGGTCGATGACGAGGTCCGCGGCGCCAGAGTCGGGCAGGCCCTGCTCAGGGCCGCCCGCCAGCGTCTCGCCGAGTCGGGTGTCCAGGTCATGAAGATCTCCGTCATGGCAGGCAACGACGGTGCCCTGCGCTTCTACCGGCGTGAAGGCGCCGTCGACTTCGTGGAGACGCTGGTCATGCCCGTCTCGGAGTGACGGCGTAGGGCGGATTGGCGCCTGCGCGGACGGTTCTGCTCGGGCCAGGTCCGGCGGACTCGTCACGCGGCCTTGGCCGGGTGCTGAGTCCACGTACGGATGGGAGTCGGGAGCGAAGCGGGTCTTAGGATCGGCACGCGCGTTGCGCCATCGGATGTAGGCGGCGATGGCGACGCAGGTGAGGCCCCGTTGCTGCGGTGCTTCGCCTGGTCCTGGCGCCGCCTAGCGGCGCCAAAAACCCAAAAAAAACCCCCCCCCCCCCACCCCAAAAAAAACACAACCCCCCCCCCCCCCCCCCCCCCCCACCCCCAG
>NZ_JBVIJE010000062.1:7187-13186 GCF_055581585.1 Streptomyces sp. NPDC031426
GGGTGGGGGGGGGGGGGGGGGGGGGGGGGGGGGGGGGGGGGGGCGTTTTTGTTTGTTTTGCTTTTTCCTTTCCCCTCCCCCCCCCCCCCCCCCCCAAGGACCAGCCGAAGCCCTTCCTCGGCCGGGGCAACTGCCAGCCGTTCCGGTTCGCGGGCAGCAGTCCTCCGTACCAGCCGCCGTTCTGGGTGCAGCCCTTGGCGATGATGCCTTCGGGGTCCATCCACGTGAGGGGGTTGACGACGTACGCGGCCGGATTCGGTGCCGGCACGAGTCCGTAGGGGTCCGCCGATACGTAGCGGGCCGTCTCGGGGTCGTAGTGCCGGTTCAGGTTGTAGTGGAGGCCGGTTTCCTGGTCGGCGTACTGGCTGGGGAATCGCAGCGGCGTGTAGGCCCCGGCGTCGCGGTTCCACGCCGTAAGCCCCAGATCGTTGAGCGTGACGAGCTGACCCGCCGCGTCGGCCCGTACGTCCAAAACCGACGTCGACGCCTGGCTCGCCCGCGCCCTGGCCGCGCGGGCAGCGCCATCAGCGGCCCTCGAACCGGCGCAGCCCGACCCGCCGGGACAGCCAGACCAGCACCTCGAAGAGCACCAGTACCACCGGCAGGGCCCACGCGGCGATGTCGATCCCGCTGTAGTCCGTCTCGGCCAGCTCCGGCGCCGTCCAGCCGTGCGGGTCGACGAGCACGTCCTCCGTCTGCCCGACTTCCATCGGCCCGTCGCAGGAGTCGTTGCCCAGCTCGGCGTGCTTGAGCGGCTTGCCGTCCACCCGCCCCAGAAGGCAGGTGTACTCCGGCCCGTGCTTGCCCTGGTACGTCTTCACCGAGGTAACCCGCACCTCCACCCGCTGCCCTTGGTGCGCCATCACCTCCGCCTGCAGGACCGGCCCCGGCCCGGACAGCGCGGCGATCCCCACGATCACCCCGCCGACGATCAACCACCCGTTCGGCGCTGCGGTGATCATCAGTGAGAGAGTCGCGATCAGTGCGAAGGTCCCGAGGACCAGTCCGAGCCCGCTCCAGTCCGGATTGGCGGCTAGCAACGACAGCCCGACGATCACCGGCGGACCGAAAAACGCCATCGTGGTGAGGCGACGGACCTGCCGGGACGAGGTGGCGGTGGCTATTCGAGGCACGGCGTCAGTGTGACGAACGGGGTCGTCAGGCTGAAGATCGGGGTCCGTTACCACAGTCGTCGCTCTCGATGAGCATCTGACGGCTCGCGCCGGTCCTCCCGGGGAAGTTCGGCGTCGGCGAGGACATGTGGTCCATTTGAAGAGTGTCTACTGCCGGGTGGCTTCACTCGAGTGTTTCAGGACCGAGCTGCGGATTGGTAATGCCGGCGTCGGCCAGCGGCGACCAGCTCGGGGCGGGAGGGGGACGGCCCGCAGTCGGGCGTCACAGGGTCTTGCCTACGCCGGGAGCATCGGTGGCCGTGACCTGCGCCACGGCGCGCGAACGCCCGCCAGGTACGGGCGTCCTGGCGGGCCTCGATCGGGCGGCGACGTACGCCAGCAGGGCCGGTCCCCGCGCGGCGGCCGCCTGTTACCAACGAAGGCCGGAGTAGGGCGTGCGACCAGCCTTGCGGCCTGGTTCCCGCGCTGTACGGTGACGCCACACTCGCGTCTATGGGGGGACGTTCCATGAGATCCGTGGTCGGGCGATGCAGGCCCCCTATCCGAGGCTGCGAGCCCTGCTGCGGGCGGTTGGGGATGCCCGGTACGAGGCGGACGAGGCCGGCGACGTGCGGTTCTGCATGCCTGATCAGAGTGGCCGGGAACGGTGGATACGGCTGGACGAGATCCCGCTGCCACCGAGTGTCCCGGCCGCCTGGCCGCGCCCATAAGCAGCGACCGCACCGGGGAGCAGTCGTTGCCGAGATGCGTGTTGGTGTCAGCCGCCGTACGTGGTGTTGACAGGGGCTGCGTGTTCCGGCCTGCGTACCGTGGCACTCACCTTGAGATGTCGGCGAGGAGGGCAAGGACCTTGGGCCAGCCCTGCTCCTTGGCGACAGCGTTGCCGACGCGGTTACCGCCCATGGATGGGTCAACTGTGCCTTCCGCGAGGAAAGGGAAGGTTCCGACACCGTGCCCGGCCCCGGGGTAGATCAGCGCCTGGTACGGATAACGGTCCTGGACCGCGTGCAGCCCCCCGGTGATCGCCTTGACGTAGGTCGGTGATGGCCATAGGGCGTCGTCTGCGCCGGCGATGGCCAGCAGTGGTCCGCTGAGGTGGTCCAGCGGGATGCTGCCCTGGGGGATGGGATGCCTGTCCTTGGTCCAGGCGTTGCCCCCGCCGAATCCCTGGTTGACGTTGGACGACGGGGAGTACACGACGACGCCGTGGATCAGACGGGGATAGTCCTCGGCGAGGAGCAGGGCGGGTTCGCTGCCTCGGGAGTAGCCCATGGCGATGACGTGTGCGGGGTCCACGCCGGGCTGGGCTGCCGGCAGTCGGGCGGCGGTGGCGAAGTACTCCAGCGGGACGTTGCGCAGGGTGGCGGGCAGGCCAGGCTCCCCGAAGTAGCCCAGGGCCAGTGCCGGGTAGCCGTGGGAGGCCAGCAGAGCCGCCTCCCACTTCATGCTGACACCGCCTTCGGATCCGCCGAAGACCAGCACGGCCGGGTGCCGGGGAGTGCCGGGCCGCGGCAGGAACATCTCTCCGACGACCTTGTCGTGGGCCAGGGTGAGCGTTCGGGCGCTGACTCCCTTGGCCTCGCCTTCGCGGGTGAGCGTGCGGCTCGCCAACTGCCGCCCATGCGCCGTCACGGTGATCTTCACGGCATACGAGGGGGAGGACTCAGGGGCATGGAGGGAGAAGTAGTCACTGTGCGGGTCGCCGGTAGGGGGCCGCATCGACCAGAACAGGCCCATACCGTCGAGCGTGTTGTACGTCCCCGACACCGGCCCCGTCGTGGAGAGGTCAACGAGGCCGTGGTCGTCCGCGGTGAAGGTTGCCTGGCCGTGCCACACCTTGCCGTCGCGTGCGGTTGCCGACGAGCCGACAGTGATCTCGTCGTGCGGCTCCAGACCACTGATCCTCAAGTGAACGGCCTGATCCGCCAGCGCTATCGGCGCATCGACCCCGATGACCGCCCTGCTACTGGCGTGCATCCCCGACGAGCATCCCGCCACCCCCCAGCCGATCACGACGGCCGCGGCCAGGGCCCATCCCCGCAACCGCCGTAACGACATGTTGCCCCCCATCGCCAGGAATTGATCCACCACACTGATCTTGAAGTGTCCGCCGAGTCAATCCTGGGGCCCATACTTGGGCGCGCGGGCGGCGGAGTCTTGATGCCGCGTACCTCGTGTATACGTGGGCGCCCTAGTTTGGAAGGTCGCCTACGCGGATGGCACTTGGCCTGCGAAGTCGCTGACCTGGGATGTCGTGCAAGCTCCCCGTGGCTCCCCCCGACGCACCGCGATATGCCCTCTCTGCGGGCACGTGAGGGCATGGCAAAGGGCGTTGGGTGTAGCTCTTCTGGAGGGAAGGGCTGAGCGAGGTGGGAGAACGCTGATCGGGGCTGCGTTGAGGTCCGCTCGTCTCTATGACGGGGCCCTTTGTCCGCAGGCTCGGACTCAACCAAGTGCTGCGTCCTCGACCGAAGGGGCCCACGCCACGCCTCGGCAGCCGACCGCTATCCACCGTGGCGACGAGGGTGGGTTCACCGCCCCTCGCACAGGCAGTGAAGATTCAGACGATCCTCAACGGTCATCATCTTTGCGCGGCATGAGTCGCGGTGGGAAAGGGGGCGCGAGGTGGGCAGGATGGCCAGGAGCCGAAGGGGCGCGGTGGCGGCTGCGCGGGTGGCGCGCAGACGTCGAGTACGGGCTGCCGGGCTGTGGTGGCGGGTGGACTTCGACGGCTACCAGGTGACGGCAGTACGGCGCTGGGTCCCTATTCCGGGAGTGCGCGCACGTCGGATTCGCTTGTCGGAAGTGATCAGCACGGATCTCCCTTCGATGGGTGGAGAGGATGAGCTGCGCCAGCTCTACCTCTACCTGCGCGGCGGTCGGTTCATAGGGGTGGGGCATTACGTGGGCGTCCGCAAGAAAGCATCCTGGTTCGTTGTGCACGAAGCGATCCGCCAAGCAATTCGGGCCAGGGAGCTGCACGCGTTGCGCTCCACCGTGGGCCTGGGACCGTGGAGCGAGGAGGAATGGGCGCGGCTGGAGGAGCTCGTGCCGGAGATAGCGGCGTTCAGCACCCACAACTACGAGGACGAGCCTCGCAATCGGCCGAACCGGGTGGAGATCAGCCACCGCGTCGGGGTCGACGCGGTGCTGAGCCGTCTGAGGGATACGAGCAGACCCTACCCCGGACCTGGCGGCAGCATCGTCCTCAAGGAACGGGACATCCGCGATCCCTACGTGGAGCGCCAGGAGCAGATCAAAGGCCGCGGCGAAGCCTGGGCCGCCTTGATCGACTGCCTGCAGAACGGCATTGAAGTCACCGCTATCACCCAATGGGCCGAGCAGGTAAACGCGATCCTTGATTCGGTTCGCCAGGGCGACAAGCGCTGAACCGCCTGGTCGAGCGTGGCCCGACTCTTCGTGACCGACGTACCGGTGTTACGCCACTCCGCGCGCACCGCCCGCGCGGCTCAACCGAGCCCGGGCACTGGGGGCCGGAGTGATCAAGACCGTCGTCCTGTCCTCCAACAAGGACGGACTGCGGTTTGCACTGAAGCACGGCTTCATCGAGACCGAGCGATACCTGCTGCCCGGAGACACCATCCCCTGGATCGACTTACGACACCTCGCTGCTGGAAGTCGCGGTGCAGGTCACGAAGGAAAGCGACCAGTTCATCACGGTCGCGGAGTTCGTCATGGGGGGACAGCAACATGGCAGCACCGTAACCGCAGTAAGCACCTACGTGTCCTGGGGTCGTGTCCCGGCGGACCGCAGGAACCACGCGGCCGACTGCATCGGAACCGATCAGGCGGTCAGTCTGTATGTGGCCTGGTCAGGGTTGGGGTAGAGGCGTTCGTGTTCGCGGGTGGTGTGGAACGTCCAGTAGGTGTCGAGGTCGCCGTTGCTGGTGACGGCGCGGAGTTTGAGAACGGCTTCGGCGCCGGCGAGACCCCAGCGGGCACCGGTGATGTCGAGGCGGTCGGCGATCAGGTGCCGACAGGCGCCCTCGATCGCGCCGGTGGCGATGGGCCAGCCTCGAAACGAGCCGCACCCTACTCGGTTTGCGTGTCGGCGTTGGGGCCATTCCCCGCGCGTGCGGGGAGCAGTGGTTGAGGCTGCGGATGGACTCGGCGACCTGGGGACTATCCCCGCGGGCGCGGGGAGCACACGCTCAGAGCGTTGATCTGACCCTGAATCGTGGGACCATCCCCGCGGACGCGGGGAGCAGAACAGCGGCATCGGCGAGGGAACCCGCTTCGCGGGACCATCCCCGCGCATGCGGAGAGGCACTCCCACTGGTCCCAGGCGCGGACGTCAATGACGGGGCCATCCCCGCAAGCGCGGGGAGCATACCCCCATTGTCGAGGGCACGGCCGCCGGCATGGGGCCATCCCCGCACCCGCGGGGATGGTCCCTCGGCCCAGTCGAGAGTGGCGGTCACCGTTGTTCAGTGCTCCCCGCGCCCGCGGGGATGGTCCCTGGCCGAACTTGGCGTTCGGGTCTTCAGCCTGGTGCTCCCCGCGCCTGCGGGGATGGTCCCGCGATCAGCGGGAGCCCGTCGGCCATGTGCTCTCCGCACCCGCGGGGATGGTCCCATCCTCGTCGGCCAGTTCGACCGGTTGAAGTCGTGCTCCCCGCACCCGCGGGGATGGCCCCATGGGCGTCCCCGGCCGGCACACCCTCGCCGAGTGCTCCGCCCTGTTGGCTCTCCGCACAGTGCCCGTCCAGTCCCTCGCGGGTGAACAGCGCAATCCTCCCCTGACGCTCCACCACTGAGCTGCCCCGAGTTTCGTAGAGTCCGGTGATCTTGTTTCAGGCGGACTGCGGGGTTTGCTCCTGGCTCTGCCAGAAGGCTTCCTCGTACT
>NZ_JBVIJE010000063.1:0-12293 GCF_055581585.1 Streptomyces sp. NPDC031426
CCCCCCCCCCCCCCCCCCCCCCCCCCCCCCCCCCCCCCCCCCCCCCCCCCCCCCCCCCCCCCCCCCCCCCCCCCCCCCCCCCCCCCCCCCCACGTCCGGGATGGGGGCGGGTGGTCAGGTTGGGGTGGGACTGGGCAGTGCTGATGTGGTGGCGCAGACGGTGCCGCGGTCCTGGATCTTCGCGCAGGCGCGAGCGTCTTCGGGGCGGGTCACGGGGACCATGCGGGTGTGGGCGTCGTGACCGTACTGCTGGCGGTATTCCTGGGAGTCACCGCGTTTGGGAGTGATTATGACGCGGTCATCCGGGGAGGTGTTGCTCATCTTGGCCCAGGCGGCGTCGCAGCGGGGGCTGTATCGGAGTTCGACCGCCACGCCGAACTTGTGTCCCGTGTAAGCGGTGATGGCGTCCAGTGAACAGACGGTGCCCTTCGGCTCCACCGAGGCGCAGGAGTCGCTGTGGCAGGTCGTCAGCGGCGAGGCCGTTGCCTGGGACGTGGCGGGTGAAGCTGAGGAAGACGCTCCCGGGGACTTGGCTGAGTCGTCGGCACTGGCTTTGATGACCCAGAGGGTCACGCCGCCCCCTAGGACGAGCGCGCTCATGATGCCGGCGAGGACCCGCCCGGTCTTCTTGCCGGGTCGCTTGTTGGGCTCCGTATGCGACGTCGTCGCGGTTGACGCCTGCTGCTCGGATGTCGATGTCGTCTTCGGAGTGGCCGTGGTGTGTCGGTCTGCCTGTTCGTCGCCGTCCGGAACACGGTCCGCCGCCCGCGCCTGCTTTGTTTCCTGTGCCTGCCATGCCGCGTCCCACAGCCCGAGGAGTTCATCTCGGTTCACGGTGCGGGGAGCGGCGTCGGCGAATTTGACCAGCGCTTCGTGCTTGGGGAGCTTCTTCTGCGTGTACCAGCGGTTCCACGTACTGCGTGAGACGCCGGTGTTCTTCTCCAGCACCTTGTAGGACCAGTTCAGTTCGCCCATGTAACGGCGGACCAGGTTGAGTAGAGCGACGAGTTCCGCTGCCGGTTCCTCGGACCTGTCCAGCCCCGGCACATCGTCGTCTCTCTCCGTCCTGAACTGTCCCACAGGCACCCCCAAGATTCCGGGAAAGCGCTGGTCAGCGACCCGCGGCATCCTAATGTGACCCAACGTCACCAAGACTCTACCGTTGGGATGGTGAGACGGTCATCGTCCCTCTCGAGCAACAGAGCTCACCACAGTCCCGCTGTCGCGGACCGGCTTCGAGCAGGTCCGCGAACCGGGCAGTTTCTCGAGAGGATTCACGATGAAGACGACAAGCAAGGTGTCCAGCTGGGCGGGCGCGGTGCTCGCGGGCGGAGGGATGCTCTTCGTCGGCATGACCGTGCTGCCGGCCGACGCGGCCGCGCCCAGCACCTACGCGGTCAAGGGGGTGGACACGAGCCACTTCAACCACGACGGCGGGCAGTCGATCGACTGGAAGAAGGTGCGTTCGGCCGGTCAGTCCTTCATGTACGCGAAGGCCACGGAGGGCACCGACCGGACCGACGAGTGGTTCCAGCGAGACCTCCAGGGTGCGAAGCAGGCCGGGCTGCTGCACGGTGCGTACCACTTCTGGGGCTTCACCCGGGGAGCTGCCCAGGCTCAGAACTTCGTGCGGACGGTGAGGGCGGCCGGCTACACCGGCAAGAGCGCCGGAGAGCTTCCCCCCATGCTCGACCTGGAGCTCAGGAGCGGCGGGAGCTGCCCGCGCAACTTCAGTACCGCTCAGGTCGGCGCCTTCCTGAACGTGATCGACAAGGAGATGGGCGTCAAGCCGATCATCTACGCCGCGAAGCCGTTCGTAGACAGGTGTATGAACGCAGACGGATCGCTCTTCGCCAGGCACGTCCTGTGGCAGCCGCGCTACGAGAGCGGCTCGACCGAACCGGCTGATCTGCCGCGCGCCGGAGCGCATTGGAAGATCTGGCAGTACTCCGAACACGGCAAGGTGCCCGGCATCAACTCGGACAAGGTCGACCTCAACGTCTTCCGCGGGACCCTCGCGGAACTGCAGCAGCTCGCCCACCAGACCGGCACCACCCCCGCCCCCAAGCCGCCCACCGCTCCGTCCGTTTCCGCAGCACCGGTACTGAAGACGCAGAGCCGCGGCTCGGACGTCGTCACCGCGCAGGAGCTCCTGATCGCCCACGGTGCCCGGATCGACGCGGACGGGGTGTTCGGGCCCGCCACCAGCGCCGCCGTGCGTTCCTTCCAGACCGCCAAGGGCCTCGAAGTCGACGGCATCATCGGCCCCCGCACCTGGGGCGCCCTGCTTGTGACAGTGAAGGAGGGAAGCCGGGGAGAAGCCGTCAGCGCCCTGCAGCACCAGCTGATCGCCCACGGTGCGGGGATCGACGCGGACGGGGTGTTCGGGCCCGCCACCAGCGCCGCCGTGCGCTCCTTCCAGACCGCAAAGCGACTGACGGCTGACGGGATCGCCGGTCCCCGCACCTGGGCCGCGCTGCTGGCGGACCGCGGCACTACCGTGCCGCCCACCCAGGCCGCGAACGGCCGCCTGACCAACCGCCAGGCCCTCGCGCAACTCACCGCCGCCGGCATCAAGCACCCCGTCGGCCGCACCTCCCTCGAAGGCGTACGCGCCCGCACCATCCAGGGAGTCATCGCCCTGAAGAAGGCCAGCGGCTGCACGATCACCATCACCGGCGGCACTGAGTCCGGCCACAGCGCCGGCACCCGCTCCCACGCCAACGGATACAAGCTCGACCTGCGTACCCGCGACGAGGGCACCTGCGTCACCAAGTGGATCAAGAGCACCCAGCACAAGGGCAAGCCGCGCGGCAACGACCCCCGCTGGTACGGCAACCTCGCCGGCATCTCCCTCGAGTACGTCTACGAGACCCCCAAGGGCGGCGGCGTCCACTGGGACATCACCTTCAACTGACCCACTCGGTCTGGGGGCGGGCACCGCACCGGCGCCCGCCCCCGCACTGCTTCGCATCCGAACCAGCCGCATCACTCTGCAGGGAGAAGCCATGAACACCACCTCTCACCGCGCCGCTCCTGCCTGCCGCCGCAACCGACCCTTCCGGCGGCTGCTGAACTGGCTCCGGAGCCGGCCGCTCCTCGTCGGCGTCACGATCATTGCCGTGATCACCGTGACCGCATCGGCCTACCAGAATGCCGAAGGGCGCGCCTCCAGCACCCCACCGCAGGCAAACCCCACTGCCTCTGACTGCGCCGACAGCGGCTGCTCAGCAGACGATGGGTCCCCGCCCGAGGAAAATATGGGAGACCCTGCCCTCGACCCGTCGAACGACTGTGAAGAGGGAGACTGTCCTCAGCCTGGCAGCGAGAACGGGCCGCAGGCCGAAACTCGGTCACCGTCGGCGACGGCCGACCCTGCCCCTGCACCCGCGCCAGAAACGTCGCTGATCGGCACCGGGCCCCGAACCTGGACCCTGGTCAAGTCCGGCTCCCAAGGAGACACAGTCGCTGCGGTCCAACTCCTACTCACCGCACACGGCTACCGCACAGACATCGACGCAGCATTCGGCCCACAGACCACGGCACAGGTGCGCTCCTTCCAGCGGGACAACTCACTCCACGACGACGGCATCGTCGGCCCCGACACGTGGCACGCCCTCATCATCAACATGCGCTCCGGAGACCGCGGCCCAGCGGTCACAGCTGTACAGCGCCTGCTTGCCGTGCACGGTCACCCCGTCGACAACGACGGAACCTTCGGTACGTCGACAGCGCAGGCCGTTAGAGCGTTTCAGGAAGAGCGCCACCTGGCTGCGGACAGTGTGGTGGGCCCGGATACCTGGGCAGCTCTCCTCAGCCGGGCGTGACTCGCA
Organism: Streptomyces sp. NPDC031426; assembly: GCF_055581585.1. NCBI lineage: Bacteria > Bacillati > Actinomycetota > Actinomycetes > Kitasatosporales > Streptomycetaceae > Streptomyces > Streptomyces sp. NPDC031426. The sequence continues at coordinate 3,834 of NZ_JBVIJE010000063.1, forward strand.
GGCCGGCACCGATCCGCCTGCGGCATGACGGACTGTCAACTCGTCGCTGACCTGTGCCGGGTACCCCGGGGCATCGCGCAACGAGCGCTCACCGTCGGCCAACGCCGACAGCTCGCCCTCCATTTCCCGACGCGACTTGGCGGCTTCACTTTGCATTACGGAAATGCGGCGCGTGGGGTGACGGAATGCTCGGCGAGAGGAATCGGCGCGCAGCCGTACGGCCAGCGTTTCCCCTTTATGGGCGGTTGCCGCTGCCTTGGCGTTGGCTGGGGGAGCCTGCCGGGGAAGCACGTACGCGACCGGACAATGATCACAGGAGGCTGTCGTGGAACAACAAGCCCAGTACCGCCAGGGCGAGCGAGTGAGGTACCGGAACGACCGCGATCAGGCATGCCAGGGCACGGTGCAGGAGATCCGGGGAACCGGCCAGAGCGCCTGCTACTCGATCCGCAACGTGCGATCTCTACAGCTGGAAGAGGTGTCCCAGGCCCGCCTGGAAGGGCGCCTTTCCTAGCGGCGCGTTGCCTCCGGCACTGTTTGAGGCACGGCCGGATTCGGGAGTGCTGCCCCGGCTCGGCATGGGATGCCGGGCCGGGGCAGTGGCTTGTGGGCTTCCGGTGGCCTGACCACCGTCTTCGTGGTCTTGCCCTACCAGTCGCGGAAGTGCCCGGTCAGCAGGGCGCGGGCCTGGGAGAAGTCCCGGGCCAGGTGCTGGTAGGCGTACGACAGTGGGGCCGGCCATACGGCCGGACCGCGTGGGTGTGCCACGCGGGCTGCCGATCCGGCGACGGACCGCCGGGCCGATGGGCGCCGGCCGTGCCGTCATTCCGTAGTCCGGGAACGTCGTCCGGCGCCATGCGCGCCGGATCGCACGTCTACGCCGGTCCCGAGGACCTGACGATCACCGGTGGGGAAAAACGGGATGAGGTCTTCCGGCACGGGACGGTGCGACGCGATCGCGAAGGCCGGCGGCGGGTTCTGACACTGCGAGCGTTGTGCGTACGGCCACCGTCAGGCGCTTGTGCCCGCCACGTGCCCGATCGTCGTGAAGACGGCCTGGGTGGCATGACGGCGGCCTCCGTGCAGAGACGGCAGTGTGCGGGGGCTCCTGGTACGTGGCACGCTGGAGGCCATCGAGGCTCTGCGGGCAGCGGCTGCTTGGCCAGGTCGCTGGGCGAACGGGCCCGCGTGCGCTCTGGTGAGGATGCACGCGGGCCCGCCGTCCGGGTGTGGGTTGGGCCTGCCGCCGGAGTATTGGTCAGCTCAGCCGGTAGCCGTTGTAGCCGTATCCGATCTTGACGCGGGAGGCCAGCGGGTGCGTGACGTCGCCTGTGCCCTGGTACAGCCACAGGGTGCCGCTGCTGTCGCGGGCGATCAGGTCGGAGTGGCCGTTGCCGGTCATATCCCCGTTCATCACGTACGCGGTGTAGCGGAAGCCCCAGCCGATCTTCACCCGCGACGCGAGCGGGTGCGACGGGTCGTCGGTGCCCTTGTACAGCCACAGGTTCCCGGAGGAGTCCTGGGCGAGCAGGTCGGGCTTGCCGTCGCCGGTGAAGTCACCCTTGCCGAAGACGTTGGCGCCGTAAGTGCCCCAGCCGTAGCCGAGCTTGACGCGCGTGCCGAAGTTGCCGTGGCCGGTGCCCGGGTAGCGCCAGAAGTTGCCGCTGGAGTCGACGGTCAGCAGGTCCTGCAGGCCGTCACCGGTGACGTCGCCGGGCACCAGCATGACCTTCATGCTGTTCCAGCCGGTCCCGAGCGTGGTGACGTCGGTGTTGCCGGTGGACAGGTTGTAGTGCTGCCAGTACAGGGTGCCGTCGGTGGTACGTACCAGCAGGTCGGCGTATCCGTCGCGGTCGAGGTCGGCCTGGCGCACCAGGTTGACCCCGCTCCAGTCGCCGAGCGACGACCGCGGCCCGAAGGAGGTGCCGCGCGAGTCGTACTCGTAGCCCTGGCCGTCGGAGGCGATCGCGAACATGTCCGCGCGGCCGTCGCCGCTCAGGTCGGTGTCGTCGATGCGTGGTTCGGTCGCCCCGACGTACGTGCTCAGCTTGGTGAAGACGCTGTACGAGCCCTGTGCCACGCAGTCCTGCACGCCCCACGACACGACACCGACGACGCGCCCGCCGACGACCAGCGGGCCGCCGGAGTCACCGTTGCAGGTGGCGACCGTGCCGCTGTCGGAGCCGCTGGCCGGCGCACCGACGCAGGTCATGGCACCCGCCACGAAGTCGCTGCCGTAGTAACCCGAGCAGGTCGAGTCGCCGTTCACCGGCACGGTGGCCCTGCGAAGGGTCTGCGAGATGTCCTGGCTGGTGGAGCTGGTGCGCCCCCAACCGTAGATCTGTGCCTGGGTGCCCGCCTTGTACGACGTGGTGTCGTCGGAGGTGGTGATGGGCAGCGGCTTGGCGCCGATGGGGTCGGGCAGTGTCAGTACGGCGACGTCGTTGACGGCGGTGCCGTCCGTGGTGATCTTGAATGAAGAATCGTTCCACTGCCGCCACACGCCCGTCACCGTGCCGCCGTGGAGGTCGGTGGTGTTGGTCGACGGGTCGGTGGTCGGCAACTGGTCCGTGCCGTAGACGATGGAGCCGTTGTTGTGCCAGTCGTATCCCGAGACGCAGTGCGCGGCGGTGAGGATCTTCGTCGGCGACACGACGGTGCCGCCGCAGAAGAACCCGACGTCGTCACTGGTGTCGGTGGTGCCCTTGTCGTCGTAGTACCACAACTGCACCATCCACGGGGCTGTGGAGATGCTGGTGGTCGTGCCGCCGATGATCTGGGTGCTGGCGGTGCCGGAGGTCGACGGCTGCGGTTCCGGACTGGTGGTGCCGGATGACGCCCCCGTGCTCGCGGCGGGCCGCAGGATGGCGGGGGTGTTGGCGGCCGGCGCGGTGAGCGCGCCGTGCACGCGGGCGGTGAGTTGCGACGTGCCGACGCTGCTGTGGCCCTTGACGCCGATGTCCGTCGGCAGTGGCGTCGCATTGGCGGGTGCCATGATGAGCGCACCGGCGCCGCCGACGAGCAGCGTGGTGGCAGCGATGGGTACGGCCAGCCGGCCCCGGCGACGGTGGTTCCCGCCTCTATGGGCAGAGGACACTCATGTCTCCTGTGGTGAAGATGCTGGGGGGGTGGCATCGAGCAAATGCGGATGATCCTACTTCCGACCTGCTGATCTTCACCAGCCTCATACGCCACAGAAATCTGAATTTCTCCCTCCGTTGATGTACGGGTAGGAGTCACCGCAGTTGTCGTCACCTCGTTCTGGGGATGGACTTCCGTGTGGTACGGAGTCTCGTCGGGGTTGGTCGCCGAAGCGGTCGGCACCACGCGCTGGCCGTACCGGACAACAGATCGACCTGATGCTCTCTCGCGCCCCTGCCTGATCAACCTGCTCTGGACGCCCTATCGGAGTCCTGGACCGGCCGAGGTGGGGAACGACGAAAGAAAGACCAAGAACAGCACCTCGCCGCTGGGGCACACGGTCCGTCCCCCGGTGTTCGGCAGAGTCTTCGCAATGGGAGGCATGGTTGCCCCGTGATGTGCATTGAGTTGGGCCTACGACGTGCGCGGGATCACCATGTGTTGTTGTTCCACTTCTGCCGGCGGAGGTTCGGGTGTTCGTCGTGGCCGAAGTCGTTGTAGTCCGTGTCCATCGGCGGCAGCGTCGTCGCCGCGCCGGCCCTGGACACCCCCGCCCTTCGCCTGCTCCGGCGACAGATACTGCGCGGTACCGATGACCGCCGCCGTCCGCGTCATCGTCATGCCGGAGTCGCCCATGGCGCGGGCGATGCCGAAGTCCACCACCTTGACCTGCCCGTCGAGGGTCAGCATGACGCTGCCTGATGGCCAACAAGAAAGGCGACCGCCGCCGCTTCGGCGCAGTGCGCCAGTACCGTTCCGGTCGTTGGATGGCTTCGTATCTCGCCCGGGACGGCGAACGTGCCCGCGCACCCGAGACTTCGAGACCAAGAAGGACGCCGAGACCGGCTGTCCCAAATCCAAGCGGATCTCACCCGTGGTGACTGGCGTTCTCCTGATGCCGGTGCCGTCAACTTCCGCGTGTACGCCGAGAAGCGGTTCGAGGAAAGGAAGTTGGCCTTGCGCAGGGTCGACCTGTACGAACACCTCCTCCGCCGCTACGTCTTCCCGGCCTTCGGCGCCCTCGACCTGGACGAGATCACCGCGCCTCTCGTCCGTGAGTGGCGCGCTGAGCGGCTTCGGGCGACCGGGGCCAAGACCGCCCGTCGCGAAGGCGTACCGGCTTCTCAAGGCCATCATGGAGACGGCCGTCGATGACGAGTTGATCAGCCGCAACCCGTGCCGCACCAGAGGCGGGGCAAGGAGTCGGCTACCGAACGCCGTATCGCCACCGTCGCCCAGGTCGATGCCCTCGCCGACGCGATCGGGATCCGCTGGCGGCTCATGGTCTACCCCGGCGCGTACGGTCCGATGCGCCCGGAGGAACTGGCGGGCCTCCGCCGCCGGGATGTCGAACTGGACAACCTGGTGATGCGTGTCCGTGTCGCTGAGCCGGAGCGCACGAACGGCAAGCGGGCTCCTGGCGAGACCAAGTCCGATGCGGGCGTCCGTACCGTCGTCCTCCCGGGCTTCCTGGGCAAGGACGTGCGGCGGCACCTCGACTGGTTCGCCGAGAAGTGGCCGGACGGTCTTCTCTTCGTCTCTTCGTCGGTGAGAAGGGCGCGCCCTTCCGGCGCACCTCCTTCGGCCGGAAGTGGCGGCGGGCCCGCGCGGCCGCCGGTCTCCCGGACGGCTTCCGCTTCTACGACCTTCGTCACACCGGACACACGCTGTCGACCCGATCGGGCGCCACCTTCAAGGACACGATGATCCGCGCGGGTCAGTCCTCCGAGAAAGCCGCGATGATCTACCCGCACTCCGACGGCGCGGCAGCGGGAGGTCGCCGCCTGCCTGGACGAGGTGGTGCGCGCCGAACGTGCGAAGCACCACAAGAACATCCGTCCGCACCACAAGCCGGAGTCCTCGACGGGCTGATGGTGCGCTAGTGGTGCAGCCCCCGCCCACCGGTCTGGACAACAAAGAACCCCCGGGTCCTTGACCTGGGGGTTTCACATGGAGCGGGTGACGAGAATCGAACTCGCGCTCTCAGCTTGGGAAGCTGATGTTCTACCATTAAACTACACCCGCGTAAGTACGGACATGATCCCTGCGGATCTGGTGTCCGGACCTTGCTCACTGTACATCATCGCAGACCCCTGGTGCCGAGGCCCGGGGGTCTGTGTCTGCTTCAGGGGGTGGATCCGGCTGCGGGCGGGGCGAGTTGGGGCGTACCGTGGAGGCCTCGCGGAGGGGTCGGGGGAGGCCGGAGTGCCGCCTGGAGAGTCGTGTCTTTGATCCCGTAATGTGGCTTTTGCTGTCAGGGCGTTATGCCCGACGAGGCTCTTGGGGAAGGGACTTAAGGGACTTGATGGAACGCACCGTCGTCCGCTGCGCGGACGGGCACGTCTTCAGCACCGCTTCGTTCCCGATGCAGCAGGCCGAGCGGCTCGGCCCCGGCCGGCTCATGCGGTGTCCCGGGTGCGCACGGCTCCGCAGTGTGGTGCCGGTCGCCCTGGAGAAGCGCTGACAGAGGGACAAGATCCGGCACGGACAGTAGCGGTAACACGGACAAGCGGCCGTAACACAGATCGCAGCCGTAACACAGGCGCGCGGAGTCGTCACGATTGTCGCGGCTCCGCGCGCCTTGCGTATCCTCGCTACGTGCTTCTCTCAGACAAGGACATCCGGGCCGAGATCGACGCCGGGCGGGTACGGATCGATCCCTACGACGAATCCATGGTGCAGCCGTCGAGCGTCGATGTTCGGCTGGACCGTTACTTCCGGGTGTTCGAGAACCACCGGTACCCGCACATCGACCCCTCGGTCGAGCAGCCCGATCTGACCCGGCTGGTCGAGCCGGAGGGCGACGAGCCGTTCATCCTGCACCCCGGGGAGTTCGTGCTCGCCTCCACCTACGAGGTCATCAGCCTGCCCGACGACCTTGCCTCGCGGCTCGAGGGGAAGTCCTCGCTCGGACGGCTCGGGCTGGTCACGCACTCCACCGCCGGGTTCATCGACCCCGGGTTCAGCGGGCACGTCACCCTTGAGCTGTCCAATCTCGCCACCCTGCCGATCAAGCTCTGGCCGGGAATGAAGATCGGCCAGCTGTGCATGTTCCGGCTGAGCTCGCCCGCCGAGTTCCCGTACGGCAGCGAGCGCTACGGCTCCCGGTACCAGGGGCAGCGCGGCCCGACCGCCTCGCGGTCCTATGTCAATTTCCATCGGACCCAGGTGTGAGGGCCACAGCAACATGAGTGACGTGCGGGAGAACCTGACCTACGACGCGTTCGGCGGCGCCATCCGTGAGCTCGCCCAGACCATCGCCGACGACGGGTACGAGCCCGACATCGTGCTCAGCATCGCCCGGGGTGGCGTGTTCGTCGCCGGCGGGCTCGCCTACGCCCTCGACTGCAAGAACATCCACCTCGTGAACGTCGAGTTCTACACCGGGGTGGGGACCACCCTGGAAATGCCGGTCATGCTCGCGCCCGTCCCGAACGTCATCGACTTCTCCGACAAGAAGGTGCTGATCACCGACGACGTCGCCGACACCGGCAAGACGCTGAAGCTCGTACGCGACTTCTGCCTCGACACCGTCGCCGAGGTGCGCTCCGCGGTGATCTATGAGAAGTCCCACTCCCTGGTGAAGTGCGAGTACGTCTGGAAGCGGACGGACGACTGGATCAACTTCCCGTGGAGTGTTTTGCCTCCAGTACGTAAGTCGGGGGAGCCGATCACGCCCTCGAAGGAGGCTCTATAGATCGAGGCGTCGCGGGCGCCCGGGTGACGAACGCCCGAGTGTCAGTGCCTACCGATATGCTTCTGCCGTCCACTTCCGGTCCATCCTGAGCCTCGGCCAGAAGGCTGAGGACCCCGAAATCTCAGGGGTTGGCACCACCCGACGGGAGGTGAGACATGGCAGTAGAGCGAGAGCCGCAAGAGTCAGAGAGCGGTCAGGGCGGGGGCCCCACGAAGGCCCAGATCTTGATCGCGATCCTTACGACGATTACGGCGATCGCAAGCTGTGTGGAGCATCTGGCGCGCTAGCGCGCCGACGTTGAGTGGTGCACCGGACGAAGGCAGGGCAAAGCAAAGCGAGCCCGGCCGTTGTGTAGTCGGCCGGACCCGCTTAACGACTCCACGTACGAGCCCGGTCCTGGCTGCAACCAGGGCCGGGCTCCTCTGCATGGAGCCAAACCTGTGGCGTCTCGCAGTCTGTGCTCGCCCACCGCAAGGGGTTCCCAAGCTGCTTGGGAACCCCTTTGACTATAGCTCCCAGGTCTTCCTAGGTCTTCCCAGGTCTTGTCCGGTCTTATCGAGGCGTCATCGGGTTTCTCTCACCACAAGGCTCTGACCAGCCGTGATCGGTAGTGCCGGCCTAGCAGGTGCGCGCCCTCCTCCGTCGGATGGGCTAGCTACTTGCCCCTGAAGAAGTCCGGGGTGCCTGTGGGTTGTCCTTTGGGGAGAGCTGGCGAAGGGCGGCCCATGGCCGTCACAGTGGGTGCGGGTCGTGGCGGCCGGGGGTGGGGCGGTGTTGCGTGTCGCGGGAGTAGAGGACACCTGGTGGGAGGTACTGCCGGAGCACGCGCGGCAGTTACCCGCCGAGTTGGCTCGGGTGGATGCGTTCTTGGACGGCGAGCGATTCATCGCTCCGTGGCGGGCGGTGTTCGCCGAGCGGCTGGGGCGGCCGTCGGTGCCGGTGGAGACGCTGCTGCGGCTGCTGTATCGCAAGCACCGCTACCAGCTGGGTTACGAGACTCTGTGTCGTGAGGTCGCGGACTCGTTGAGCTGGCGCCGGTTCTGCCGCATCCCGCTGGCCTCGCCGGTGCCGCATCCGACTACGCTGATCAAGCTGGTGCGTCGCAGCGGAGTGCAGACGGTGGAAGAGCTGAACGCCGCGCTGCTGGGCAAGCTGGTCGAGGACAAGCTGCTGCGGTGCCGCAAGCTGCGCATCGACACGACCGTGATGGAAGCCGACATCGGCCACCCCACGGACGCTGACCTGCTCGAACACGGGGTACGTAAGCTGGGCCGGCTGGTTGGGCGGATCAAGGCGTCGGGGGCGGCCAGGCGCACCTGCTTTCGTGATCGCAGCCGGTCAGCGGGGCGCCGTTTGAAGGAGATCTCGCGCACGCTGCGGCGGCGCACCGGTCAGGCACTGGGCGAGATCGACCGGCTCACCGGTGAAATAGCCGCCGTGGCCCGCGCGACCCTGCGGGACGTGGAGGCGGTGGAGCGCAATGCCCGACGCATGCTGGGCAAGCGGCCTTCCGGACGACTCGCGCAGCTGGTGAGCGAGCTGGCCGAGACCGTCGCGGGCACCCGTCGGCTGCTGGAACAGACCGCCCTGCGGCTGGCGGGTATCCGCACCATCCCTGACCG
>NZ_JBVIJE010000064.1:0-10232 GCF_055581585.1 Streptomyces sp. NPDC031426
GGTACTTACGTGGTGCTGGCACTGCTCGTGGTTCTCCTTCGGGCCAGGATCATAAGCCTGGCTTCAGGGACTCCACGAAACGGGGTGCAGCTCAAGCCCTGATCTCCTCGGTGACCAGCCGTACGTCCAGTCCGTCGCGGGCGATGCGTTCGGGGAGGCCGCTTCCTTGCAGTCGACGGTCACCCGGCTGATCGAGATTCGCGACAACCTGCTCGATCAGGTCGCCGAAGCACAGCGCGAGGGCTGGCTCGGCGAGGTCGAGGCCTGGAGATCAGCCCTGCTGGCGCCGAGGACAAGCTGGCTTAACATGCTGGCGGTGCGTGGCTCAGCGGTCGGCTCCGGGTGGCCCGAGGGCGCCGACTCCGCTTGAGCATCGGCGGAGTCCAGGCGGAGCATGGCCGTCTCGTCCGGGGTGCCGGGGGCTGCCTGATAGACCACCATCCGCTGGCCGCCCGTCCGAGCGAGTTGCATCACCTCGTAGGTCAGGGTCATCGGTCCGACCTTCGGATGTCGGAAGGACTTCTGCCCTCCGCCGCGTTCACAGACGTCGTACCGCTCCCAGAGGCGCGCGAACTCCGGGGACTTCAGGACCAGTTCACCGACGAGCGCGGTCAGCTCGGGGTCGTCCGGGTCGGCTCCGGCGACCGCCCGCAGGTGCGCCACCGAGAGCGCGACCGTCTCCTCCCACGGCTGGTAGAGCGTCCGGCCGACCGGGTGGAGGAAGAGATAACGGGTCAGGTTGCGCTGGTCCTGCGGCCAGTCCCAGAGCCCGGGCAGCAGTCGCCGACCGGGCGGATTCGCGGCCAGTATGCGGTTGTAGCGGCTCACCACGTAGGCGGGGAGCGGACGTACCGACTCCAGCATCCGCAGCACCGAGTCGCGGACGGTGTGATCGGAGGAGGCGGGCAGCTCACCGATCCGGCCGGAGGCCAACTCCACGAGCTCGTGCAGGCGTTCGTAAGCGTCGCCGCGCAGTCGCAGGGCACGGCCGAGGCCGTCCACGACGGCGGGGGAGGGGTTGCTCTCCCGGCCGCGCTCCAGGCGGATGTAGTAGTCGACGCTCACTCCGGCCAGCGCGGCCAGCTCCTCCCTGCGCAGTCCGGGAGTACGGCGCAGTCCCGCGCCGGCCGGGAGGCCGACGTCCTCCGGGCGGACCTGCGCCCTGCGGGCCTTCAGATATCTGCCGAGCTCGGTGCCCCGTGCGTCTGCTGCTGCCATTCGGCCCATTGTGGCAGGTGGACCGGGAACGTGGGGGGCCCTGTCAGGTCCTGGAACGCGGCACCCCGGGAACAGCCCGGTCTGCCAGGCGGCCGCGTGGGGGCGGAGAGTTGTTCCTGCAGCGGGCGGCCTGGCCGTTGGGGCCCAGGGGGTGCGAGGCACAGGACCGCGGCCCCGGCGGGCTGGGGCCGCCCGCTGACTCCCTCCGATTTTCAGTCAATTGCGCTCGCTGTACCTGGAGTTCATCATGTGGTCCACCCCTGTCCTTTCCCCGTCCGCGTCCACCGCGGCCGCCCACGGGCACGGTCAGCAGTCGTCGGCGCCCATGCTCTGGCGACGACAGCCGTACCGGTCCCGACCAGCCGCGCCGGCCGCCGACGCCCCTACCGAGCCGCGTCGCGGCGGCGTCGCGCTGGTCGCCTCGCTGCTCGGTTTCACGGTGATCACCATCGACGTCTCGGCCGTCAACATCGCCCTGCCCGCGATAGGGAAGTCCCTCAGTGGCGGGATGACCGGACTGCAGTGGGTGGTGGACGCGTACACCCTGATGTTCGCGGCCCTGATGATCTCCGCCGGCGCCCTCGCCGACCGTGCGGGCGCCCGCCGTGCCTACGCCTGGGGCGTGGCTCTGTTCACCCTTGCCTCCCTCGGCTGCGCACTGGCGCCGGGCATCGGCGTGCTGGTCGGCGCGCGCGTAGCGCAGGGCGGCGCCGCCGCGGTCGTGATGCCGGCCTCACTGGCGCTGATCCGGCAGGCCTACGAGGACGCCCGGGCGCGTGCCCGCGCCATCGCGCTGTGGACAGTCGGTGGTTCGGTGGCGATGGCCGCGGGTCCGGTGCTGGGCGGGCTGCTCACCGACTCGGCCGGCTGGCGGGCGGTCTTCCTGCTCAACCTCCCCGTAGGCGCGGTGATCCTGGGCCTACTGGTCCGGGTACCGCGCGCCGCGCGCCGGCCCGCCGCGGTGGACGGCGGCGGTCAACTGACCGCCATATTGGCCCTGGCCGGGCTGGCCTTCGCAGTGATCGAGGGCGGCCACCTGGGCTGGACCAGCGGCCCCGTACTGGCCGCCGCCGCGCTCGCCGTCGCCTCCGGGTGCACCTTCCGCTTGGTGGAGGCCCGACACCGCCAGCCCATGGTCCCGCTGGGCCTGCTGATGGACCGCCGAGTGGCCGTCCCGCTGGCGGTCGGTTTCGCCGTCAACGCGGCCTTCTACGGCGGGATCTTCCTCCTCGGGCTGTACTACCAGCAGCTGCGTGGAATGTCGGGGATCGCGGCCGGGCTGATGTTCGTCCCGATGTCGGCTGTAGTGACGGCCACCAACCTGGTCTCGCCGCGCCTGGCGGAACGGATCGGGCGACGGCCGGTGATCGTCGCCGGCCAGCTGATCTTCACCGGTGCGATGCTGGCCATGCTGCCGATGGCCGCACACACCCCGGTGTGGCTGGTGCTGGTCCTGCTGCTCCCGCTGAGCGTCGGCGGGGCGCTCGTGGTGCCCGCGCTGACCGCGCTGCTGATGGACGCCGTCCCGGGAGAGCGTGCGGGGACAGCGTCGGGGCTACTCAACTCGTTCCGCCAGACCGGCGGTGCGCTTGCCGTCGCCCTCTTCGGCAGCCTGCTCTCCAGCACCGGCGGGGGCTTCTCCCTCCCGGGCATGCGCATCGGCCTCCTCACCGTCGCTGCCCTCCTCCTCGCCACCGCCGTCCTTTCCCGCCTCTTCCTGCCCCGTGGCTGACGACCTCAATCGGCTCCACTCGGCCCCTGCAGCGGCTCCCGGTCCGCGAACACAGCCTCGTTGCGCCGCACCGCCTCAGGCAGCTCGGGGTGAACCTCTCTCGCTGTAGGAGGCGGTACGGGCGCAGCTCGCAGCATCGAGCAGGGCATCGACACCGCAATCATGGAGGGCCGGGCAATGTTCGGGATGCTGTCCGTACTGGCGGAGCTCCAGCGCGAGCTGATCGTGGTGAACACCAACGAAAGACTCGCCTCCGCACGGGCCCGCGGCCGGGGCGTCGGGCGCCGGCGACGCCTCACCGACGACCAGGCCGCGTTCGCCCAACGGCTCTACGACGAGCGAGAGAGGACCGCCAGCAGATCGCCGACATGTCCGGCGTGGCGGGGGCCAACGGTGTACGGCCACCTCGACAAGACCAAGACCGTCCCGGTCAGCGCAAGAAGACCGTGGTCACGAAGCCCTGCCGCTCGTTTGTGGCTGGTGACAGCCTCGGGCCGGCCCAGCCCGGGGAACCACGATCCCCGGCGCCGCCGCGGGGAGCGGCCGCTGAATGAGGTCACCAGAGCCCACAGATCCGCGATCGTGAGCCGCAGGCGTCGGTCTGGCCGCCCTCACGGCCAGCATCCGCACGGACAAGCCGCTGCTGACGTTGAAGGGGTGAAGCGGCCGGACGGCGTCGACTACGACGACGCTCTGCCCATGGCCAGCGCGGTTCGCGCCAGCCCGCGCAGCCAGGCGTGGGCGTGGTCGGTGTCGTAGCGCTGATGCCATGACAGGTATATCGGTGCCGACGGCAGTTCGAGCGGGAGGGGGAGCACGACCAGGCCGAGGTCGGCGACTGCTGACCGTGTGGTGGCTTCGGGGACGCTGATCAGGAGATCGGAGCCGCGCGCGAACTCCAGCGCGGCCGCTTCTGTGGGCGCGGTCGCCACCACGCGGCGGCTGAGGCCGAGCCGCGCGAGGGCGTCGTCGAGGGCGTTGCTGAGGTTTCCACGTCGCGAGACGGTGACGTGCTCAGCGGCGGCGTACTGCTTTGCGGTGACGGTCCTGACGCGAGTGAGGGGGTGCCCCTGCCTCACGACGATGACGAGACGGGTCTCGCCCACGTTCTCGGCACGGATGTCCGGTGCGCTCGGGCGGTGGGCGTTCGCCTCCAGGTCGACCTCGCCGCGCCGCAACTCGGGGGTGTCGATGCTGGATTCCGCGATGAAGCGCAATCGCACGCCCGGCGCCTCTTCACGCACGGCCGAGAGCAGTGTGGGGCCGCTCAAGGCGACCAGGGAATCGTGCCAGCGGAGTGTGAAGGTGCGCTCCAACGTTGCCAGATCGAGTTCACCGCTCGGTGCCAGCACCCCTTGGACCTGGTGCAGCAGCTCGTGCACCTGTTCCCGGACGGCGATCGCGTACGGCGTCGGGGTCATCGTGCGGCCGGTGCGCACCAGGATCTGATCCCCGGTCGTGCGCCGGATTCGGCCCAGGCTCCGGCTCATCGCGGGGGCGGTGACATGCAGACGTGCGGCCGCCCCGGCCACACTGCCCTCTTCCAGCAGCGCGTCGAGCGCGGCCAGCAGGTTCAAATCCAATTGCATGTGAGTAATCCTAGTCGTGCTTTACATGCATTTGAAGTTAATCAAGGGGCTGTATACCTTCGAGACCAGAGCGCACAGTTCGGCCCGAACGGCCCCATCACCTCCTTCTCAAAAGGGAGTTCACCATGTCCGAAGGGCTTCAGACCACTGACGTCGCCGCCTCCGACGCCGACCTGCTCGGCCAGACCGCGATCGCCGTGCGCGCGGCCGGTTCGGTGCTGCGCGAGCGCTTCGGCGATGTGGTCCGCTACCAGACCCGCGAAGAGCTGATGCGCGCGCTCGCCGCCAACGACGCCACGGCCCTCGACATCCTGCGCCCCCGCCTCACGCGCCTACGCCCGGACGCCGGCTGGGTGGAGGACGAACTGGACGGCGGGGCGCTGCCGCCAGGCGAATGGTGGGTCGTGGATCCGGCCGAAGGCAACGTCAACCACCTGCACGCCCTGCCAGAGTGGGCGGTGACCGCCACCCTCGTGCGTGAGAACCAGCCGGTGCTCACCGCGGTCCACCTGCCGTTGACCGGCGAGACCTACACCGCGCTCACCGGCGGGGGCGCCTACCTCGACGGCCGGCCGCTGCACGTCTCCCAGACCGCGGACCTCGGCCTGAGCATCGTGGCCACCAGCCAGGCCCGGCCGGACGAGGACGAGAAGGTCGTGCGGCGCGTCGGCTCCTCGATCACCGCGATGCTCTCCGACGCGCTCGTCGTCCGCACCGCCGTGCCCGCGACCCTGCACCTGCTGAACGTGGCCGCCGGCCGGATCGACGCCTTCTGGCAGTTCGCCGGCGCCCGCGCGGACCTGCTGCCCGGGGCGCTGCTCGTCACCGAGGCCGGCGGACAGATCTCCGACGCCGAGGGCCGCCCCTGGACCCCGCAGAGCGAGAGCCTCCTGGCGGCCGCGCCCGGCGTCCACGCCGAGGCCGTCGCCACACTCTCACGCTGACCACACACCACAACCTGCACGCACGGAAGGACCAGATCAGCATGACCACGATCGCAGTTCTCGGAAACGGCCGCGTCGGCGGCAACCTGGCCACAGCCCTCACCCGGGAAGGGCATGAGGTGACCGTGGCGGACCGCACGCCGGGCGCCGCCGCCGACGCTGCACGGACGGCCCGCATCGTCATCAACGCCACCCCGGGAGCCGGCTCACTGGACCGGCTCGCAGTTCTGCGCGAGGAACTGCGCGACAAGATCCTCGTCGACGTCTCCAACGCCACCGTCGACGGACCGGACGGACTGCCCGCCGACCTGATCTACCCCGGCTCGAGCCTCGCCGAGCAACTCCAAGACGCGCTCCCCGAAACGCGCGTCGTCAAAGCACTCAACACCATGCTCTTCCCGGTGATGACCGCACCGGCCACGCTCACCCAGGCGCCCGACGCCTTCCTCTCCGGCGACGACCCGCAGGCCAAGCAGACCGTCCGTGAACTGCTCATCAACCTCGGCTGGCGCAAGGAGTGGATCACTGATCTCGGCGGGATCCAGACCGCCCGCGCCACAGAGGCCGCGATACTGTTCGTACCGCACGTGATTCGGTCCAGCGGATTCGCGCCCTTCGCGATCTCGATCGCCCGCTGATCCGCACCCAGTGCACCGTCCCCGCCGGGCCCACATCCAGAACAGATACGCCGCCGACCGCCGGCCATCGAGCGACCGGCCCGGGCTCTGCTCAGCCCGATGGGCGGCGTGATGACCGAGAACCCGCAGCTCAGCGGCGTCGACCTGGCCCACGTTGCCCTGCGCGCTGCCAAGATGGCGGCGCAAAGAACGGCGGCGGCCGTGCCGCGACGGCGCAGCCGAAGCCGCGCACGACCCAGGTGGTCCGGCGTGGCCGCGAGCCGATGGGGCTCGGTGCCGCGATCGGCACCATGTTCGGGATCGGCCGGACCCGGGCCGCGGCGTAGGTGAGTGCGCCGCGGTGCCACTGGGCCGCGTCCCGCAGTTCGCCGCGCAACAGGTCCGCCCGGGTCCGTACGTCCTCGTCGAGAGCGGGGGTGGGTGGTGCGCCGTACGGCGTGCCGGTGAGCGCGGAGAACAGGATCGCTCCCCGGTCCGCCGCTTCCTGCGGGCTGTCGGCGAGGTTTGTGGCGTCGGCGGGAAGCCCGTCGGTGGCGAGGCGTGCGAACCACTGACCGCCTGCTGATCGCTTCACGGTGGCCACCGTGGCCTGCGCATACCGGAGTTCGCCCCGTGATGCACGGCATGCCCCCACACATCGCCCAGCTGGTCGTCGGCCACCGCGACATCAACACAACGATGGGCTACAAGGCGGTCTACCCCGAGGAGGTCATCACCGGGCACCGCGCTTTCATCGCCCGCCGGCGCAGTCTCCGCCCGAGCGAGGAATACCGCGTCCCGAGCAACGAGGAGTGGGACGAGTTCCTTGGCCACTTCGAGCGGCGTCGAGTGGCCCTCGGAGAGTGCGGAAGATCCTATTTGACTCCGTGCATCCATGAGCACAGTTGCCTGCGCTGCCCCCTCCTTCGCCCGTCGTCTACCCAGCGATCCCGCATCCTCCAGATCCGCGACAACCTGCTCGCCCGGATCACCGAAGCTGAACGTGAGGGGTGGACCGGCGAAGTTGAAGGACTCCAGGTCAGCCTCGTAGGAGCGGAGCACAAGCTCGCCCAACTCGATGAAATGGCCCGTCGAGCCAACACCGTCCATCTCGGCATTCCGGCATTCCGAGAAGTTGCCGGCCGGACTGTGGACCATCAGGTCGCAAGCCAGTCCGCCCCGATCTCGAACGGCCTTCTGCCGCTGGCGCCTGGCAGTATGGCCGCCCATGAACGCTGAATCGTCCGCTCGTTCCTGGCTCCGGGACTTCCATGGCGGCTTTTTACTCGAGGGCTACAGCCTGACGTTGGTTCGCGGGCTCTCGCCGTGCGAGTACCTCGACCGCATCGGCGCAGAGTCGCAGGAAGACGCCAGCGGTTTCGGTGCCTTCGTCGCCCGAGACCGCGAGTTTCAGGATGATCAGGTTGATTGGGGTGACAACATGTTCGTCGGCGCCACCCTCGTCCATGGCGAAGACGCCGACTGGGTCCTGGCCCTGGAGATCAACGGCGGCATCGAGATACAAACTGACGCCATGAAGCACGCCACCCTCGGGACCCGAGGTGTCTCCCATTTCCACAGCCCAAACGCCATGTCCCTGTTCTCCTGGTGGGAGGACGGCGAGCTGCGCACCCGATTCGAAGGCCCGCTTCACCGAGAAGGCAGCACCCCCGACGGACTCGTCGATCTCATGCACCAAGTGGGGTTCGACTTCGAGAACGGTAGCTGCGGCCTTGAGGACTACATCGCACTCGTCGAAGCGCTCACCGACATCCACCTGACGCCGGACATCCTCGAAGACGGCACCTACTCCACTGGCATCGTCGAGATTCCCACCGAGGATTGGTCCAGCGTCGTTGTTGACATCACCGACGCCCACGGCACCCGCACCTACGTTGAGCTCCCCAATCCCTCCCACCCACAGCAATAGCAGCGCTGGGCACTGAAGGAGTTCAGAGAAACTTCGTCCTCTACACCGAGGCGCGCCTCGGTATCGCTTCGACGTCGCTGAATGCCGAGGTGTCCATTGAGGCGACCCAGACCCAGACACCCCACTTTCAGGAGTGGCTGAGCAGGCTGGTGTGCTGCGAGCCGTACGCGATGCACTGCACGCTGGTGGAGCCGTCGAAGATCCCGGCCCTGTTCCACCCCTGCGTCACGGAGGACAAGAACAGCCCGTCGGCCATCTCCAGCTCGGGCTGTGTGTGCCGCCGGACCTTCTGCGACCCCGAGTTCGGGCTGCCCGTCGTCGGTGAGCACTTCAAGCACGTAGGCGAAGGAGGCACCGACCAGTGGAGCTACAAGACGTACGTACCGCTCGATCTGCGTCCTGACGACACCTTCAGCCGTTTCATCACCGGCCGCGGCCTGTTCTGGGCCCGGACGGAGAAGGGGCTCCTGTCGATCCTGCCGCAGCGCAATGCCCTCCGAGCTGGAGGGCGAGGCGTTCACCGACCGCTACACCGATGCGATCGCTCAGATCATCGAGGCCAAACGCGAGGAGAAGCCGCTCCCCGAAGCGCCCGAGCCGGAGCAGCCGGCCCAGGTCCTGGATCTGATGGCCGCGCTGAACGAGTCGGTGCAGAAGGCCAAGGCCTCCCGTACGGGGGGCGCGGGCCCGGCCCAGGTGCACGAACTGCCGAAGCCGAAGAAGAAGGCGGTCGCGAAGGAGCAGCCGGCCAAGAAGACCGCGGCGAAGAAGACGGCCGCCAAGAAGACGACGGGCCGCCGCCCGCGCAGCGCCTGACCGCGCTGACCCTAGTCAGGATGCCCAGGGCGGTGTCCGCGCCGGCAGTGGACGCATGCCGGTACCTGACGCCGCAGCGCGTCGAGCGCCTGCTACCGGGTCGCCGGGCGGCACCGCCCGCTCTTGGTGGCCGCCCAGCAGCCGCCGGTGTGAACGGCATCCACGCTTCTGCCGATTGAGCCCGAACTGGATCAGCCATTCCGGCTCCGGCGGCCGGCGCGCCTCACCCTGCCGCCGCTCGCGCTCGAGCCGTTCCTCGTCGGCGATCCACCGGTCGATCAGGGTCAGCTGCCGCGTGGTCTGCTGCTCGACGACGTGGCGGGCGAACCGCAGCATGTCGAGGCGGGTCGGCGGGGAATCGTCGTGCACTTGGGTGTTCCTCCTGTGACTGGGCGGGTTACTTGGCCGCTCTGTGCATCGCAGTTGGCCACACCAGTTGGTTCGCCGCCATCGCGGGCATAGCGGGTCTTTCGCCCGGCTGTTGTCAGTGGTGCTGCGCGTCGCTGGAAACGTGCCGCGCTCGGTCATGCGCCGTCGACGCTGTCGAGGAAGGTCAGGGCCTCGGCGGTGCGATAGTGGTCCGGGCCGAAGAGAGCCACGCAGGCATCGTGCGCGGCCACGGCCAGAGTGCGGGCCTGGGCCACGCGGCCCAGGCCGAGAAAGGCTGTGGCCATGGACAATTCCACAGCGCCAGTCGATGTACGGCGCCTCTCCTCGGGCAGCCCGCGGCGCACCTCGTCGGCGCGTTCCGCCTCCGCGAAAGCTTCCTCATGGCGGCCCTGTCCGCTGAGACTGCGGGCCAGATTGCTCCGGAGGACTACAGTCGTGTCCTGTGAGAGCTGAGCGGCCAGCGCTTCGCGCGCGAGTGCCTCCGCCTCCTCATGGCGTCCCTGCCCGTTCAGGGCGTAGACCAGGCCGCTGCGAGCGACCGTCGCGATCAACGACATGTTCGGCCCTTGGCCGCGAGTCGCGATCCGGATGACGGCCGCGCACTCCGCCTCACATTCGGTGTGCCGGCCGAGGGTTGCCAGATGTTGGGCACGGTTGGAGCGCAGCTTCAGGGTCTGCGGGTGCTCAGCGCCGAAGATCCTTCCGAAGACCGGCAGCAGTGCATCGTATTCGGCGGCGGCCTCAATGCCGCGGCCCTGGCGGGACACCGCCACGACGGCAACACTCAGTGCCACAGCGGCCAGTGGATCATCGCTCGCCTGAGACCGTGCAGCGGCTACCGCGCGCGCCTCAGCCTCCGCTTCGGCGTAGCGCCCGGCCCTGGACGAGGCCAAGGCTCGGGCTGAGCTGCACCCCGTTTCGTGGAGTCCCTGAAGCCAGGCTTATGATCCTGGCCCGAAGGAGAACCACGAGCAGTGCCAGCACCACGTAAGTACC
>NZ_JBVIJE010000065.1:0-9742 GCF_055581585.1 Streptomyces sp. NPDC031426
CCACGGCATCGAGGCCGCCACCAGCATGGTCGTTCTGCGCAACGCGTTGCGTGGCCTCGCCGTGACGGGTGCCGGGCCGGGGCAGCTGCTGTCCTGGCTGAACATCCTGGCGCACCACTTGACCGGAGGGGTCACGGCCACCGCGGTGTGCGCCCTGTACGACCCGGATCAGCGCAGTCTGCGCTGGGCACGGGCAGGCCATCTCCCGCCCGTGCTGGTCCGCGGACCGGAGGCGACCCCGCTGCCGTTGGTCAAGGGCCTGCTGCTGGGCGCATTGCCCGAAGCCGTCTACGAGGAGGCCGAGCTGCAATTCGCGCCGGAGGACATGCTGCTGATGTACACCGACGGGCTCATCGAGCGCCGCGACCGGTCTGTGGAGGAGTCCCTGACCCACCTGCTGACCACGGCCCGTACCGCGCCGAAGACCCTGGACCAACAGCTCGACCGTCTGCTGACCTACAGCAGGTCGGACACGGACGACGACACCTGCATCGTCGGCATCCGCGTGACGTAGCCGCGACTCGGGCCACCGGGCCGGCTCCGGCAGAACCCGCTCGAGCGACCCACTGGATGCGCGAGGACTTCATCTGGGCCCTGGACGCCTAGACCGCGCCAAGCAGCAGACGGGCCTCGGGCCCGCCCACAGGACCTGCAGCCGTCTCGCGAGGGTCGTTTCGCGCCGCTGTCCTCGCCGCCCAGCACACGGGTGCACCACTGTGCCGCAGCGGCGCGGCCAGTGCTTCTTATGGCGCCCCCGGGGACAGCGAAGGGACCCCTCCATCGCCGACGCCCGACAGCGCCGTGCGCGCGCTGCCCCACCTCGGCCGGCTCCTGTTGGAACTCTTATGCTCCCGGGGCCGGGCGGGGAAGCGACACGGCCGCCGTCAATCCCGCGATAGCACGTCGGCTGACGGCTCGCCGTGCTTTCCACCGGCGTCTGTCTCCCAGGTGTACCGGTCGCAGTCCATTTGAGCCATTCCGCCGTCGGCAAGGGATCGTCTCGGCAGTGGGCACGGCGGGTTCCTTCGCGCGTGCCAGTTTGGGGCGTCTATGGAGCGTATGGTCACGCTACGCGCCTGACGGCCCCACTTTCGGCATGCGCGCAGGGCCCGGTCGTCGTATCGGCCGGGCCCTGCGAACGGGCCGTGTGTACGGGTCAGATCACCATCGGTACCAACGGCCGCGACCGCCGCCGGCGGTGGTGGAGCGCATGACGAAGCCGAGAAGCCAGAGCACAAGGACGGCGACGGCGACCCACCAGAGGACCTTGATGGCGAAGCCGGCGCCGAAAAGGATCAGGGCGAGAAGAAGAACCAACAGCAGAGGAACCATCTTTATCAACCTCCTGTCGCCCGTCTGCCCTGCAAAGTGGCCCACATGCGCCCGACGCTGCCTTGTTTATGAGAGTAACGCCGGGGCACGAGCCGGTTATCGGGACAGCGGTACACAAGCTACGAGGAGGTCCCCCTTCATGACTGCCGGAGAGAAGGCCAAGGCAAAGGTCGAGCAGGCCGAGGGCAAGGCCAAGGAAACCGTGGGAAACGCCGTCGGCAACGACCGCATGGCCGCTGAGGGACAGGCAGAAAAGAGCACGGGTGACGTCCGTGAGGCCAAGGAGAAGGCCAAGGACGCATTCAAGCACTGACTTTGCTTTGTGCACCGTGGATACGAAAGGGCCTTTCCGGGCGTCATACGGGAAGGCCCTTTTCGATGGCATCCGGCTGCGGAACCCGGCGGAACGCGAGCGGGCGCAGGCCGCCCGAGGCGTTGCGCCGCACATCCCCGCGGTTCAACGTCAAGCTGCCGACCGGCATGCTCCCTGCAAGCGACAAAGCTGCCCTCAAGGCGGCGCTGCCCGCGACCGCACCGCGCTGAACCGGCGCTCCACCGGCCTCTTCCCCTTTGTCGAAGCCTCGACGACCTCCTGCGCGCAGGCCGTCAACCCGTGCCGCCCGGTAACCGCCGGCGTACTCCGCTCCGGTGGACGCTGCCCGGCGTCGTGGCCGGCAGCCCTGTCACTCAGTCCAGCGCATCTTCGCTGACAGGTTCGACGGCCCTGTTTCCGGTACTGCTGGTGATCCTCTCGATCGTGGGCCTGACCATGCCCGCGGCCGGACCGGGGTCATCCACCACATGTCGCAGGCCGTTCGGGTCGCATCCCGCACTCTGCTGTGCAGCTGCAGATGGCCGGACCATCGTCCGTGGCGTGGACGCTGATCTTTACCCGCCCGGCGTACCGGCTGCCCCCTTCATCCCCGAGTGGCAGCAGGACGCCGTCCACCTGGTCGCGCGGAACGAGGAAGCCCCGCCCGTGCGCCTCGGGGGTATGCGCGCGGGCGGAGCTGCATGTGGGCGGTCAGAGCCGCTGTGACCAGCTACCCCACGACAGGGTCGCCGAGCCGTCCGGGTCGATCCTCACCCTCGCACCGCAGACCGGAAGCGCGCCACTGCGGTTGAGCCGATTACGAATGCGGTCCATCAGCGACCACAGCCGCTGAGGGCCACTCTCGTGCATCACCGGCGAGTCCAGGAACCCGCGCGCCGTCGCCCACGCCCACGAGCCGCCCTTTCGACGCGAACCTTTACTCGGTGCCCGCCCGCAAGGTCCGTCCCCGCCAGCTGGTCGAGATCCGGGCCACGAAGTCCCAGGTCACACTGCACTGCACCGTCCCTGACGCTACTGGGCAGACGTTGCTGGCCGTCCACCCGCGGGCGGTCGGCCGCGGAGCCCGCATCGTGGACGAGACGCACTGGGAGGGGCCTGCCCACCGGCGCCGGCCACCGTGTCAGCACCGGCGACACTCTGCCTTCGCCCCGCCGCAGCCAGCCGCTCGGGTCGGGGACCGGACCGCTGCAGGCCCTGCTGAACCGGTCCGCAGCCGCAAGTGTCGAGGTCGGCCGCCGTCCGCTGTCGGTCTATGACGAGCTGACCGGCACCCGGCCCTTCACCTCACCCGCCCCGACCAAGGACGCCCGTTGAGCGAGCGATGCGCAGGATGGCGCGCTCGTGTGTCATGGTGCTCGCCCGGTCGCTTCCGGCGTTCACCAAACGCCTCAGACCGTCTCGCCATTGTGTCGGGGGCAGAACTTTGATGCGGGCTCGTCAATGGGCACAGAAGCGTCGTTGCACGCCGCCCACGTCCAATTGCAGGGCTAGATTACCCGTCCCACGAACAAGATATCGAACATAATTCGAACAAGGTGACTCTTGGCAGGCTGGGCCTTCGCGTTGGGGGCGGGCTGGCGCACGGAGGCCTGCCAGGCACGTGCTTCATCCTCGGCCTGGAAGATCTGCTCGCCTTTCGCCTCGTCGCGCGACCGTCGCCGGATGTGGGCGTAGTGTCCGGGTATGAGTGACGCTCTGTGCGGCTGGTATGGGGCTGCGCCGCAGGAGCCGATGGGGCCTGACCGCCTGCGCTGCCGGCCTGCGCATCGGCAGGCGGTCAGGCGTGCACGTCGCAGGTGGCAGCAGATTGCTCAGGCGTGGGGAACGATGACGGCGTCCGGTGCTGAGCTACGGCTCCGGAGGCACGCCGTCACTGTGCGTCCGGTCCGGCAGTCGCCCCCGACCGGAGGAGTGGCGGGTTGCCACAGCGCCGTGGTGACGCGGGTGCCGGATCTGGCCCGGCAGCTGGTGCGGGCGGCGGTGACGGCCGACCGGAAGGCCGGCGCCGGCTGGGTACAGATCGGTGCCGTACTTGGGATCTGTGGCGAGGTCGCTCGCGCTCGCTTCGGGCGCACGCGTGCTGCTCCTTCCGGCGTCCGCAGGAGGTGAGGGACGTGCAGCAGCTTGCCGACTTCGCCCCTGGCTCCGGCTCTGGCCTGGAGCAGCTCGATGCTCCCCTGGCAGACGTCATGCGGGACACCGGTGCCTCGGTGGGCCTGCTGTATCTGCTGCCGCCCGGTGAGCGGGTACTGCAGCTGACGCTGATATCCGGGGTGTCCCAGCAGATTGCAGCCCCCTGGGCGCGGGTCACGGTGGGCGCCCCCCTGCCGGCGGCGGACGCCGTACGACAACGGCGCATGGTGTGGCTGAGCAGCCAGGAGGAGGTGGCACGCTGCTACCCTCAGCTGGCGCTCGTGCTGCCCTACGAATTCATGTTGGCTGCTGCCCCGGTCAGCTGTGGCACCACTGTGTGGGGTGCCCTGGTACTGCTGTGGCCTATCTGGCGTCCGCCGCAGCTGAGCTCATGTGAACGGGATGCGCTGGGCACGTGCTGCGAGTGCGAGGGTGTGCTCCTGCAGCAGGCTGCCGGCCAAGGGCAGCCGTTGTTGCCCACCGACCAGCCGCGGGTTTTGGCCCCCGTGCGTTCCGGCCGCATGGTGTCGGGCGAGGCACCTGCCGCATTCGACTTCGCTGAACGGCTGCCGCAGGGCTGCTGCGCACTCGATCTGGACGGGCGGGTCACTTTCATCAACACCACGGCCGGCGACCTGCTCGGCGCGGGGGTCGGCGCCTTGCTGGGCAGCCGTCCCTGGGAGAGCCTGTCGTGGCTGCACAACCCCCTCTTCGAGGACCGGTACCGGGCAGCGGTGGTCAGCCGCTGGCCCACCTCCTTCACCATCCTGCGCCCGCCGGACCAGTGGCTGTACTTCCAGCTCCACCCGGACGACAGCGGCATCAGCATCCAGATCACCCCGGTCCCGGCCGAGCACGCCAAGCCCACCATGCCGTGGCAGCACGGCCCACCGGCGCCAGAGGTCGGGGCGACAGCCCTGTACCACCTCACCCACCTGGCGGCCGGCCTCACGCAGGCTGTCGGGGCGGACGATGTGGTCGAGCTGGCCTGTGACCAGATCGTCCCCGCCTTCGGCCCCCAAGCCCTCGCCCTGTTGACCGCGGAGGAAGGCCGGCTGCGCGTCATCGGCACCTGCGGCTTCAGCGCCGAACTCACCGAGATCTTCGACGCCCAGCGCCTGGCCTCCGACACCCCTGCCGTCCGGGCCCTGCTCACCGGCGACCCAGGCTTCTACGCCACCTTCGCCGACCTAAAACGCGCCTACCCCCCAGCCGTTCACAAGGACGAGCTGCCCGCCTGCGCAACCTTGCCCCTGATCGCCTCCGGCCGCACCGTCGGCACGCTCATCCTCGGCTACCACCGGCCCCGCCCCTTCCCCGCGCCGGAACGCGCCATCCTGGCTTCCCTGGCCGGCCTGATCGCCCAGGCCCTGGACCGCGCCCGCCTCTACGACATCAAGCACCAGCTCGCCCACACCCTACAAACCGGCCTGCTGCCCCACACCCTGCCCACGATCCCCGGTCTGGACGCCGCCGCCCGCTACCAGCCCGCCGGCCACGGCATCGACATCGGCGGCGACTTCTACGACCTCATCCCCTGCGGTGAAGCATCCGCAGCCGCGGCGATCGGCGACGTGCAGGGCCACAACATCACCGCCGCGGCCCTGATGGGACAAGTCCGCATCGCCGTCCACGCCCACGCCACCGCCGGCACGCCCCCCGGCGAAGTCCTCGCCCGGACCAACCGACTCCTCATCGACCTCGACCCGGGACTGTTCACCAGCTGCCTGTACGCCCACCTCGACCTCGCACACCACCGCGCCCGCCTCGCCACCGCCGGACACCCCCCACCCCTGATCCGCCACCCCGACGGCCACACCGAAATCCTCCACCTGCCCCCCGGCCTGCTCCTCGGCATCGACCCCGACGCCACCTATCCCACCACCGAGATCCCGCTCCCTTCCGGCACCCTCCTCGCCCTGTACACCGACGGCCTGATCGAAACCCCTGGCACCGACATCGACGACGCCACCGCCGACCTCGTCACCTGCCTCGCGCAGGCGCCAGACCAGACCCTCGGCGCCCTCGCCAACACCCTCGTCAGCCACTGCCCCCCGACCCCACACCAGGACGACATCGCCCTGCTCCTCATCCAGGCAACAGCACCCCACCAGGCGACCTGAAAGCGGCACAACCCCGTGAAGCGTGAAAGCCCCGGACCCTGGCGGAGGGAGCCGATGGCCGGTCTGCGCAGGCCCTCACAGGGTGTGATCGATCTCGGCACCAACCACGGTCCCATTGATCCCCGGGGCCGGAGTACGTCAGGGAACTACGACGTCTGCACCCGTCTCAGGCCGGGCTCAGCCAGAGTCCTGGTCGTCCTGCACGTCGTGCAAGGAGGGGGCGTAGGAGATCCCGACGATCAAGCCGTCCGCCGTGAGAAGTCTGGCCACCGTCTGACCCCACGGCTCGATTCGGGCTTGGTGCACCAACTCGAAGCCAGCACGCTGAAGCTCGGCACCGGCGGCTGCGACGGCTTCCGCGTTCGCCACCTCGAACTCGATCGACGCCTGTGGAACCACCCGGTCGGCGGGCCACTGGTCCGTGCCGAAGCATGCCTCGGCCGCCTGCGAGAGCGGCCACAGGCCGAAGTGCTTGCTGCCGGGGACGCTCCCGCTGGAGTAGTAGCCGTTGCCTTCCCCCTCCAGAGGGAGGCCAAGAACCTCGATGAACAGCTTGCGGCTCAGCGACGGGTCGGCGACCACCACCGCCACGCTCGTGATGAAGAGAACGTCCATGTCGGCACTCCCTGCTCCGACTGGGCTGCGGGGGCCGGAGATACAGCCTCGTCGACACCGCGTTCAGCGGCCGGATCCCGCTCACCTTATCCGCCAACGCCCTGGCTGCCGCCGAACAGACCCGCGGCAGCCTCGCCGGGGCGGTCATGCACACCAACCATGGGGCCCAGTACACCCCCATGCGCGAGGCCCGCGACGATGTCGAGCAGCTCAACGCCCACGACGCGGCCTTCCACCGGGCCGTGATCTCCGCGACGGGCAACGACTCGCTCCTCACGCTCCTGGAAGGCATATCGGGCCGCACGCTGCGCGCCCGGATCTGGCGCGGCCTTGTCGACGACCAGGCCGCGGGCCGCATCCTCGCCGAACACGAGTCGATCTTCACGGCCCTCTCCTACCGCGACGCCTTCCTGGGCCAGGCTGCCGCCCTCCTGCACGTCAACAACACCGAGCAGTGGCTGAGGGAACACCTGCGCTCCTTGGAGTCACCCGTCACCGGTACAGCGGGGCGTCGCCGGGGTGCTCCGGCGAAGTCTCCCCGCCAGGAGGCGTGAGGAGCTCCCGGGGACCTGCCGGTGGACGCCCTACAGGCATGTCGACGGGGCGTCGGCTCGCTGTCGGCGCCCACCGGCGCCGCGAGAGGGAAGAGCGGGGCTCAGCTGCCAGGATCCCCGCCACCAAGGTCTGCTGGACATCGACTGCTCGTATCACCCCAAGAATTCGGTCTGCTTCACCGTCGCCCATGCTCCTGACCGCGGAAGACGGTCCGATGCCGGGTGCCTGCCGCTATTGGTGGTGCGGCGGGTGGGGTGGCGGGGGCGGGATGGTGTCGATGCCCGGCGCGGGCTCGGGCCACACCAGCAGGACGGGGCACGGGGCGTGGTCGACGATGAAACGGCCGGCATGCCCCAGGCTGCGCGGCCCGAGATGGGTCCGGTCACCGTCACGGGTGAGGATGAGCAGGTCGGCGCCCTCGGCAGCGGCGACGACCTCCCGCTCGACGCGGCCGGTCCGCTCGACACGGGCGCACGGGCGGCCCAGACGCTGCGCGGCCTCGGCCAGGAATGTCTCGGCGGAGGCGGCGGCGAGGTGCTCCACCTGCGTGCCGGGGTCGCGTTCGCCATGGCCGCGGCCGAGCAGACCGGCGAAGGCGCCGTGCGCCGCGCCCGGGACGTCGGCCGGGGTGACGTGGAGCAGCACGATGTCGGCGTCGTCGGGCGCGTGGGCGCGGGCGGCGTCGATGCCGGCGGGCCAGGTGCCCTCGGTGATCCAGGCGATGACTTTCATGACGGTCAGCCTCCGATGAGGGTGAGCGAGGTCCACAGTGCCACCACCGACAGCCCCAGGGCGGCAGGCACTGTGAACAAACCGAGCCGGGTGAACTCACCGAGTTCGACGTCACTGTCGTGTTCGTGCACGATGCGCCGCCACAGCAGCGTGGCCAGGGAGCCGGCGTAGGTGAGGTTCGGGCCGATGTTCACCCCTAGCAGGACTGCCAGGACCGCGGCCGGCCCGGACGGGGCGGTCAGCGGCAGCAGCACCAGCACGGCGGGCAGATTGTTGATGACGTTGGCCAGCACCGCGGCCAGGGCGGCGATAGCGCACAACGCCGCCAGTCCGGTACCGCTTGGGATCAGGTGTCCCAGCCCCGCCGCCAGCCCATTGTCGACGACCGCGCGGACCACCAGTCCCAGGGCCAGGACGAAGGCGAGGAACGGCACCGCGGCGGCCCGCACGATGGCGGTGGGCGTGGTACGGCGCTGGGCCAGAGCCCGCCCGGCGAGCACGAGGGCGCCGGCGAAGGCCGCCCACGCGGGGTTGACGTCCACCATGGAGGTGAGGACGAACCCGGCCAGCGTGCAGGCCACTGTGACCAGGGCGAACACCGGCAGTTCGCGTTGCCCGGCGGTGCGTGGGGCCTGAGCCCCTGCGTCCAGGTCGGTGGCGAAGAACCGGCGGAAGACCACGTACTCGGTGGCGATGGCCACCAGCCAGGGCAAGGCCATCAGGGCGGCGAAGCGCGTGAAGCTCAGCCCGCTGGCGGCGAACGCGAGCAGGTTGGTGAGGTTGGAGACCGGCAGCAGCAGCGACGCGGTGTTCGACAGGTGGGTGCAGGCGTAGACGTGCGGTTTCGGCCGGGCACCGAGCCGGGCGGCGGTGGCGAACACCACCGGCGTCAGCAGCACGATCGTGGCATCCAGACTGAGCACCGCGGTGATCACCGACGCGGCGGCGAACACCTGCACCAGCAGGCGGCGCGGGCGCCCCGCCGCACTAAGGGCCATCCACGCCCCGCACGCATGGAACAGCCCCTCGTCGTCACACAGCTGGGCGAGGACCAGGACGGCCGCAAGGAACCCAATCACCGGCCCGAGCCGCTCCGCCTCCTCACGGGCATGCGCCAGCGAGAGCGCCCCGGTGGCGATCACCACACCCGCAGCCGGGACGGCGACCACCGCCTCCGGCCACCCGAACGGGCGAACGACGGCGCACGCCAGCACCACCAGCAGCAGAACGACGGAGACGGCCTCCGCCACAGAGGAGTTCACCACTTGATCTTCCCCCGCCCGCGACCGCCCGCGCGACCTGGCAAGGGCGGGCCCGCCTGCCGGGCAGCGACCAGACGGGAGCCCAGCGCGCATAGCTGCTGTCGCAGTGTCATGGAGCGGTGCGTGATGACATGCCCCGACGCCCCGACGTGCCGCCGGGTGACCGGGCCGTGCATGACTGGGGCTGGGAGGAGGCCAGGCCCTGGTGCGACGCCATGACGTACGCCCTGGCCGAGCGCTACGGCCGCTGGGTCGCCGGCTGGCGGTGGGCGCATGACGAGGGGGACTTCGACGGGGGTCCAGTCGGCAGCTGGTGCTGCCCCCAGGACTCGGTCACCACCCCGGAGGAGACCCTCGACCGGGTGACCGCGGCACTGTGCGAGTAGCGGGAGTGGCACGCCGCCGGGTTCCGTGCCGGGCGGCGCGTCGTGCCAGGGTGCCCAGGTGGCTGAACGTGTGCGCGTGCGCGAGATCGATGACGACGAGGGGCAGAGGCTGCTGCGCATCATCCGTAGAGGCACCGGGTCGGTGGTGACCTGGCGTCGGGCTCAAATGGTGCTGCTAGTGGCTCGTCACGCAGCCTTGGCCTGGTAATCGATCCGTTGCTCGTCGGCCAGCAGACTGTCTCCAAGACCTGATCTTGGAGGTGGTCGTGG
>NZ_JBVIJE010000066.1:0-9714 GCF_055581585.1 Streptomyces sp. NPDC031426
CACCGTCCGCGCAAGACCCACGGCTACCGCACTCCGGCAGAGGTCTACGCTGACCTCCTGAACAGCAGTGATGCGCTGACCGCTTGAGCTCGCCATCGTTTGCCGACAGGCGCAAGCTGGCCGGCGATCAGCCTGGGGAGATTGACCTGTGCCAGTGAACGTTGATCGATTGCCACTGAAGGATGATCGATGGCTGTCCGTGTCAGTGAAGGACGACTTGCAGATTCGTGTCAGCCAAGGACAACCGTTCGGCTCTGTCGTTTCGCACTGACAGGTCTCGTTAGGATCTCCTGATCATGGACGTGATGACGGGGAACGAGATGATCGCCATCCCGCCGGGGCAGGTGACGCTGTCGGACCGGCGGACACAGCGTAGTTGGTCGGTCGAACTTGCGCCCTACCAGCTCGCGGCATCCCCGGTCACCCAGGCGTTGTACGCACAGATCACAGGCCAGCGGCCCGGTACCACCCCTGGGGACCAGTTGCCCGTCGAGTGCGTCTCCTGGTGGGACGCGACGCGGTTCTGCAACGCCCTGTCCCAGTGGGCCGGCCTCACGCCCGCGTACCACATCCGTGCCGAGGCTGAAGTCATCGAGTGGGACGCGTCCACCGACGGGTATCGACTGCCGACCGAAGCCGAGTGGGAGCACGCCTGCCGTGCCGGGACGACCGGGCCGCGCTACGGGGAGCTCGACGAGATCGGCTGGTACCGCGGAAACTCGCACGAGCGCATCCACGAGGTGGGCGGCAAATGCCCCAACCCGTGGGGGCTTTACGACATGCTCGGCAACGTCTGGGACTGGTGCTGGGACGTCTACGACGCCGAGGTCTATGGCGCCTACCGGGTGCTCCGTGGCGGTGGTTGGTTCGATGAGCACTGGAGTTGCCGGGCCTCCGCGCGGCGCCGCAGCCACCCGACTTTCCAGGTCGACGACGTGGGATTCCGCGTCGCGCGTTCCGTCATACGTTGATCCACGTCGTGCGCAGGCCGCCCCGCGCGGGATCGATCTGCCGATAGCGTGCTCCTCATGACGGCTGAAGACGAGGCGCTGGTCGGCGGGATGGTGAACGTGGGGGCGGTCTTCCGCCGGGGGGAGTTGGTGGAGCGACCGGCACCGCGCAACGCACGCGCCCTGCATGCCTATCTCCTTGCGCTGAAGGAGCACGGCTTCGACGCGGCGCCGGCCCCTGTCGGTCTCACAGCGGATGGCCGTGAGCAGCTGACCTTCCTCCCTGGCGACGTGGCTCTGCCGCCGTTCCCGGACTGGGCGATGAGGAGTTCTGCCCTCGAATCGGTGGGGAGCCTGCTGCGGCGTTTGCATGAGACCAGCGCGGCCGTCGCGGTCGACACCCGTGCCGAGTGGCCGCGGGACCTGGCCGACCCGGAGGGGGGAACGATGCTGTGCCACAACGATGTGTGCCCGGAGAACGTCGTCTTCCGCGACGGTCGTGCTGCGGCCCTGATCGATTTCGACCTGGCGGCCCCGGGCCGTGTCCTCTGGGACATCGCCATGACCGCCCGTTATTGGGTGCCCATGCTTGATCCCGAGTCCGCGTCTGCTCTCCATCCCCCCGGGCTGGAGACGGCCGCACGGCTGCGGATTCTTGCCGACGGCTACGGCCTCTCGGCGGAGGGCCGCGCCGAGTTGCCTGGCGTCATCGAGCAGGCCACGGAGGTCTGCCGGGCCTTCGTCGCCCGCCGCGTAGCCAGCGGAGACCCTATCTATCTCCAGGCGTTGGCCGAGCGTGGTGGATGGGAGCGCTGGGATCGCGTGCAGACCTGGCTGGTGGACCACCGCAAGACGTTCACGGCTGCCCTGCTGAGCTGACCGGCACGGCCGTTCGAAGACAAACTCAACGGATGTTTCTTGGTGCCGTGTGCGGCAACGCTGGGAGCACGTCCGGCGCTGTGGCTTCGCCGCCCCGGCTGCGGGCCGAGATCGAGGGCACCGCGTAACCGTTGAGCAGCACCCTCGTGCTCACTCCTCGCCCTCTTCGTCCTCATCCAGCTCGTGCCCATCCGGGTCGCGCAGCGGACACAGGGCACCGGCGGCCGGGACGCTGGCGGCGAAGCTGTAGCGGCCGAGCAGGTTCAGGTTGCGGTGCTTGAGCGGGGAGAGCCGGGCGATGTCCTCTTCCCGGATCTCGTGGCCCTCGGCTTGGAGCTGGGCGACGGCGGCGTCGATGTACTTCGTCGTCCAGAGCACGATGGCGTTGAGGACCAAGCCGAGCGCGCCGAGCTGGTCCTCCATCCCGTCCCGGTACGCCTGGTGGATGGTGCCGCGCTTGCCGTGGCACACGTCCCGGGCCAGCTTGTGACGGGATTCCTGCACGGTGAGCTGGCGGTTCATCTGCCGACGGTAGGTGTCGTCCACCGGGTCGACCACCCGCAGCAGGTGCTCGGTTTTCGCGATCCGCCCGTACTCCGCGAACGCCGCACCCAGCGGAGTCGGGCGCCCCTCGCGTCCGAACATGCGCAACAGGTCGTAGGCACGGACCTGGTTGGTGACCAGGGACCCGGCACCCTTCAGCATGTCCGGCCAGTGCGTGACCACCTTGATCAGGTTGACGCGGTTGCGCGCCAGGTCCTCCACCGCGCCGTACGTGCCGGTCTCGACGCCGGGCATCGTGGCCCGCTCAAGGGCTACACACACCGTCCCGAGGCACGCCGATACTTCCTGTACCTCCTCTCACCGGAACGCCCAGACTTCGACACCGCCGGCCTGCTGTTCAACTACATCCCATTACCCGGTCGCCAACCGGCCTATTTTCTTCAGATTCGTCTGCAAGCACTGGAACGACATCAAAGACGTGCTCGGCCCCGACTTCCTCACGCGTGTAGGCCCCTTCGGCACGTCGGGACAGGAATTTCTCTCCGAGGTACTCGCGGTCGCCCACGACTACCCCGACACTCACCCCGACCTGACCGCACTCCTTGACCAGCACCCGGAAATGAGGAGCAGCGCCCCCGGGCTCAGCTTCCTCTCCCGCACGAACGCCTCCGTCGAGCAACTGCGCGAAGCCGTTCTGCCTGCCCTGAGTACCGGGGAAGTAGGTGCCATCGGCGGCTTTTACCCCGCCTGGATGGCCCTGCACATCCTCACCGAGGACTTCGCCTCCGATCCGGACACCTCCGCCTGGCTAGAGAGTATCATCGACGGCCAAGCCGAAGAAGTCAGTCACTTCGGCCCGGCTCACGCGTGGCTGCCGTACGGGACCGCGGCCGCCATCGCCCGGCTCAGGCCCGATCACCCCCTTATCCGCGACCTCCTGGCCGCAACGCAGCGCCCAGACGACGGCCCCTGGCACACGTTCTCGCAGTGGTCTGAGCTCGGCGTCGCCGCGGCTCGGACCCCGCGGGAACTACTTGAACACGCCCGGGCCATCGTGCGGACCGTTCGACTGAACGACCTTCCTGCGGAAGTCATCCACCAGCCGCTGACGGCCCGACTGCGCACGGCTCCTTCATTGGCCGCAGAACTCCGAATTCTCGTGCCCCAGCTCAATGGCTTCGACCGGGGAATTGCCATTCGCTTGCTCGAACGCAGCGGGCACATCGACCACCAACTCGACGCCACTCTCCGTGAGATCGCCCAGCACGGCGCCCACCCAGCTGACGCGACGTTTGACCCACTTATCGGCCAGACCTGCAACATCGTCACGCTCGCCCGAGACATCCTCGACACTCTCGATCCGACCGGCGCACTGGAGCGGACCTGAATGAGCGGCCAACCGTCCCGGACCCGGGAGGCTCGCATGTGTCTCAATCGGCCGGCCCACACCGCTCCAAGAACCCGCCTGACGACAGCCGTCTCCCGCCACGCCGGTTCCATTGTCGGAGGTGCATGGCAGGGTGCCGTACACGAGGGCGGAAACAGGAGGGAGAGGTCTGGTGGGGGGAAGTGGTGGTCCAGAGGGACGGCTGTTGCCTGACTGTCTGACGGGCCAGAGACAGCGCCCGGCCTTCGGCGCCGGAGACTCCCGAAGTGCCCTCGGACGATTTGGCATGGACCGGAAAATGCTGCTGAGCGATTCGATCGGTGTGGGCAAGACAGTCGAAGTAGGCCTGGTCGTCGCGGAGATGGTTCGTGGGGAGTCCAGTTCACGAGTCCTCATCGTCATGGATGGCCAGAGCCGGACACGGGGACTGCTGAAGGTTGGCCAAGTGCTCAGTGCGGCGGCCGATCCCGCGGCACCTGGTGGCGGGATTTTGCCTGCGGAGCCATTCGCGCGCAGGAGGTTCCGCGTGAGAACGGCGTCGAGGCAAGCACGGTATAGGGAATTGCGACGGCAGGCCGAGCTGCGGGAGGAGACTGGGCGAGACGGAGACCGTTTGTCCGTCTCGGGAGAGCGCCGGGTACGCGACCGGGCCGCACGTGAGGCGGTCCTGCTGCGCAGCGGAGACCGGTGTGAGAACCCGCTGATCTGCGTCTGTCCACACAACCGACGATGATCAACGGTGGCCGTGCGCTTTCTACGCCACCCAGCAGTACAGGTTCTCGTCTCCGTCGCGGACGGCACGGGCCAGGTCGGCCAAGCCGCTCAGGATCCACACGGCGATCTCGGGGTCGAAGACCTCGCCGTCTGCCGCCCGCTCGGCCACCCACAGCCGGCTGACTTCAGCGAGCCGGTGCTCGACGGCAGCGCACAGGGCATCTCGAAGGGTGCCGGAGACGGCGAGGACGAGCGGACCCTCGCCGTCGTTCGGGTCGACAACAGTCTCGGGAACATCGTCGTCAAGGACTTCCTCAAAGCTCCGACCGGTGAAGATGCCCTCCCACTCGATCAGAGCCTCCTCGACATCGAAGTTGCCGAAGGTCAGGGACTCGAAGACCCCGTCGGGACCACCCTCCGCGACAGCAGCGGCAGCTTCGGCGTCCGGTGCCAGGAAGAACTTGATGACGATGCTCACCGGGGCATAGTGCCTGTTCCACCGGGCCCGGTCTACCTGCCAGCGGCCAGCAGAAGCCGACCTACCGACCCGAGATGCTGTCCGCCCACAGCCTAAGATCAAGATCTACAGCTGGTACTAGGTTCACCATGAGATCGGGTACAGGTTTCATGGCACCGTCCTCCTGCGGGGCCCTAGCGTCGATCCCATGAAACGCAATCGCCGTATCAGCGCTGTCGCGGTGCTGGCGCTCGCCGCCCTCGTCACCGGAACCGGCGCCGGGTTCGCCGCCACGACCAGACCGTCGGCCACGCCGGTGGCCAAGCACGCGTTAGACACTGCACCGGCCACGGCCACCACGCCACCGCGGTCCTTCCAAGGCACGCTCCCTGCGCCGACCGGCCCCTATGCCGCCGGCGAGGACGTCATCCACCTCACCGACGCGAGCCGTCCCGACCCGTGGGTGCCGTCATCCGGCCCCCGCCAACTGACCGTCACGATGGTCTACCCGGCCGTCCCCGGGACCGGGACTCCGGCCCCTTATATGACCCTCGCCGAGGCAGCCGGACACATCCAGCACGGGAAGATACCGGCGAGCTCCGGCGTCACCCCACAGAACCTTTCCAGCGTCACCACTCACGCCTTTGACGGCGCGCGACCGCAGCGCGGCAAGTACCCGCTGGTGGTCCTCTCACCCGGGTTCGGGGACCCGCGCATGGTGCTCACCTCGCTCGCGACCGACCTGGCCAGTCACGGCTACGTCGTCGCGCTCGTCGGCCACACCTACGAGGACAGCGGCGAGACGCTGGCGAACGGCCAGACGCCGCCGTGCGCGATCTGCGATGACCCGAACCTCGGCATGGACACGGTCACCGCCAGCCGCGCGCTGGACGTGTCCTTCGTGATCGACCAGTTGACGCATGGCAATACCGAGTGGCCCCTGGCACACCTCATCGACAAGCACGAGATCGGCATGGCCGGACACTCCATCGGCGGAGCGGCGGCCGCCGCCACGATGATCGCCGACCCGCGAGTGCTGGCCGGGGTGAACATGGACGGCACGTTCAGCCCGGCCCCGATGCCCGGCCAGATCAACCGGCCGTTCCTCATGCTGGGTGCGGCCGCCTACCACTCGGCCGGCGGTGGCGACAACTGGGGGCAGGCCTGGGCCGCCCTCGGCGGCTACAAGAAGTGGCTGGCGGTCACCGGCGCCAACCACCCCAGCTTCACCGACGTGGACCTGCTCGAGGAGGAGGCCGGGTTCCCGACGCCGCCCCTCGACCCCGAACGTGGAATCGTGATCACGCGTGAGTACGTGACTGCGTTCTTCGACCGGACGCTGAAGGGGATCCACAGTCCGCTGCTGGACGGCCCCTCGCCGAACAATCCGGAAGTACTCTTCCAGCTCGGGAATTACACCAGTGACCGTCCAGTCCCTCCTCCTGCGGTGCCCTAGCGTCGTGCCATGACGATTCCAACTGGACTGAGGCGCACGGTCCTCCGGGCGCAGCGGGACACCGGCTTTCTTGCCGCTGGTGTGCTGCCGCACCTGGCGCTGGTGCCCGTGTGGTCCTGGGCGGCGACGACTACCGCCAGGACGGGGAACTGGCTCCTTACGGTTTCCATGTCGGCCGCACTGGTCCTGCTCGGCACCCCGGTGCTGACGGCCGTTCAGCGGTCTCGCTACCGGGTGCTCATCGGTGTGGACGTCCCCCGGCTCACCCCCACCACGCCGCAACAATGGACGTGGGCCTCGACCGCCCGGTGGCTCGCGGCGACGCGGCCTTGGCGCAAGATCGGCTACCACCTCCTGCTGGGCCCGCTGCTCGCGCTGCTGGAGCTGCTGGTGCTCGCGGTGGCAGCGGCGGGCCTGGCGGGCGTCATCGCCTACGCCTGGGCATGGGCGCTGCCAACCGGAATCCGCCAGGACTGGTTCGGTAACCTGACCCAGCTGCCGGCTTACACAGCCGCTGGACTCCTCCTCCTGTGCACCCTGCCCTGGACCGCGCGGGCAGTAGCCCGGGCCGAGGCGCGGCTGGCGTTGGGCCTGCTCGGGCCCAGCCGGGCGCAGCGGCTCCAGGAGCGGGTCGATCAGCTGGCCGTGAGCCGGACCGACTTGATCGAGGCCGTCGACGCGGAGCGCCGCCGGATCGAGCGCGACCTGCACGACGGCACCCAGCAGCGGTTGGTGTCTCTCGCGGTCAACCTGGGTCTGGCCATTGCCAGCCGCCCGGACCTGCCGAGTGATGCCCGCGAGGAGATCGCGAGAGCGCACCTGGAGGCGAAGGAGGCGATCGCCGAACTCAATGACCTGGTGCGGGGGCTGCACCCGGCCGTGCTCGAAGACCGAGGTCTGGACGCGGCGTTGTCCGGGCTGGCTGCCCGCACGCCCCTGCCGGTGCGGCTGCGGGTCAATCTGGAGGAGCGGGTGGCGCCCAACGTGGAGTCAGTCGCGTACTTCGTGATCTCTGAGGCGCTGACCAATGCGACGAAGCACGCCAACGCGACGCGTGCAGAGGTGATAGTCCGTCAGGTCGGCGAGGTGCTGCGAGTGCGCGTTACCGACGACGGGCTGGGCGGTGCCGACGCCGCCGCCGGCACGGGGCTGACCGGGCTGGCCAAGCGGGTCGGCTCCCTCGACGGGGCCTTCCACGTCAGCAGCCCCGTTGGCGGGCCCACCACCATCACCGCGGAGCTGCCGTGCGCGCGGTGATCGCCGAGGATTCGGTGTTGTTGCGGGTCGGTCTGATCAAGGTGCTGGAGATGGGCGGGTTCCAGGTCGCCGCGGAAGCCGACGACGCGGAGGGGCTGTTGGCGGCAGTGGCGGAGCACCGGCCCGAACTTGCCTTGATCGACGTCCGGATGCCGCCCGGCTTCACCGACGAGGGGGTGCGGGCGGCGATGGAGATCCGTCGGCGCTGGCCGGGGACGCCGGTGGTGCTGCTTTCGCAGTACGTGGAGGAGCGGTACGCGGCTGACCTGCTGTCTGCGAACACCAGCGGTGTGGGCTACCTGCTCAAGCAGCGGGTTGCCGATGTCGCAGACTTCGTGGCGGCGGTCCGGCGCGTGGCGGACGGGGGCACGGCCCTGGACCCGCAGGTCGTCGCCCAGTTGCTGCTGCGGCGCGACAGCGACCCGCTCGCGCGGCTGACCCCCCGCGAACGGGAGGTGCTCGGCCTGATGGCCGAGGGGCGCTCCAATGCCGGCATCGCGCAGGCGCTGGTGGTCAGCGAGAGCGCCGTGGCGAAGCACATCAACAACATCTTCGCCAAGCTTGACCTGCCCGTGGTCGACGCGGACCACCGCCGCGTCCTGGCCGTGCTGCGGTTCCTCGGAGCGTCCCGGGCCTGACCTTCCCATCCGTGATCACGGTGGAGGGCGGCCTGGCGGCGGTAGTGGCTGTGGCGGGCCCGGGCTTGGTGGCGTCGTCGCCAGGTGGACCAGCGCAGTCGGTGAGCCGCGCCGCAGGCGGGCCGAACGAGCAGGGCAGCGAAGAGGCGCTGGATCTCGTTGCAGGTGAGCGGAATCAGTGAGTCGGGGCTGCTCCCATCGTCGATTGGTGTTTGGTCGCGGCGTTCGAGGGCGGTGGTGACGGCGAGGAATGCGTGGGGGAGGAGGGCCAGGGTGATCCAGCGGTGCCAGGAGTTCCAGCGGCGGACCTGGTGCTCGTCCAGCCCCGCGAGCGTCTTTGAGCTCTGGAACATTTCCTCCACCGTCCAGCGGCTTCCTGCGACCGCGACCAGCGTGGACAGCGGGACCGGGCGGGGCGAGTAGCAGCGGTAGTAGGCCAGTTCGCCGGTGCTCCGGTTGCGGCGGATCAGCAGGTGCTGATGGCCCGGCACATCGCCAGAGTTGATGGCGACCTGTGCCCAGTCGTAGAAGCGGTGCCCCTTCGCGCCGCAGCAGTTCGTAAACCAGTCCACGTGGGATGCGGTGCCGGTGCGTCGGCGGATCGCTGAGCGGATGGTGCCGCAGGTCGGCGCGGACGCCTGGGCGGTCGATGACGTGTCGTTCCCCAAGGACGGCAGGATGTCGGTCGGTGTGGCTCCCCAGTACTGCGGTGCGCTGGGCAAGCAGGCCAACTGCCAGGTCGCGGTCAGTGTCCACGCGGTCTCCGACACGGCGTCGTGCCCGCTGAACTGGCGGCTGTTCCTGCCACCGCAGTGGGCGGATGACGGCGTCCGGCGAAGGCGGACCGGCGTCCCCAAGGACGTCGGACACCGGGAGAAGTGGCGTCTGGCACTGGACGCCCTGGACGAACTGGCCACCTGGCAGCTGGTGCCGCCGCTCGTGGTGGCGGACGCCGGCTACGGCCAGAACGCGGACTTCCGGCCATCGCTGGCCGAGCGGGAGATCCGTTATGTGGTCGGCATCCGCGGCGATCTGACCGTCCAGCCGCATGACGCGGTGCCCGCCGCCCCGGCCTGGTCCGGCAACGGCCGGCGGCCGGTGCCCCGCTACCGCCGGCCGCCGGCGCCGGTGGCGGAACTGGCCGCGGCCGCAGGACGGGAGGCCTTCGCGGAGGTGACCTGGCGGGAAGGCTCCCGCTCCCCGATGACCTCCCGCTTCCTTGCGGTGCAGGTCCGGCCGGCTGGTGTGCGTCCGCGTCGGCTGGCTCAGGCAGCCGCGGTGGCCGAGCACGGCCGGTGGGACGGCGTCCTGCCCGAGGTGTGGTTGCTGGCCGAATGGCCCGACGGCGAGGACAAGCCGCCCCGCTTCTGGCTGTCCGACCTGCCCGACGACACCCCGATCCCGGAGCTGGTCCGCCTGGCGAAGATCCGCTGGCGCATCGAGCACGACTACCGGGAACTCAAGCACGGCCT
>NZ_JBVIJE010000067.1:0-9637 GCF_055581585.1 Streptomyces sp. NPDC031426
GTCCCGTCTTCATGCCCTGGCCACGGCAGGATCACCCGACCGGGAATCCGCGTTCGACCCGCACGTTCCATGATCGGTTGAGATACGGCTTCTGACATTGATGCTGATACAACGCCGCCCGACAGAGGCCCACGTCTGTCTCACGGTGTCCGCGCGGGCGCTTAGCCTCGCGCTTTCACGAGGCGGGCTGTCCGACTGGTGATCAAGAAAGCAGATAGTGCCTCTGGCCAGCGAGAATGAGGATCGCTGAGGTCCTTGTTCCCGCCACCGCCGGAGGCACTTTCCAGGTGAAGCGACGGCGCTTGGGGACCGGGTAGCTTCTGACCTGGGCGTATGTGCTCTGGTTCGGAGCCCGAGGGCGTGGAATCCCACCGCTGTTGACCGTGGTTGTCCGGTCTTATGGGCACGCTATGGGCACGCCGTGCGCGAGTAGGTGAAGAGCCCACTCCTGCGCGGCTGACGACGCCCCGAGCTCCAGCAGCGAGCGCCGGCCGGAAGGGCACCGTTGCGGGAGCACACGAAGAAGGGTTCAGTGCTGGCCGGACAACCGGCGAAGCCGCCCTTGGCGGCTAGTGCGCCAACTCAGTCCTCGTCCTGGGCGCGCCGGTAGAGCTTGGCGATGTCGTCGTCGAAGTACGCGGCGTAGGAGACGTCGTCCTGGTCACCGCCGCCCTCGTGGCCGCCCAGGACGCCGATGACCGTGCCGGTGTGGCTCTTGGGGTCGTAGCCGGCGAGCCAGGGACTGCCGCTGGTCCCGTCCTCGAGGCCGGTGCACTGGATGCGCAACTGGTACTCGCTGAACTTCGTGGTGCGGTTCTGGCACGAGACCGGGGTGTCACGGCTGGCGGGGTAGCCGGTGATCTTGACCTTGTTGTCGAAGCCGCGGCTCATGCCGAGGGTGTTGCCGCCCAGGACGTCCTGGATGTCCTTGCCGTCCTTCTGGGCCAGGACGAGGAAGGCGAAGTCGAGGTCCTCGTCCTGCGATGCGGCCCAGCGGTCGTCGACGACCACCTTGCTGACCTTCCACAGACCGGTGGGTTCGTCGCCGTTGCGGTAGCCGGGGGCGAAGACCAGGTCGTTCCGCGGCTGTCCGGAGTCGGCGTCGAAGGCGCAGTGGGCCGCGGTGATCAGCATGTTCCGGCCCGGACTCTGCACCACGCTCGCCGTGCAGAAGTGGCCGCCCTGGCCGTCCTTCTCGAAGACCGCGCCGATCCGGGCGTTCTCCTCGGTCCTGCGAGGGGTGTACGCGTTGCCGTCCTTGGCCGGGGCCGTCGCGGAGAAGTCCTGGTCCTGGCCCTGCGGGGACTGGCCCGGCTTGCCCGACTTGCCGAAACCGCTGCGCCCGCTGCTTCTGGCCGTATGGGCTTTCTCCGCGGCGTCGCTCACCACTGCTGCCGTCCCGACGATGACCAGCGTCAGGGGCAGGATGGATTTCCTGGCTAGCGAGCGCACAAGGTCATTATCGACGCGGTCCGGGAGTGCGGGAGGTGCTTCACCTGGAGGCTTCCGTCACAATCCACCGTCCGGACAATCCACCGTCCGGATCGGCCATCGGCACCCTGGTCGAGCGTGCCACCCGCTACCTCATGCTCCTGCACCTGCCCGGCGACCACGGCACCGGACACCGGCGAGCTCGTGCGCTGCCCGCTCAAGGACGACAACTACCGCACCATCGACTCGATGGACTGGCTGTCCGCCCTGGTCGCCAACCACATCGCCCGTACCAAGCCGACGCCTTGGCCGTGCCACGGGGGGCCGTACGTCTTCCGTGGACAGGACGCCCGCTCGTACCGGTGGTCACCAGAGCCCAGGCGTGTATCAGAGGGCGTCGTCCTTCTGCAGGTCGGAAGTGACGGCGGTGTCGCGTGAACGCAGCACGCGGATCGCAGCGATGGCGCAGGTCAGAGCCAGCAGTCCGCCGCCGAGGATATAGATCAGCCCGTCGGTCGCGCTGGACTTGTTCGTTGCCTTGGTACGTGCGGGCTGGTGGGGGAGCGTGACCAGGGCGTAGTCGCCGAAGCCCGGGACGTTCGAGCCGTAGATGTCGTTGCCCGACCTGACGGTGGCCAGGCGGTGCCAGCCGGTTGCGGTCGTCGTACTCATGACCGGGGTGGGCGCCGGACCGGTCGGGGCCCGCAATGTGATGGAGGAGGTCGGATCGGATGCGTCGTGGATGCGGGCCGGGCCTTTGTCGGTGAACGCGGTGACCCGGTAGCTGGCCAAAAGCATGGGCAAGGATCAACACGCCCTGGTCCCTTCCTCCGGCGGGGCGCAACAGCGCCACGTACCGCAGACCGCTGGGCCGAGCCCGACGTGGCGGGGCTGGAGCGTAACAGGGGGGTGTTCGGCGGGTGCAAGAGCGGGCATCGCGCGCGACGACGCAACGCGGAAAGCCTAGGGGGTGACGAACTGGTAGCCGGCGTCGAGCAGGCGGGGGAGCACCAGGCGCAGGGCGGCCACTGTCTGGGAGCGGTCGCCTCCACCGTCGTGCTCCAGGATGATCGATCCGGGACGGGTGTGGGCCATGATCCGCTCAACGATGAGCGAGGCGCCTGGCCGCGACCAGTCGTGGGGGTCGACGGACCAGTCCAGCAGTCGCATGCCCATCTCGCGGCAGGTGGCCAGGGTCGGCTCCGACCAGACTCCGTAGGGGGCACGGAAGATCGTGGGACGCTGGCCGGTGAGCTTCTCGATCGTGTCGCTGGTGCGTTCCAGCTGGGAGCGGACGGTCGTGGCGGATGCCCGGGCCAGGTCGGCGTGGGTCCAGGTGTGGTTGGCGATCAGGTGGCCTTCGGCGGCCACCGCCCGCACCAGGCTGGGGTACGCGCTGACGCGGGCACCGACCTGGCAGAACGTGGCGGTCACGGCGTGGCGGCGCAGAAGGTCCAGCACCTGCGGCGTCCATTCCGGGTTCGGACCGTCGTCGATGGTCAGCGCGATCGCTCGCGGGCCCTGGTGGACGTAGAACTCCGGCCGGCCCGGCAGCTCGACGCGGGCCGGCTCGCTGGCGTGGGAGTCGCCCGGATGAGTGGGCTTCACGATGTCCGGTGCCGAGGTCCCTGTGTGTTCAGGCGTACCGCCAGGGGCTGTGCAGGCGCTGAGAAACATCAATCCGCCGACTGTCAGCAGGGCCCGGCGGGTGACATGCGTACTGCCTGTGTTCTCCATGACTTGGTAACTGCATCACCCCGGAGGGTGGTTGCGTTCTTTGTGGGCAAATTGCTGGTGGCCTGATCCACTCGATGGAATGGGCTCCTGGCCGACATCAGACGGTGGTCGCGTTCAGTGTCGTTCAGCCGCCGCATGCCGTCGGACGCAGTCCGGGCACACCCCGGACAGCTCCACCGTGTGCCGGACCTTCGCGAAGCCGGAGTTCCGTGCGATGGTGTCCGCCCAGTCCTCCACCGGGCCTGAGTCGACGGGCAGGCTCAGGCCGCATTCCGCGCAGAGGAGGTAGTGGCGGTGGTCGAGGGCGGGGCGGTAGCGGAAAAGGCGTTCTCCGCCCGGGTCGCGGACCAGGTCGGCCCGGCCGGCGGCGGCCAGGGCGGTCAGGGTGCGGTAGACCGTGGACAGGCCGACCGGTGAGCCGTCGGCGGCGAGCCGGTTGTTGGAGTGCCTGGGCGCCGATGAAGCCCTCGGCCCGGACGAGCGCCTCGACGACGACAGTGCGTTGCTGGGTGTGGCGGCCGATCAGTGTGATGTCGGCCGACGGTGTGGGGGCGGGCCGTCAATCGAGTTCCATCAGCGTGCCTTCGCTCATGGGCCGGTGGGGACGGCGGTTGCGGCTCTCGTACGTGGGCCGGGGACCGGGCGTCGTATCAGAAAGGTGGCGGTGTAGACGGCCGTGGCGACGGCCATGATGGCGAAGCTCGGTGGCATTCTCGGCACCGCGTACGAGGCGAGCAGCCCGGCCCACATCTCCAGTACCGCCAGCGCGGCGGAGAGGGCGAGCGCCCGGTAGGGGCGGTCGGTGAGGCGAATCGCGGCGCCTGCGGGGGCGGCGAGCAGGCCGAGCAGGAGCAGGGACCCGACCGCCTGGGGATCGGGTCCACCCCGATTCGCATGCGGGCTGTGTAGAGCAGGCCGTCGAGGTGGTCGATCTCGTGGTGGATGAGGCGGGCGAGACCGCGTTGTTTCCCGAATCTGCGGGTTTGTGCCCGGTGTGCTCCTACCGGCGGCGTGCCGAGGAACTGGTGCGGGAGGCCGTCGACCTGGCCGTCGCCGTTCGGGCTGACCTGTCGGACGCGGCCGCGGTTGCCGCGCTTACCCAGCAGTGCGAGAGGACACCCGCGCCCTGCTGGCGGCGGCGTGCGAGCGGGCCTGCGGTCTGGACGCCGATCCGGCCTGGGCAGCGTTCACTGCGCCGCAGGTCGCGCAGCGGATTCGGGACGAGCGGCGCGCGGCCGCGCTGCGTCGGCTACTCGGGGCGCAGGAGGCTGTGGCGGAGGCCGACGCGCGTATGACGCGTGTCTTCGGCGTCGCGGCCGCGGTGCCGAGGGGGCTGCTGAGCAGGCCGCGGAGGAGGCTGGCCGCCGTACCGCCGAGTTCCTCCTCCGCCGGCGCCTGGGCGAACTGCATGCTTTCCGCCAGCGCGCGGCTGACAGGAGGACAACATCCGTCGCCTAGTGTCCGTGCCGTCGTGACCAATGCGCTCGGGGACGTCTGGACAGTGGTCGGCTGCCTTGTGGTGATCGACGGCTCGACCCGATTACGCCTGGAACTCGGTGAGATCGATGGCGTGAACGCGCAGTGGATAGCCGTACACCGGGTGTGCCGTCTCCCGCTCGGGCACCATGCCGAGCTTGCGGATGACGTTCTCGGAGGCGTTGTCCCCCACTCGGTTGATGCTGATGACGCGGTCCAGGCCGCGGTCCTGGAGCGCGAACTCCAGCGTGGCGTGGGCGGCTTCGGATGCGTATCCCTGGCCCCAGAACTGTGAGCCGATCCGCCAGCTGATCGCCACGGCAGGCATCACCTCCGGCAGGAACTCGGGCACGGACAGTCCGGTGAAGCCGATCAGTTCGCCCGAGGCCAGCAGTTCGACGGCGAAGAGTCCGAAGCCCTCTTCATCCCACTCCTCCTCCCATCGCTCGATGTCCTCGGCCGTGTGTTCCAGGTCGCGCACCGAGCCGTCGTCGATCCAGCGCATGACCCTCGGGTCTGCGTTGATGTCCGCCATCGGCGCGAGGTCGTCGTCGTGCCAGCTACGGAGGAGGAGACGGGGTGTGCGGATCTCGGTCATGCGCCCATCCTGTCGGAGGCGAGCGACTCACCGGTAATCCTGCGCCCGCTCGGCTGTTGCTGCGAAACCACAAGGCGTCACAGGCGCCTGCACTGGACCTTGAGAACGGGCCTTACTACGCAATGCTCCGGGCCATCCGCCCAAGGCCTAGTAGGGGGCAAGAGGTGACCCTCCCACGCGGACACCGCAGCGGGGCCAGCGGGCGCACCGGCACGACGGGGCGCGTGTCGGCGAGTGACCGGCGGGGCTATGTCTTGGCCGGTCAGGAGGCCGGCACTGCGTCGGAGCCAGCCGTGCCGGAGGGGATCACCGTGAACAGTTCGCTGGTCTGTGTCAGCTGCAGCAGTCGTTCGGGCTGGGTCTGCAGGCCGGTGACGGCAAGGCGGCCACCTTCGGCGTGAAGGCGGCGGCGCAGCGTGATCAGCAGGTTCAGGCCGCTGGAGTCCATGAAAGGCACTCCCGACAGGTCCAGGTACAGCGTCTTGCCGGCCAGCGGGATGACGGCGGTGGCCTCGGCCAGTGCCGGGTAGGTCTGCGGGTCCATTTCCCCGCTCACGGTGGTCACAGTGCGGTCGGTGTGGTGCTGTGTCACCGCGGTCAAAGCGTTCATGGTTCGCCCCTCGTTTCCGGGGTCGAGCCGATCACGCCCTCCGTAGGTGGAGGGCATCAAGCACGCGGCATAGGGCCGCATACAGCCGAGCGAGACAACCCGTACCGTGTCCCGGTCACCGAGAAGATGACCTTTTAGTAGTGGTTCGTGAGTCTTTGAGTCGTTCTGTGGTCGCCTGATGGTGTGGGTGCAGGCGAAATCCATGGGTCCGTGGTGTGGGGTCTGCTGGGGTTGGCGGGGTGAGTGCACGCAAGCCGTATCCCAGTGACTTATCGGACGAGCAGTGGTCGTTGATCGAGCCTGTGATCACCGCCTGGAAGGACCGGCACCGCTCGGTCAGCGGTCATCAGGGCGCCTACGACATGCGGGAGATCGTGAACGCGATCCTCTACCAGGGTCGGACCGGCTGCCAGTGGACCTACCTGCCACACGATCTGCCGCAGAAGAGTGCGACGTACTACTACTTCGCCGCCTGGCGGGACGACGGAACCGACCAGGTCATCCATGAACTCCTGCGCTGTCAGGTCCGTGAACGCGCCCGCCGATTAGAGGACCCGACCCTGGTGGTGCTGGACACCCAGAGTGTCC
This sequence comes from Streptomyces sp. NPDC031426, assembly GCF_055581585.1. Taxonomy (NCBI): domain Bacteria; kingdom Bacillati; phylum Actinomycetota; class Actinomycetes; order Kitasatosporales; family Streptomycetaceae; genus Streptomyces; species Streptomyces sp. NPDC031426. Next base: position 6,441 of record NZ_JBVIJE010000067.1, read on the forward strand.
ACGCGGCCGCCGGGGTCCCCGCCTCCACGACCGGCTACGATCCGGCCAAGCGGGTACCGGGCCGCAAGCGCGGCCTGGCCGTGGACGTCCTCGGCCTGGTCATCGCGGTCGTCGTCCTCTCCGCGAACATCCACGACAACACCGCAGGCATCATCCTGCTGGATCAGGCCGCCGGGCACACCGGTGGCACCGTCCGCAAAGCCCTGGTCGACCAGGGCTTCAAGAACCAGGTCGTCGAACACGGCGCCGCCCTGGGCATCGACGTCGAGATCGTCGAACGCGACCCCGGGCACCGGGGATTCCTGCCGCAGCCGAAGCGGTGGAGGGTCGAGCAGACCTACGGGATTCTGATACTGCACCGGCGCCTGGTCCGTGACTACGAGCACCACACCGCCTCATCCGCCTCCCGCGTCTACTGGGCGATGTCCCACGTCATGATCCGCCGTCTCACCGGCACGAACACCTCCACCTGGCGCGAACAGGCAGTGAGCGCGTGAACATTCGCCCCCTCCTTGAGGCACTGGATCTGCAAGAGGACGCCGCGCGGGCCCTGGCCGACGACCTTCGCGCGCAAATCGACGACCTGCAGACCCGGCTACAGGAGGCCGAGACACACCTCGAGCACCTCGCGATCACACGCAAGACCGTCACCGGCCTCGCCGACCGGCTCCCCGCATCCCCGCCCGAGCTGCCCGAGCACCCGGGGACTACACGCGCATCCTCGCCGCCTTCAACGAGTCGACCGGCCCTCTGCGGGCCAAGGGCCACGACATGCTGCCGAAGAACATCGAAGGCACCCGGGCCAAGCTGAAGCGCCTGGTCAAACTCGGCATCCTCACCGAAGCCGACACCGGCAACATCGCCAGGAACCAGTAGCCGGCACCGCGGCCAGCACCCCTGCCGCAAGCCTCACTTCGAAACGGACATCAACTCACGAACCGCCCACTGAGGACACGCTTTGGGGGCTGGCGAGTAGGGCACGCAGCGGGGCGGTGTCAGGCGTGTCCGCGACAGCCGCGTCGATGGCGTCGTCCATGCCCTTCTCCCACGACTCGGGCAGCATGAGTCCGGGCTGCCCAGACCAGGCGATATCAGGTTTGGCGTGTCCGGACTCGACCAGGCGCAGGTGGACCATGCCCGCGAGTCCGTCGAAGATCTTGGGCCGGATGAAGTTGCGGGCCGACGGCCCGATAAGTCGCGCCGCCTGATGCGGCTTGGGCATACGGTCGGCGACCGCCATCCAGAGCAGGCCCCGGTCGAACGCGTCGAGTATCTCCTCCAAGCCGGGCAAGAGGTCGTCGGCCACTTCCTCGGCTGTTGCATCGCGACGCAGGGTCACCGTACCGCCTGCTCCTTGCCCCAGAGAGCGAAGCGCCCTGGCCACGGCGACCCGCAGCGGCCGGGACCAACCCTCCGCGTCGGCGACCGCGCGAGCCATGACGAGGTCGTCCCAACTCATGCGCCGCAGCCGCGCCGCCTCCTGCGACAACGTGCGCGCCTCCAGCGCAGCGAACGCCTGGCCCGGGGCGTGCAGCAAGGTGAGCGCGGCCGGCTCATCGGCCGACCCATCGGCTCGGCCATCGGCGGGCAGCTTCTCGATCAGGGCGATCCGTTCGGCAGTCGGCGGGTGGGAGTCGTACTCGTGCGGCCGAGGCGGGCGCTGCCCGGCAGAGAGTGCGTGGAGCCGCTCCGCCGTCCGGGCGGCGAGCAACCGACGGAAACCGCCGTGCACCTTGCCCGCAGGCGGCAGCGCTCCCAGCGGCCCGCCCATCGCGGCGTACGTCTCCATGTAGCGGGTGTGCGCGGCGGCGAGCACGGGAAGGATGTGCAGCGCAGCGGCCGTCATGTCACGGCCGGCGTGCCGGGCTGCCATCTGATCGGCGGCGAGCTCCTGGTGGCGAGCCAGGGACTGCGAGGTCCGCAGGAACATCCGGGCGTAGCCGACGTACAGGGTGCCGATCGCGTAGTGCAGCCGGGTGCTGCCCTCGCGAAAAACCTCCACCGTGTGCAGTACCGCAGTCCGGCCGCGCATCGTGACACCGCCGAGTGGGACGAGTACGGAGCCCGGCCGCTCTCGGTGACGGACCCGCTTGGTCACACGACCCGCTACGCCTATGACGACGCCGGCAACCTCACCGGACTCACCCTGCCGGACGGCTCGGTGGCCCAGGCGACGTACAGCGCGCTGAGCCTGCCGACCGAGGTGGTCGAGCCGAGTGGGGCGGTCTGGCAGCACACCTACGACGAGCGGGGCAACCTGCTGGCGACGGTGGACCCGACCGGCGCCGAGACCCGGTACGTGTACGACGACGCGGGCCGCCCGACGGCGATCACGAACGCGCTCGGCCACACCCGCACCGTGGCTTACGACAGGGCGGCCCTGGCCGTGGCCCTGACGGACGAGCTCGGTCTCACGACTTCGCTCTGCCGGGACTCCTTCGGCCGCATCGTCAAGGTGACGGATCCGCTGTGCCACACCATCCGCATGGGCTGGACGACCGAGGGTAAACCGTCCTGGCGGGAACAGCCCGACGGCGCCCGGGAGACATGGACCTGGGACGCGGAGGGCAACCTGCTCGCCCACACGGATCCGGCGGGCATGACGACCCAGCTCACGGCGACACACTTCGACCTGCCGGTCGCCCGGACAGATCCGGACGGCGCCAGTTACGACTTCACCTATGACACCGACCTGCGCCTCACCGCTGTCCGCAACGCACAGGGCCGCACCTGGACCTACAACTACGACGAGGCCGGCCGCCTGGTCGCCGAAACGGACTTCAACGGGCGCACCCTGACGTACGTCCATGACGCGGCGGGTAACCTGACCGCCCGGACCAACGGCGCGGGCGAGGTCTTGTACTTCACACGGGACGCGCTTGGCCGAGTCGTCGAACAGCGTGATGACGCGGGCGACATCACGAGATATGAGTACGGTGACGACGGCATGTTGTCACGGGCTCACAACGCAGACGCCGAGATAGTGCTGGAACGGGACGCCTTAGACGCCATCTCATTTGGCTGCCTGGGTAGGCTGTCGGCCGTGGTGGGGATCGTTGAGCGGCTGGTGCCGTACGAGTTGTGGGAGCTGTTTCAGCGAGTGGTGCCGGAGGCGCCGGTGCGGCCTCAGGGTGGTGGTCGTCGTCGGCATGGTGACCGGGAGGTGCTGGCCGCGATCGTGTTCGTGGCCACGTCCG
>NZ_JBVIJE010000068.1:0-9268 GCF_055581585.1 Streptomyces sp. NPDC031426
ACCGCGGGTCGCAATACATATCAATTCGGTACACCGACCGGCTCGCCGACATCGGCGCCTCGGCGTCGGTCGGATCCGTCGCGGACAGCTATGACTGTGAGGATGATCAGGTGCCGCTCCGGGCGGTGGCCTGACCCGAGCTACGACTGGCGTCGTTGCCTTGGCATTGATCTGTCGGCCACCGCCTGGAGTGGCACTCGCTGCCGCCGGGCAGGGGACGTGTCCCGATAGGGGCCTTCGCGACAGGCACCGTCACAGTCTTGACCGCCCCGGCCCGGCGACGGCCACCAGCACCCGAGGCGATCAGGAGACAGGCGACCTTGCCCAGCATCACGCAGCCCACGGCCCCATGTCACGTCCCGACTGGCGCCGGCGAGGACATCTTGCTCGGCGTGGACACCCACAAGGACGTCCACGCCGCAGCCGTCATCACCACGCTCGGTGCCGCTCTGAACGGCCGTAGCTTCCCGGCGACTGCGGAAGGGTACCGTCAACTCGTCTCCTGGGCACGCTCGTTCGGCGTACTGCGACGGGCCGGGGTCGAGTGCACCGGATCCTACGGCGCCGGCCTGACGCGGCACCTGCGGGCCGAAGGCATCGAGGTGACCGAGGTCAACCAGCCCGACAAGGCCGCCCGACGGCGCCACGGCAAGACCGACGCGATAGATGCCGAGGCCGCCGCCCGCGCCGTGTTGTCCGGTCGTGCCACCGCCGCAGCGAAGACAAGCGACGGCCCGGTGGAGATGCTGCGGCTGTTCAAGCTGGCCAAGGGGTCCGCCATCAAGTCCAGGACCCAGGCCATCAACCAGCTCAAGAGCGTCCTGGTCTGCGCAGATGCCGAACTTCGTGAGTCCCTGGCCGGGCTCAGCAACCCGAAGCTGTTCCAGCAGTGTGCCGCACTCGCAGAGTCGGAGATCTCCGGGCCGGCAGGGGCTGCGCGTCACACCTTGAAACTACTGGCCCGCCGCATCCAGAGCCTGACCGAGGAGATCAACGACCTCAACAAGCGGATAGCCGAGGCGATCAAAGCGAGTACTCCTGCTCTGCTCGACGTTCACGGCGTTGGCCCGGACAGCGCGGCAGTCCTGCTCATCTCGGCCGGTGACAACCCCGAACGCCTGGACAATGAGGCGTCGTTCGCCGCCCTGTGCGGCACCAGCCCGGTCGAGGCATCCTCCGGCAAGACCCAGCGCCGCAGACTGAACCGAGGCGGCGACCGCCAGGCCAACGCCGCTCTCTACCGGATCGTCCTCAGCCGCCTGCGCTGGGATGGCCGCACCCAGGACTACCTGCGCCGACGTCTCACCGAGGGCAAGACGCGCCGCGAGATCATCCGCTGCCTCAAGCGGTACGTCGCACGAGAGATCTACCGGCTCATTGTCCCCACGGACACTGAGGCTGGCCGCACAGGACCGGCCTGAGCCGCCGCTTGACATCTATAGGGGCATCAACGCGATGGCCGAGGCCCTGAACGGCACATTCAAGGCCGAGCTGATCGAGATGCAGGGCCCCTGGAAGGACGTCGACCAGGTCGAGCGGGCCATCTTCCGGTGGGTCACGTGGTACAACGAAGAACGCCTGCACTCCGCGCTCGAATACGTACCGCCCGCCGAGTACGAGGAAGCCTTCTGGCAGAGCCAGGAGCAAACCCCGCAGTCCGCCTGAAACAAGATCACCGGACTCTACGAAACTCGGGGCAGCTCATTTGTCAGGCAGGTAGAGCTCGCGGTCGACCTGGGCGTGGCCACCGGCCCTCTATCCACCCGGCCGTGCCGGAGTATTGGCGCTGCGCCCCCGCAAAGGTGGTGCCCCTTCTTCACCGCACAGCCAGTGAAGCCGCGGTTGTCGCTCCAGGTGACGGTGGTGCCGCGAGGTGCGCCGTAGGGGGTGAACTGGCGCCAGGTGGGGGTCTGGGCGGTGGAGTCCAGTTGCAGGCCGTTGGTGCCGTGCTGGTCGGGGATCTGGAAGGTGTAGGTGGCCGCTGCGGGGAGCGGGTTCCCGGCGGCGGCGTCGCGTCCGACTTTGGCGGGGCTGCCGTACCAGGCGTTCGCGTCCGATCTCTGAGGCCGGATCGAGATCGGCCTCACCGGCATGCTCACGGCCTGGCCTGCGGCACCGTCCGCTGGACCGGCCCACCATCGACAGCGAGAAGCGGGTGGGCCGACGCCCGCCGCCTCCTCAACGACGACACCCTGCCGACTCCGGGCCGCGTCGCGGGAGCACCTGGTAGTCACCATCCCACCTGCATGGCGGCGGCTCCGGGCCGGAATCGGCCATCGCCGGTCACCACGCACTCCACCGGTCAGGGGGCCGGTGTGACGTCTTCCCGAGGGACTCGGTCCGGCTCCGTGGCCGGGGCTTCCCCCGTGCGGATACTGCCCGCTGAGGCCAGAGCCACCGCCGCGACGCCCGCCCACTGGGGCGCGGCGAGGTGCTGGCCCAGAAGGATCAGTCCGAGCAGCGCGCCGACCGCCGGTTCCCAGCTGGTGAGCACGCCGAAGACGCGGGGTGGGACCCGGCGCAGGGCTTCCAGGTGGAAGGTGTAGGGCAGGACGCTGGAGAGGACGGCCACGGCGGCGGCGACGGCGAGCGTGCCCGGTGCGAGGAGGTGGGAGCCGGCCTGTGCGATGCCGTACGGCAGGCTCAGCAGTGCTCCCCAGGTGACGGCCAGGGCGAGGCCCCGGCCGTCGGGGATGCGCTCGGCCAGTCGTTTGCCGACCAGGATGTATCCGCCCCAGCAGCACCCGGCGACAGCGGCGCAAACGGCCCCGGCCGGGTTCAGGGCCGTACCGGAGTGGCTGAGCAGGACGACACCGGTGGCCGCGAGGCACGCCCACAGCAGGTCGGGGGCGCGCCGGGAGCCGCACAGGGCGATGGCGAACGGGCCGAGGAACTCCAGGGTGGTGGCGGCGCCGAGGGGAAGCCGGTCGACCGCTTCGTAGTAGGCGAGGTGGTGCAGTGCGAGGAGGGTGCCCGCGGCGGCGGTGGTACCGAGGGTGGCCCGGTCGGCTCGGATCCGTGGTCGCCACACGGCGGTGAGCACGAGCGCGGCGAGGCACAGCCGCAGGGTCACCACCCCGGCCGGGCCCACGGCAGGGTAGAGGCGGGTGGTGAGCGCTGCCCCGCCCTGGAGGCCGAGCACACCGCCCATCACGAGGCCCGGGGCCGGCACGGTCCGGAGTCCTCGGCTGATCGCCGCGGCAGCCCGGGCACGAGGCGTGGGGAACTGGCTGATGGCTACTGGACTCCTTCCGGCGGCACGGTACGTCGATGCCCGTGCCGCCTGTCGTGGTGGGGTGCGCACTCGTTCGTCCCCCGGGGTACCGCGGGATGCGTGGCGGTCAGCGAGGTTGCGCCGCCACTGTGCCGGGACGCTGCTCCCGCAACGTCTCGCGGAGGAGGAGCAGGCGGCGCGTCAGTGACCCCATACGCCCGGCGTGTTGGGTGCGCGAGACGTCCGGCAGGTGGGCGGCGAGGGCCCGGTGAGCCCTCGTGCCGAAACGCACCTCACCGCACGGGAGGACCGTCACGCCGTCGTGGTCCGCCATTCTCGTCTGCCACGCCACCGCTGCCGCCCGGGACAGGCCGGGTGGCAGGTCGAGGGCGATGCGAGCGTCGCCGATACGGACGGGATAGCCACCCGGGAGACCGAGCGGTCCGGGCACGTCGGCGTACACCTCCTGACCCGTAGCCAGGCAGGCGGCGAGCACCGCGGCGGTGTGTCCCGTCACCGCGTTCAACTCCTCGCGGCCACAGCCACGGTGGGCCGCGAGCAGCTCGCCCACGTGCGGCACGGGCCGGTCGTCCAGCCAGACCCGCACCTCGTCCGCGGGATCGTCGGGCGCGTGGAGATGCGCGTGGTGCGCGAGCACCCTGAGCCGTACGCCCGGACCCGGCCGCAGTCCCGCGCGCAGAGACGCCGCCAGTGTGGCGACGTTGCCCACGCCGCAGAACACCGGCAGGCCCTCGGCGGCCAGCAGGGGGTTGACCGCGTCCGGGTAGGAGGCGTTGACGAACAGCGCGGGGACCCCGCTGCGCCGGATCGCCCGCGCCACGCTCCGCGCCAGTACGGCATGCAACGGCAACCCGATGCCGAACCCGCCCGCCGAGAGCAGCTCGGTCCACGCCGACGGAGCCCGGTCCGCCTCCCAAGGCGACTGTGTCGAAGCGCAGTTGAGGACGATCCGGGGGCGCAGGCGCCGCAGGATCCCGGTGAGCGCCGGCTCGTCGGCCGCGTCCACGGGCTCGGCCGTGAAACGGGTCGGGGAACCGGAGGCCGCGGCGCGCGCGTTGGCGATGCTGCAGATCTCCTGTGCGGCACGGCCGGCACGCGTCAGTACGGTCACCCTGTCGGGCGGCGGCACGGCGGCGACGGCCAGGGAGTAGCACAGGGCGCGGGCCAGGGAGCCGCCACCCACCACGGCGATGCCCGCCGCCCCGGCCGTCATGCCGTGATCCGGTGTGCGATCTGGATCCGGCGCAGGTGGCGGCCGGTGTCCGTGAAGGCGTTGCGGGCGTGCAGCATCCGCCAGTTGTCGAAGACGAGCATGTCGCGCCGCTCGTACTGGATCGCGATGTGTTCCCTCTCGAAGTACGCCTTCGCGCTGTCCAGCAGCGGACCGATGCGTTCGTCGTCGCCGCGTACAAGGTTGTTGAAGGAGTAGCGGACGATGGTTCCACCGGGGTGCTCCTCGAGCACCGGGTGCTCGGGGTGCAGGTCGAGGCCGAGGTGCCGCATCGCGTCCGTGGTCTCCCAGCGCCAGATCCGCTCGCGCAGGAAGGCACGGTCGTCCTCGGTGAGCGTCGCGGTCCAGGCGTGTGCGTCGGCGAGCGTGGTCTCACCGCCGGCCCCGGTGTTGGGGGTTTCACACCACAGCGCGAGGTAGCGCGGCGGCAGGCCTTCGAAGTCGTAGCCCTCGGAGTGCGGATAGAGCGGCTTGGTGTTGCCGGCGTGGTAGAAGTCGTCCATGCCCGGCTCCGGCCTGACATCGCCGACCAGTACGCCGGTGTACTGGGGCACGAAGTCGCCGAGGCGCTTGGCGAAGGCCACCGGGTCGAAGGTGTCGGGTACGCGGCTCATGAAGACGTAGCCATGGCGGGCCATCAAGTCGTGGAAGCTCTTCCACACCATGTCGTCGGCGAGCGGTGCGCCGTTGAAGTCGGTCAGGGACAGCAGGCTTTCGGGGTGCCGGGGCATGGCTCCTCCTGTTCGTGTGCGTACGGGTGCAGGCGCCCGGGATTCAGCGCGTGGACGTGGGGCGGACCGCGTCCTCGATACGGACGGCGAGTTCCTGCACGTCAGCGGCGGTGGTGCGGTGCGCCTCCGGGACCGGCCGGTAGTCCTGGTCGCCGTAGCTGCCCGAGCCGTGGATCAGCACGTCGTCACTGTCCGGGAGCAGCCCGCGGTCGGCGGCGTTGAGGGTGCCGGTGACGGCCATAACCAGCGACCACTCCCGCAACCTGCGGGGATCCGCAGGCAGTTCGGAGCCGGTGGCGGCAAGCAGGGCGCGCACCTCGGCGTAGCGGCTCAGGCACTCGTGCAGGGACACGACGACACCGCCCCCGCCGTGTGCAGTGATCAGCGGGTCCATCCGGGCGGAGGTGACCGGGCGCCGAGTGTAGAAGGTGGGGTCGAGCTGTTCCTCGGGGTGGAAGGTCGTCGCCGGGAAGTGCGGGTCGGCTTCCTGCCGGTACAGGCCGGCGGTGGCGTCGTAGCGGTACGGTGGCAGGTTCGCCCGGTCGTGACTGCCGTGGCGCAGGCTGAGGACCATGTCCGGGGTACCGAGGTGCTGGACGAGGAAGTAGCGGGCCTGCGGCAGGCGGTGGCCGTGGGCGGTGAGCGTACGGTGGCCCAGTTCGTGGCCGAGCAGCCCGAACGCGCTGGAGACGGAGTGCACATGGGTGCGGGTACGGCCGCCGTCGTCGGGGAGCAGGTCGCGCTCGGCGAAGGCGCGGAGGAGATCCGCGGCTCGGTAGTTGTCGAGGCCCAGCGTGTACCAGACCCGGATGCCGTGCCGGCGCCAGAGATGGTCGGCGTGGGCGGCGGCGAACTCGGCCGCCAGCTCCTTGACCGCCGCGGGCTCCTCGGCGGCGTGCACCACGAGCGGGTTGCGGCGGCGCAGCGCGGGGTCCTCGCTCAGCGGTGACGCCCACAGCTTGGCCGTGGACTGGGCCGGTACGACACAGGCGATGCGCAGTTGGTCCGCGGTGACCAGCCCCGAGTCGATCGCGCGGTGCACGGCGTCACGCAGCGCGGTGGCCTTGTTGGCGGACGACGGGGTCACGATCAGCACGCGCTCGCCGGTGTCGGTGATGTGGCGCACCGCACGGGCAACGATCACCAGCGAGGCCAGGGTCTTGGTGGTGCGGGTCGCCGGGTTCCGCATCAGGTCGAGCAGGCGGAGGCGGTGACCCCGGTACGAGGGCAGGTCGCTGACGGCGATGTCCGAGACCGAGAAGAACCGCTCCAGCGCGGGGCTGGGATCGGGGAGCCGGAAGGCCGGGGAGAACACCAGGTTTCCGGCCGGGTCGTCGGCGCGGTCCTGTTCGAGGGCGGTCAGCGCCTGCCGGAGTTCGGTGTCGTAGTGGGTGAGGGCGTGCTTCAGCACGGTGGACGCGGAGAGCGTGGAAGTCACTTCGTTCCGTTCTCGTGGGGTGCGGCCGGGAGACCAGAGGGAGCGGCAGAAGGGGGCGAGGCCCGGAGGAGAGGGGGTGGGGCTCCGGGCGTACGACGGCCCGGAGCCCCACGGGGTCAGGCTCCGGCGACCTGGTCTCCGCGGACCAGGCCACTGCCCGGCGGGACCTCGGCCGGGTCCCCACCGAATCCGGTGATCCGGTTCTTGCCGTCGACGAAGACGACCCTGGGCTCGAACTCCTCCGCTTCCTCGGGGGTGACGGAGGCGTACGACACGATCAGCACGAGGTCGCCGACCTGTGCCTGCCGGGCGGACGGCCCGTTGACACCGATGACTCCCGAGCCGCGGGGTCCTTCGATGACGTAGGTCGACAGACGGGCGCCGTTGGTGACGTTCACCAGGTCGACCTTCTCGTGGCGGCGGATTCCCGCCGCTTCCATCAGGTCGGCGTCGATCGTGATCGATCCGACGTAGTTGAGATGGGACTGGGTGACGGTGGCGCGGTGGATCTTGGCTTTGAGTGTCTCGAAACGCACGGTGGCCCTTCGCGATTGCGTCCGGTCAGTGGGGTGAGCTCGGTGTCGCGACGGACGAAAGGCTGTCAGGCACCGAACAGAGGGGCAAGACCTGATGGATCAACGAAATCCGCAGCCTGTGGCGGGACTTGACCTTCGAAACGGGGCCTTCGGAACCGTGATCACTGCCATGCGCATCCCTACCCAATTCGTCACGCCCACCGGTGAGGCGGTCGGGGTTTTGCTGGCTCTTTGCAGAAGTATGAGCGGACGGGGAAGGCGGCCGACGCACGCTCGCTGCTCCCGCGGCGCGGTGACGGCCCACATGGCCATGCCCCTGTTGTTGGTTGACATGAGGGTCACCCGGCCAACTTCTCTGTGTCATCTGCCAGAACGGCCCGCCGAACAGGGCAGTGGAGACTCACCGCCACGACCGCGACCCGGGCAGAACCTCTGCATCCGGAGGGTCCGGCGTGGCCACCTACAGGGCAGAAACACAGGGGCGACAGCACCATGAGCGTGCAGCAGTACGACACGATCGGTGAGGCATTCGAGGGGTTCAAAGCCCTGCCGCTGATACGTTACGGCGAGGTGCCGAGTTTCCTGGGCATGATCAGGGACGTGAGCGGCAAGTCGGTTCTGGACCCGGCGCACGGCACCGGTTTCTACAGGGAGTTCAAGCCGCGCGGCGCCACGGACGTCTTCGGCGTCGACATCTCCGTCGACATGATCGCCGCCGCGCGGGAGATCGAGCAGCGTGACCCGGTGGGTGTGCCCTACGAGGTCGGAGACGTAACCGAACTGCGGCCTCTCGACCGGCGCCTCGACATCGCACTGGCAGTGCAGTGCCTCAACTATGCCGAGAACATCGCAGCGATGGAGCGGACGTGCCGCACATCCCTGACACCCACCCCCTGCGGTCGTCCGACGGCGGGACTCGGACGGCGCGATGGAGGCCCAGTCGTTCGGGGAACGCCTGGGCCTCATCACCTCGCGCGGACGCTCCCATGCCGCCCGGCACAGTGAGCGACCAGCCGGTGGCGCGTCATGGATCGCACACTCCTACGATGACGACCATGAACGACCCCGCCCTACGTTCTGCCCCGCCCGCTTCCGCAGCGCTCGACCGGCCAGGGCAGGACGCGGTGAGGACCGGCTATCAGCGCACCCCTGCACGCGTGGTCCGGATGGGCCCCTACACCGCGCACCTGTCCATACCTGCCTGGTGCCACGGCCAGATCACCGTCCAGGTCGACACCCTCAGCCTGGCGGCCGCGACGGGTCTGACACTCCAGCAGCTCTTCGGGGCGGACCTGATCGTCACCGTAAACCTTGCCGCTGTCACGGACACCGAGGTGGATCCGCACGCGTTTCAGCTCACCGATCCCACAAACACCACAAGTCTAACAAGTCGCTCATCCCTGAGAGTTACCCGTTCCCTGTGTAGCCGCGCACGCTGTGCCCCCGGTGCGGCTGTACCCGGGAACTCCCCGGCCAGGCGCCGGCCCCTCGGCGGCCAGGCGCCGCGGCTCGCCCGCGCAACACCGGCGAGCGTCCCGGTCCCCGGCAGCGGCCGCGCCGCCCAGGCCGACATCGAGTCCACCGTGCGGTACCTGCCGGGCGGGCTGGAGGAGCTTGCCCAACTCCGCGCCAGCGGCACACTCGGTATGGCACAACCCCGACGCGCCCGGCCCCGCCGACGCGCAGCTTGAAGGGCCTGCCGGACGCGGTCGAGACGGTCTGGCCTCGAACTGTCGTTCAGACGTGAATCGTTCACTTGATCCGCAACAGCATCCGATACGTGGCCCGGCAGGACTGGGACACGGTCGCCAAAGACCTTCGGCCTGTCTACACCGCGCCGAGCGAGGCCGCCGCGACCGAGCGGTTCCTGGAGTTCTCGGAGAATTGACATCCTCCCCCTCTTAGACGCCATCTCATTTGGCTGCCTGGGTAGGCTGTCGGCCGTGGTGGGGATCGTTGAGCGGCTGGTGCCGGACGAGTTGTGGGAGCTGTTTCAGCGAGGGGTGCCGGAGGCGCCGGTGCGGCCTCAGGGTGGTGGTCGTCGTCGGCATGGTGACCGGGAGGTGCTGGCCGCGATCGTGTTCGTGGCCACGTCCG
>NZ_JBVIJE010000069.1:0-9192 GCF_055581585.1 Streptomyces sp. NPDC031426
CGGGCCCGCAGGGTGCCGGTGGACTACGCGTCGCATTCCGCGCAGGTGGATTTGCTGCGTGAGGAGTTGCTGCGGCTGCTGGGCGGGATCGAGCCCCGGTCCGCGCGGGTGCCGTTCCTCTCCACGGTCACCGGCCGGTGGGTGGAGGGTCCGGAGCTTGCGGCGGGGTACTGGTTCGACAACCTGCGTCGCACGGTCGAACTCGATGGTGCGGTGCGCACGTTGGTGGAGCAGGGTTTCGGTGCGTTCGTGGAGTGCAGTGCGCATCCGGTGCTGGCGATGGGTGTGCAGGAGAGCGTCGAGGACGCGGGCCGGCAGGCTGCTGTGGTGGGGACGCTGCGCCGGGACGAGGGGGGAGTGGAGCGTTTCCTGGTGTCGTTGGGTGAGGCGTTCGTGCAGGGTGTGTCGGTGGACTGGAAGGCGGTGTTCGCCGGGAGCGGTGCTCGCCGGGTCGACCTGCCCACCTACGCCTTCCAACACCAGAACTACTGGCTTGAATCAGGAGCCGCCCCGGCCGCACAGGACACCATCCCCAGCGACTCCGTCGAAACCCGCTTCTGGGAGGCGGTGGAGCGGGAGGACTGGGAGACGCTGGCCGCCGAGCTGGCGGTCGACGGGGACCAGCGGCTGAGCGAGGTACTGCCCGCGCTGTCGTCCTGGCGGCGGCAGAGCCGTGAGACGTCGACCCTCGACGGATGGCGGTACCGGGTCACCTGGAAACCACTGCCGGACAACTCGACGGCCCCACGCCTCTCCGGAACCTGGCTGGTCGTCGCGCCGGACACGGACGGTGCATGGCAGGCGGGCGTCATTCGTACCCTCACCACACGCGGCGCCGCGGTGCGGGTGCTGACGCCGGCCACGACCGACCGGGAAACGCTGGCCGCCCTGCTGCGCGAGGAGCTCGGCGAGGGGGAGCCCGTCAGCGGTGTGCTGTCGCTGCTCGCCCTGGACGCCGGGCAGCCCCTGCACAGCTCCCTCGCCCTGGTGCAGGCCCTCGGCGACGCGGAGGTCACGGCACCGCTGTGGTGCGCCACCCGCGGCGCGGTCTCCGTCAACAAGGGCGACACACTCGACGATCCGGAGCAGGCGCTGGTCTGGGGCCTGGGCCGGGTGGCCGCCCTGGAGCACGGTGAGCGGTGGGGCGGTCTGCTCGACCTGCCGTCTGCGGCTGGTGACGAGGCCGATGAACGGTCGCTGAACCGACTCGCGGACGCTTTGGCGGCGGCCGGTGACGAGGATCAGCTCGCGCTGCGGCCCGCGGGAGTGTTCGTACGACGGCTGGTGCGGGCCCCGCTGGACCGCACCCCGGCGGTCCGTGACTGGCGGCCCGGGGGAACGGTGCTGGTCACCGGCGGGACCGGCGCGCTGGGCGCGCATGTGGCCCGGTGGCTGGCCCGCAACGGTGCCGGGCATCTACTGCTCACCAGCCGCAGTGGCCCCGACGCCCCCGGCGCCGGCGAACTGCGCGAGGAACTCACCGCCCTGGGCACGGAAGTGACCGTCGCGGCCTGCGACGTCGCCGACCGCACCGCCCTCGGTGAACTGCTCGCCGCGATACCGGAGGACCGGCCCCTGACGGCCGTGGTGCACACCGCGGCCGTACTCGACGACGGTGTCATCGAGGCACTCACGCCGGACCAGCTGGACCGGGTGCTGCGGGTCAAGGTCGAGGCGACCCGGCATCTGCACGAACTCACCCGCGAGTCGAACCTCTCGGCGTTCGTGCTGTTCTCCTCCTTCGCCGCCACCTTCGGCGCCCCCGGCCAGGGCAACTACGCGCCCGGCAACGCCTTTCTCGACGCCTTCGCCCAGTACCGGCGCGACGCCGGGCTCACGGCGACGTCCGTGGCCTGGGGACCGTGGGGCGACGGCGGCATGGCCGAAGGCGCGGTGGGCGACCGTATGCGCCGCCACGGCGTGCTCGAGATGGCGCCCGAACTCGCGGTCACCGCCCTGGGCCAGGCCCTGGACCGGGACGAGACGGCACTGACCGTCGCCGACATGGAGTGGAAGCGCTTCGTCCTCGCCTTCACTTCCGGCCGGCCGCGCCCCCTGCTCGGCGACCTGCCCGAGGCACGCGCCGTGATGGACGGCATGCGTGCGGACACCGAGGCCGACGGGGCCGGCGGCAGCGCGCTGCTCCAGCGGCTCGCGGGCCGGCCGGAAGCCGAACAGGAGCGCGCGATCCTGGAGTTGGTGCGCACGGCCGTGGCGTCCGTCCTCGGCTACGCGGGTCCGGAGGCGGTCGAGTCGGGCCGGGCCTTCAAGGAGCTCGGCTTCGACTCGCTCACCGCCGTCGAACTGCGCAACCGCCTCGGGGCCGCCACCGCGCTGAAGCTCCCGCCGACCCTCATCTTCGACTACCCCACCCCCACCGTTCTGGCCGGGCATCTGCGCCGCGAGCTGTCCGGTACGACCGGCGCGATCGCGGCCCCGCTGCCGGCCGTGGCCGGCGTCGCGGACGACGAGCCCGTCGCCATTGTGGCGATGAGCTGTCGTTTCCCGGGTGATGTGCGGTCGCCGGAGGATCTGTGGCGGTTGCTGGTCTCGGGTGGGGATGCGTTGTCCGGGTTCCCGGTGGACCGGGGTTGGGACGTGGAGGGGCTGTACGATCCGGATCCGGACGCGCAGGGGACGTCGTACACGCGTGAGGGTGGTTTCCTGCGGGAGGCGACGCGTTTCGATCCGGGTTTCTTCGGGATCTCGCCGCGTGAGGCGCTGGCGATGGATCCGCAGCAGCGGCTGCTGCTGGAGACGTCGTGGGAGGCGTTCGAGCGGGCGGGGATCGACCCGGGGACCCTGCGGGGCAGCCAGGCCGGTGTCTTCGTCGGCACCAACGGCTCCGACTACTCCATGGTCATGCAGGCCTCCGACACCGGATACGAGGGTCATCTGGCCACGGGCACGGCGGGCAGCGTCGTCTCCGGCCGCGTCGCCTACACGTTCGGGCTGGAGGGTCCGGCGGTGACGGTGGACACCGCGTGCTCGGCGTCGCTCGTCGCCCTCCACCTGGCGGTGCAGGCGCTGCGCAACGGCGAGTGCTCGCTCGCGCTCGCCGGCGGCGTCACGGTGATGTCGACACCAGGCACCTTCATCGAGTTCAGCCGGCAGCGCGGACTGTCCGCGGACGGCCGCTGCAAGGCGTTCTCCGCCGACGCCGACGGCTTCAGCCCGGCCGAGGGCGTCGGCCTGCTGGTCGTGGAGCGGCTGTCGGACGCCCGTAAGAACGGTCATCCCGTGCTGGCGGTGGTCCGCGGATCTGCGATCAACCAGGACGGTGCGAGCAACGGCCTGACGGCGCCGAACGGTCCGTCGCAGCAGCGGGTGATCCGGCAGGCGCTGGCCAACGCCCGGCTGTCGGCCGACCAGGTCGACGCGGTGGAGGCGCACGGCACCGGTACGAGCCTGGGCGACCCCATCGAGGCGCAGGCGCTGCTGGCCACCTACGGCCAGGGGCGGGCGGAGGACCGTCCGCTGCTGCTGGGCTCGGTGAAGTCCAACATCGGGCATACGCAGGCCGCCGCGGGTGTGGCGGGTGTGATGAAGATGGTGCTGGCGATGCGGCACGGTGTGCTCCCGCCGAGCCTGCACATCAGCGAGCCGACCCCGCACGTCGACTGGTCCACCGGAGCCGTCGAGCTGCTCACCCGGCCCACCGACTGGCCGCAGACCGGCCGGCCGCGCCGAGCCGCCGTCTCCTCCTTCGGCTTCAGCGGCACCAACGCCCACGCCGTTCTCGAAGAAGCTCCGCAGGACCAGGCGGAGCACTCCGACGACCCGCACGGCGACACCACCCTGCCCCTCACGGATGGCGCGGTGCTGCCGTGGGTGCTGTCGGGCAGGACCGAGACGGCGCTGCGCGACCAGGCGCAGCGGCTCCTGGACCATCTGGAGGAGCACACCGACCTGGAGCCCGCCGACGTCGGTTCCTCCCTGGCGCTCACCCGTTCCGTGCTCGACCACAGGGCCGTGGTGATCGGCCGCGACCGAGCCGGCTTCGTCAGGGGGCTGCAGGCACTGACCCAGGAGCGAGCACTGCCCGGGCTCGTGCAGGGGTCGGGCACGGGGAGCAAGGGGGTGTTCGTGTTCCCCGGACAGGGGTCGCAATGGGTAGGCATGGCCTCCGCGTTGTTGGACGCTTCACCCGTGTTCGCTGCCCGGATCGATGAGTGCGCGGCGGCGCTGGACCCCCTCACGGACTGGTCGTTGGTGGATGTGCTGCGGCAGGTGCCGGGTGCGCCGTCGCTGGAGCGGGTGGATGTGGTCCAGCCCGCCCTGTTCGCGGTGATGGTCTCCCTGGCCGAGCTGTGGCGGTCGGCGGGTGTGCAGCCCGCCGCCGTGCTCGGCCATTCCCAGGGGGAGATCGCCGCCGCCTGTGTCGCGGGCATCTTGAGTCTTGAGGACGCCGCACGGGTGGTGGCGCTGCGCAGCCAGGCGATCGGCCGGGTTTTGGCCGGGCTCGGTGGGATGGTGTCGGTGGCGCTGCCGGTGGCGGCGGTGCGGGAGAAGATCGCCCACTGGGGTGAGGAGCGGGTGTCGGTGGCGGCGGTGAACGGGCCGTCGTCGGTGGTGGTCTCGGGCGAGCCGCAGGCACTGGAGGAACTGCTGGCCGCCTGTGAGGCGGAAGGGATCCGGGCCCGCAGGGTACCCGTGGACTACGCCTCCCACTCCGCGCAGGTGGATTTGCTGCGTGAGGAGTTGCTGCGGCTGCTGGGCGGGATCGAGCCCCGGCCCGCGCGGGTGCCGTTCCTCTCCACGGTCACCGGCCGGTGGGTGGAGGGTCCGGAGCTTGCGGCGGGGTACTGGTTCGACAACCTGCGTCGCACGGTCGAACTCGATGGTGCGGTGCGCACGTTGGTGGAGCAGGGTTTCGGTGCGTTCGTGGAGTGCAGTGCGCATCCGGTGCTGGCGATGGGTGTGCAGGAGAGCGTCGAGGACGCGGGCCGGCAGGCTGCTGTGGTGGGGACGCTGCGCCGGGATGACGGGGGAGTGGAGCGTTTCCTCGCGTCGTTGGGTGAGGCGTTCGTGCAGGGTGTGTCGGTGGACTGGAAGGCGGTGTTCGCCGGGACCAGTGCCCGCCGGGTCGACCTGCCCACCTACGCCTTCCAACACCAGAACTACTGGCCCCAGGCCTCCCCTCTGGAGACGGTTCCCGTGGCCTCGGTCGACCCGGCCGACGCCGCCTTCTGGGAAGCGGTCGAACGCGAAGATCTGCAGGCGCTGGCCGACACGCTGGAGCTCGCGGACACAGAGCCCCTCGGTCCCGTACTGCCCGCCCTCTCGTCCTGGCGGCGGCAGAGCCGCGACCGGTCGACGGTCGACAACTGGCGCTACCGGGTCACCTGGACACGGCTTGCCGACGAGCGTCCGGCACGACTGACCGGCACCTGGCTGCTGGTGGTGCCCGGGACAGCGGCCGACGGCCAGTGGGCCGCGGCGGCGGGCCGCGCGCTCGCCGAACGCGGAGCGAGGGTACGCACCTTGGTCCTGACCGAGGCCCACCCCGAACGCAAGGTGCTCGCCGACCGGCTCGGCGAAGAGACCGTCGACGGCGTCTCGGGCGTCCTCTCCCTGCTGGCCTCCGCTCCCCACCCGCAGGCACTGCACGGCTCCCTCGCCCTGCTGCAGGCGCTGGGCGACACCGGCGTCGACGCCCCGCTGTGGTGCGCCACGCACGGCGCGGTCGGCGTGGGCGGCACCGACACGGTGACGGACCCGGAACAGGCCCTGCTGTGGGGATTCGGCCGCACCGCGGCCCTGGAACACCCCGAGCGCTGGGGCGGCCTGGTCGACCTGCCCGAGACCCCCGACGAGCGATCGCTGACGCGGCTCACCGCCGTGCTGGCCGGCGACGGCGGGGAGGACCAGCTCGCGGTCCGCACCACCGGGGTGTTCGCCCGCCGCCTGGCCCGCGCCCCCTTGGCCGACTCCGCACCCGCCCGGAACTGGCGGCCCGGCGGGACGGTGCTGGTCACCGGCGGGACCGGCGCGCTGGGCGCGCACGTGGCCCGGTGGCTGGCCCGCAACGGTGCCGGGCACCTGCTGCTCACCAGCCGCAGTGGCCCCGACGCCCCCGGCGCCGGCGAACTGCGTGCGGAACTCACCGCTCTGGGCACGGAAGTGACCGTCGCGGCCTGCGACGTCGCCGACCGCACCGCCCTCACCGGACTCCTCGCCGCAGTCCCCGCCGACCGGCCGCTCACCGCCGTCGTCCACGCCGCCGGCGTCCTCGACGACGGTGTCCTCGAGGCCCTCACACCGGACCGCTTCGCCACCGTCCTCGGACCGAAGGCGGACGCCGCACGCAACCTGCACGAGCTCACCCGCGATCTCGAGCTCTCCGCGTTCGTGCTGTTCTCCGGTGTGGCCGGCACCCTCGGCGACGCCGGGCAGGCCAACTACGCGGCGGCCAACGCCTACTTGGACGCCCTCGCCGAACACCGCAGCGCCGCGGGTCTGCCCGCCACCTCGATCGCCTGGGGACGCTGGGGCGACGGCGGCCTGGCCGCCGACGGCGCCATCGGCGACCGGCTCGACCGGGGCGGAGTGCCGGCCATGACCCCACGGCTGGCGATCCGCGCGCTGCAGCAGGCGCTGGACCACGACGAGACCACGGTCGCCGTGGCCGACATCCAGTGGGACCGCTTCGCGCCCGGCTTCACCGCCGTACGCCGCAGCCCGTTCATCGGCGAGCTGCCCGAGGTACGCCTGCTCGAGCGGACCAGCGCCTCCGACGAGGCCACGGGAAGCGCGGCGTCGGCGGCCGAGGCACTCCGGCAGCGGCTCGCCGGAATGTCCCGGGCGGAGCAGTCCCTCGTGGTACTCGAACTGGTCCGGACGCAGGCCGCCGCGGCACTCGGCCACCCCTCGACCGCCGAGGTCGGTGCGTCACGCGCCTTCAAGGAACTCGGCTTCGACTCCCTGATCGCGCTCGAACTGCGCAACCGGCTCAACGCGGCGACCGGACTGCGCCTGCCGGCCACCCTGGTCTTCGACCACCCGACCCCCGCGGCGCTCGCCGACGTCCTGCGCGCCGAGATCACACAGGACGGCGGCGCGGCCGCGGCTCCCGGCATCACTGAACTGGAACGGCTGGAGTCCGCCCTGTCGGTGCTGGACCCGGACGCGGAGACACGGACCGACATCACGGCGCGGCTGCGGGCCCTGCTCACGAAGTGGGAGGAGACCGAGCCCGGGTCCGCACCTGACGGCGAAGCGGTGGCGGGCCGACTCCAAGAGGCGACGCCTGACGAGGTCTTCGCCTTCATCGAGAACGAGCTCGGAATTTAGCACTACAGCGTGCGCGCACTGGCAGCGCGTCGTTCGTGACGAGAAGCATGGGTGAGGTTTTTCCAATGGCGGATGCGGATCAGGACAAGATCCTCGACTACCTCAAGCGGGTAACGGCCGATCTGCACCAGACACGGCAACGCCTTCGCGAGGTCGAGTCGCGGGAACCCGAGCCGATTGCGATCGTTGCCATGAGCTGCAGGTTCCCCGGAGGCGTCGAGTCTCCGGAGGACCTGTGGCAGCTCGTGGCCTCCGGCGGCGACGCTATATCCGGGTTCCCGACCGACCGCGGCTGGGACATCGAGTCGCTCTACGACGAGGACCCCGACCAGCAGGGCACCAGCTACACCCGTGAGGGCGGTTTCCTCACCGACGCCGGACGTTTCGACGCGGCGTTCTTCGGCATCAGCCCGCGCGAGACCCTGGGCATGGACCCGCAGCAGCGATTGCTGCTGGAGACCGCCTGGGAGGCGTTCGAGCGGGCCGGGATCGACCCGGGGACCCTGCGCGGCAGCCGGGCCGGCGTGTTCATCGGCACCAACGGCCAGACGTACCCGGAGATCCTGCAGCAGGTGCCCAAGGGCGTCGAGGGCTACCTGATGACGGGCAACGCGGCCAGCGTCGTCTCCGGCCGGCTGTCCTACACCTTCGGCCTGGAAGGCCCGGCGGTCACCGTCGACACCGCCTGCTCCGCCTCGCTCGTCGCCCTGCACCTGGCCGTCCAGGCGCTGCGCAACGGCGAGTGCACCCTCGCCGTGACCGGTGGCGTGACCGTCATGGCCAGCCCCCGCTCGTTCGTCCAGTTCAGCCGGCAGCGCGGCCTCGCCCCCGACGGACGCTGCAAGCCGTTCGCCGAGGGCGCCGACGGCACCGGCTGGGGCGAGGGCGTCGGCGTACTCCTGGTGGAGCGGCTCTCGGACGCCCGGAAGAACGGTCACCCCGTGCTGGCGGTGGTCCGCGGATCGGCGATCAACCAGGACGGCGCGAGCAACGGACTGACCGCACCCAACGGTCCGTCCCAGCAGCGCGTCATCCGCCAGGCGCTGACCAACGCCGGGCTGACCCCCGCCCAGGTCGACGCGGTCGAGGCACACGGCACGGGCACCACCCTGGGCGACCCGATCGAGGCCCAGGCCCTGATCGCCACCTACGGACAGAACCGGCCCGAGGGCCGGCCGCTGTGGCTAGGCTCGATCAAGTCCAACATCGGCCACACCCAGGCCGCCGCCGGCGTCGCCGGAATCATCAAGATGGTGAAGGCGATCGAGCATGGAGTGCTCCCGCCGACCCTGCACGTCGACCAGCCGTCCGCCAACGTCGACTGGACGGCCGGACAGGTCGCGCTGCTGACCGAGGCTCAGCCGTGGCCGCAGACCGGCCAGCCGCGCCGCGCGGGCGTCTCCTCCTTCGGCGTCAGCGGCACCAACGCGCACACCGTCATCGAGCAGGCACCCGCCGAGGACACCGCGGCCGGCGCCGTCGGGAACGCCTCCACGGACGCCGTCGAGGACACCGCCACGGCCGGGGCGCCGTCCGCGCCCGGCGCCCGCCGGCAGCCCCTGCCGCTGCTGCTGTCCGCCCGCAGTGCCGAGGCGCTGCCCGCCCAGGCCGAACGGCTCCACCGGCGCGCGGCGGACGACACCGGGCTGGACCTGCTGGACCTCGGCCACTCGCTCGCGACCACCCGCGCCGCCCTCGACCATCGCACGGTCCTCTTCAGCGAGAACCGCGAGGCCCTCCTGCGCGACCTGAGCACCCTGGCCGCCGGTGACACGCCGCCCGGTGCCGTCCAGGGCGTCACAGACGAGGGCAAGGTGGCGTTCCTGTTCTCGGGTCAGGGCAGCCAGCGCGCGGGCATGGGCCGTGAGCTGTACGAGACGTATCCGGCGTTCGCCGAGG
>NZ_JBVIJE010000070.1:0-8713 GCF_055581585.1 Streptomyces sp. NPDC031426
CAGCAGCGTCCGCAGGAACCGGCCGAGGGCCACCGCGTCGTCCGGGTGCGCGTGCGCGGGCAGCTCCTCCAGCGGTACGGGCGTGCTCGCCGGGGCCGACGGATGGCCGCCGCTGATCACCACATCCCGATCGCGGGGAGCTTCTCCAGTCGCTCAAGTGTGCGGTGAACCAAGGGGGTTGACGCTCTGAGGCCGGCGCCCAGGCGACACACCAGCTACGGCCGACAGCCCACTGCCCACTGCTCCATCGCTCGGGTCCCTGAAGAGCTGTGACGTTCAGCAGTACGGCGGCTGGTTGGTCAGGGAGGCCGCCACCCGCGTCCACACCCCGAAGAGCCGGTACAGGCCGGGCAGGGCGCCCTGAGCCCGGACGGTTCGGGAGTCTGCCGAGGACACCCCTGGGATCCCCAGGAGGGTGGAGGCCACGGAGGCCGACTGCCGGCGGACGGTGAGGGTGGACGTGGCCGAGGCTGCGGACGGGGGCGCCAGGGGTGCGGAGAGCCTGGAGGCGACGGCTTCCTCGATTGCCCTCCTGGCTTCGTCCGCCGGGCGCAGGTCTGCAGCAAAGCGGTCGCGCGCGAACTTCACGGCCACGGTGGTGACGGAGGCGTCCCACTCCGTCATCTCCGCGCAGGCGCGGTCGTCACCGGTGAGGACCGCCACCGGGACTCCGAGGGCGGCCGCGGTGGCATGGGCCAGGCCGATCTCGCCCACCGGCCGGCCGTCCAACCACATGTCTTCGATCTCATGGACCATGAAGCTGTGGCTCAGTACGCCCAGCGCGCCGGCCCGCGAGTGGTAGCCGACGCAGATCACCGCGTCATGCTCGAACGTGAGCCCTTCGAGCATGAGCATCTGGCCTGCGCGTCAGACGGGCACCACGGGCACCACGGGCGCGTCCCAGTCGATCCGGTACCGGTGCGTCCAGCCGAACATCTTCTCCGGCTTGAGGAACGTCCGCGTCGCCAGCGGCATCAGCAAGGCCATGATCTTCGTCGCGACCGGCCCCATCGACTTCTGGCTGTTGGTCTTCGCGGCCTGGGCTGCGACTTTCTCCACCCTGGCCCGCCTCAGCCGCTCGTACGTCGCGAACGCCGCGCCCACCTCGGGGATGTCCCGCAGACACCGCGCCAGTTGCACCGCGCTCTCCACCGCAAGGGACGCGCCCTGTCCGGAGCTGGAGGACGGCGCGTGGGCCGCGTCGCCGACCAGGACCATCCGGCCGCGGTACCACTTCGGCACCGACGGCAGGATCTCCAGCCCTCCGAACGTGAGGAGTTCGTCGTCGGTGCCCCGGAGCAGATCACGGCCGGGCACGTCCTCGGCGTACTTCTCCCGCAGGATCCGCATCCATGCGGCCGACTGCGTCGCACGGGCCTGCTCCGCGCTGAGCGGCTCGTCGTACGGCAGGTTGCCGAACCAGGCGGTGCCTCCACCGGGCACCGGCCAGTAGCCGAGAAACGCGTGCTCGCCGAAGGCGAAGTACATGGTGTCCGGCCGCGCCTGCGGGACCTCCGCCTTCGAGTGCGCACCGAAACCGAGCAGGCCGGTGTACCGGGGGCCGGGTGCTGCCGGGTCGATCAGCTGCCGGACCGTCGACCGGATACCGTCCGCCCCGACCAGCACGTCCGCGGTCACCCGGGTCCCGTCGGTGAACGCGGCGGTGACACCCGCAGGAGTCTCCTCGGCTCCGGCCAAGCGTTTGCCGTACACGGTCTGTACGCCCATCGCGGCGGCCTGCTCGCGCACCGCCCGGTACAGGTCTGCGCGCCACATCACCTGGCTGGGCGGCAGGCCCGTCAGCCCGCCGAACTCGGCCATCCGCCGGCCCCGTCCGTCGGTCATGACCATGCGATGGATCGGCTGACCGGCCAAGTGCTGGTCCACGCCGACGACTTCCAGGGCGCTGAGCCCGTTGGGCGCCATCATCAGCATGCCGCCGAGGCCGTCGGCCGTGTTCTCGTAAGCCTCGTAGACGGTCGCCGCGATGCCCGCCCTGCGCAGCGCGAGGGCCGTTACCGGTCCGGCTATGCCGCCTCCTATGACGGCCGCCGTCTTGATCGCAGACATGTGTCTGCCCCCTTTCCGTACCTGGTCGGGTGTTCAGTGGCCGTGCGAGCGTGCCGGGTCGTCGACGGTCGGGTGACCGCCCGCCCTGTGGGCCAGGCGCAGGTCCTGGAGGTAGGCGCGGGAGCACATGGCGCTCAGGACCGCAATGCCGCCGCGGTGCACGCGCACCTCGCTGTCGGCTGCGACACCGGTCAGGCGGATCCGGCGGGCCCCGACGAGGGCCGGTTCCCCGGCGGTCCGGCCCTGCGCGTCCTTGACCTTGCCGCGAGCGGTCCAACGCAGGTCCCAGTGCTCGACGACGGCGTCTTCCGGCACCAGCAGCTTGACCGTGGCGCGTTGGAGATCCAGGCACAGCTCGATGTCGTCGGGCAGGTCCGGGGAGCGCAGGTCGAGCACGGCAAGGCCCCGACGGGCCCGCACCTGGATGTGTCCGGCGCGGGTCCAGTTGCCCAGCCGCTTGGTCGCGGCGTGGTCGGCGTGGACGCGCTCGGTGGCGGCGGCGGTCTGCGTGCTGGTGGTGGTCATCTCCGTGGTCTCCGTCCGATCGAGGGCCCGCTCATTTCCTGACAGTTGATAGTTTCACTGAGACTAGTCTCAAGTCAACTAGTTTCGATGTGGGTAACATGCGGGCATGAGCACCCCGCCCCGCAGCTCCCCACTGGCCCTGACCGTGCTGGCCCTGCTGCACTTCCAGCCGCTGCACCCGTACGGCATCCAGAGATTGATCAAGCAGTGGGGGAAGGACCAGGTCGTCAACGTCGGCCAGCGCGCGAGCCTCTACCGGACGATCGACCGGCTACTCGCAGCGGGCCTGGTCACGGTCCGGGAGACCGGCCGCGACCAGCAGTACCCCGAGCGGACGGTGTATGAGCTGACCGACGCGGGGCGCTCGACCATGCGCATCTGGCTCACCGAGATGCTGGCCGCACCGAAGCAGGAGTTCCCCCAGTTCCCCGCCGCGCTGTCCTTCATCCTCATGCTTGCCCCGGAGGACGCCCTCGACGTACTGGAACAGCGCGCCGCGGCACTCGCGCAGAGCCTTGACGAGCGCGACAAGACCTTGATGGAGCAGACGGAGGTTCACGGCCTGCCGCGGGTGACCACACTCGAGGAGGAGTATCTGCGCGCGATGACCGCCGCAGAACTGGACTGGATCCGAACCGTCACGAACGACCTGCGCAGTGGTCGGCTCAGCTGGACCCTCGAAGAGCTGATCGGTTTCGCCCAGAGCACGGGACAGCAGGCCCTCGCCGACCAGGCGCCCTCTCGCTCGCCTGAGCACTCACCCTGAGAGCACAGGACGTCAGTTGATGGGGCAGGCGTTTGCCGACCCTCCCCTCGGGAACAGCGGTGCGAGCGACTCAGGAGGGTCTTCACCCTGGGGCGCGAGGCTGCCTTCCCAACTGCCGGCAGCTCTCTCGGCTCGCGTGATCCCGGGCTACTCGTCTCCGTCATCGCGTTGCCACGGACGATATCGAGCCAGCCCCCCGAGAGACAGCGAATTTCTCTTGGGAGGCCCAGACTTACGACCACTCGGCCGGCGCATGGACGCAAACGGGTTCACGCGACAACTCCGTGGCGTCGGGGAACGCAATTCCCCCCATCCTGACAGCATGCCCACCATCATCACCCCCCGCCTCCGGTACGACGCCACGGCGGTACGCCCACAGTGGGAGGCCTCCCTCAGGACGTTCGCCGACTCATCGCACAACGCCTCGGGGCGACGTCCAGGCCGGGCCCAGCGCAGGGAGCGGATTCACCAGCGGCTTCGCCGCCGTACTCCGTGGGACGTCCGGACCTCAGTTCATCAAAGTGGTCAACAGCCTGGACAACCCTGTGGTCGCCGACTGCTACAGGCGGGAAGCCATGATCAACCAGGCGCTCCCCGCAAAGATTCCGGCACCACACCTGCAATGGATGGAGGAGCACGACGGATGGGTCGTCCTCGGCATCGATGCTGTCGACGGCGGCCGCTTGCCCGCCACGCCATGGAAGCCCGACGAGCTCACGGCCACCCTCGACACTTACACGGTCATTGCAGAGGCCCTCTCCACCTCACCCGCATCACTTCAGCACGGTGGCCTCAAGCCAGTAGGGGACGACGGTGACTTCACCGACTGGCGCAACCTCGCCGGTGGCGCCACGCCCAAGGACGCCCTCCCTTCCTGGATGCCACTCGATCTACTGGAAGTGCTGGCCAGTCTGGAAAGCCGCTGGCGGGAAGCCGTCGCAGGCAAAGCCGTTCTCCACCACGACCTGCGTCAGGACAACGTGCTGATCGACGCATCCGGCACGGCGTGGATCTGCGACTGGAACTGGCCCTGCCTAGGGGCAAGCTGGTTCGACCTCGTCCTGCTCCTGGCCACCGCCTACGCCGACGGCCACGATGCCACCACCCTGTTTACCCAGCACCCCACCGCCGACGGAGTCGCCGACGAGCAACTCGATGCGGCGCTGGCCGCCCTCTCGGGGTTCTTCCTCACCTCCGGCGGACAGCCCCCAGCAGACTGGTCACCGCACATTCGCCAGCACCAGACGTGGTGTGGAGAGGTCACACTGCGATGGCTGGCCGACCGGCGTGGCTGGACATTCTGAGCTGCGGGACACACATTCAGCGCACGACGGTCGACCCTCCCGGCGTCAGACCGACACCGGTGCTGCAAGGACACCGCTCGGGACCCACTTCCGCAGGACGTCCGGGACCGCCACGGTGCCGTCGGCCTGCTGGTGCTGCTCCAGGAGCGCGGGCACCAGGCGGCTGGTGGCCAGTCCCGAGGCATTCAGTGTGTGCACGTACGCGGCCCTGCCCTGCCGGGGCCGGAAGCGAATGTTGCCACGCCTCGCCTGGTAGTCGCGGGCATTCGACACTGAGCTGACCTCAACGTACGAGCCGACGCTCGGCAGCCACACCTCGACGTCGTAGGTCTTGGCCATCGCTGCGCTGGTGTCTCCGGCCGCAAGCCGTGTGATCCGGTAGTGCAGGCCCAGTTCGTTTACCAACTCCTCAGCCTTGCCGAGGAGGTCCTCGTGCGCGGCGTCGGAGGCGTCGGGGTGGGTGAACTGGAACAGTTCGACCTTGTTGAACTGGTGCCCTCGCAGGGTCCCCCGTTCGGCCGTGCGGTAGCCGCCGGCCTCCTTGCGGTAGCACGGCGTATAGGCGACGTACCGCTTCGGCAGCTCGGCCTCGGGCAGCGTCTCGTCCCGGTGGAGGTTGACCAGGGCGGTCTCCGCGGTCGGCAGCAAGAACCGCTCCGGGCCTTGCTCTCCGTCCTCCAGAGCGAACACCTCGTCGGCGAACTTCGGGAACTGGCCCGCCGCATACCCGGCCGCGAACGTCAGCACGTGCGGCGGCAGCACGAACTCGTAGCCGTCCTGCACATGGGCTTCGACGAAGTAGTTCAGCAGCGCCCACTCGAGGAGCGCACCGTTACCCCGGTAGAGCCAGAAGCCGCTGCCGCCGAGCTTCGTACCCCGCTCGAAGTCGACCAGACCGAGGCGCCGGGCGAGCTCCACGTGATCCTTGGGCCTGAACCCGAACTCCGGGCGTCGTCCCACTTCGCGGACGACCTCATTGTTCTCCTTGCCTCCGGCCGGCACATCCGCGTCGGGCAGGTTCGGCAGCGGATCGAGGAAGGCCTGCCGGGCCTGTTCCAGTTCAGCGCACCGCGTCTCGGCGGCGGTCAGTTGCTCGCTGACGGCCGTCGCCTCCGGATGCAGGTCCGCCGCGCCCTTACCAGCCCGTTGCCGCTTCGCGATGTCGCCGGAGATCCTCTTGCGGTCCCCGCGCAGGCGTTCTACCTCGGTGCGCACCTGCCGGTAGTCGTCGTCCAAGCGCAGGAACGCGCCGAGGTCGACGTGGACCGCCCGCTTGGCCAGCGCCTGCTGGACGTACTCCGGGTTCTGGCGAATCAGGGTGACATCGATCATTCTGCCGGTGCTCCATTCGATCAGCCGTCGTGACGTGATCCCTTGGGAGCGCGGGCGAGAAAGGGCATCTCGCGGTGCCACCGCGCCTTCGCCACCACCATGTGGTGGCCTCATTCACGACCTGGTCACGGGGGTCAACCGGCGGGGCATTGGGCCGCCCATGAGGCCGGCCGTTCCTCCCCGCACTCGGGAGTGGATTCACCCTGGGACGCGAGGCTGCCTTCCCAGCTGCTGGCAGCTCTCTCGGCTCGCGTGATCCCGGGCTACTCGTCTCCGTCATCGCGTTGATGGAGAGGCTAGGACGTGAGCCTCGACATCGGTACCGAATATCACCGAGACCCGTGGACCTGGGCGCTGCACTCGAAGAGGTCCAGGGGCAGCGCGTCTAGAGGCCACCAGCGCCAGTCGCCGACGCTCTCGGCGGGCTGGTCGGCCGGCTCTCCGCGCCAGCGTGTGACGAGCGCGCCGACGGTGATGTGGACGACGTCCCCAACGTAGTCCTGGAGCAAGGCCAGGAGGCGGACGTCGGCGGGGTTAGTGTGGGTTCCAGTGCCTCCTGTGGGGGATTACCAGGCGCGGGCATGGCCATCACAGGGGCTAGTTCCGGGCGGAGATCGACGGCGTGGCGTAGGAAGCTGCGCTTCGAGTAATAGGTGTGTTCGGTCGCCCACCCACGGGAGGAGAGGTGGCTGCGGAGCCAGGCGTTGATGCGTTCCATTTCGTGCAGGACCTCGTCCTGGTCATGGCCGAGGACGCTGCGGGAGCGCAGGTACTCCAGCTCGCATTGGGAGAGCACCACTTAGGGTGCTGCCAGGAGCGAGCAACGATCGAGGAAGGTGCCGTAGACGTGGCCGGTGCGCATCGACTCGCACTGGATGTCGTATCGGACGCGCTGGAAGGGCGGCATGGCTCGGACCTGGAGGCCCAGTTCTTCGCTCAGGGTATGCCTCGAAGCGGTCGGGGTGACGTCGAGGCCGGGGGTGAGTTCTTCGCGGCGGGCGAAGGTGTCCTCGGTGAACCACTTCCGCTTGAGCACGTGCCCGGCGGTGACGGTGGGGATGAAGGAGGCGTAGCCGATCTCGGGCTCGGGGCCGGTGACGTCGAAAAGGTGGTTCTCGGTGTGGTGGATCTGAACTCTTCCCGGAACTCCGTCGGCAGCCCTCCAGTTGCCGTCGCGCAGGGCTTTGAGTAGCTCCATGGACGCTGCCCAGATGTCCGGCGCCGGATCGAGCGTGTACTTGAATTCCAGCTCGGTGCCGGAGAAGTGCTTGCGAAAGTAGCGAAGATGGTTGTTGAGCGCCGTGCTCGACTCGGCGTGAGTGGACAACACCCCCAGCGGCGGATCTCCTGGCCCTTGTGGGCGGACAGGTTGTCCAAGATGACGTAGAGGGGGGCGCCGTCCGGCGGGGCCGCGCGGATCGTCCTGGGGGCGGCCAGCGTGTTGCCGGCGCCCTTCCTGCGCCGGTTGACGCCTCACAACTTGTCGTCGCCGATCGAGTAGCAGCCGTGGAAGTAGCGGACCCCGTGGGTGCGGTGGTAGGTGGCCGGGTGCCGCTGGGGGTGGCCGGAGGGGGCCAGCCCGTGCCTGCGGCGGGCCGGATGCCGAGGGGACCGAACTCGTCGAACGCGAAGACGCGGTCCGGGAAGCGGTCCAGGACCTCCTCGATCCGGTCGAGCTTGGCGTCGCGCTCGGGGGTCGGGCGACTCCTTCCACGTCTTGGTGCGCTGGAAGGTGACGCCGCGGCGGGCGAGCAGGCACCGTAACGCCTCGCGGCCAATGCGGATGACCTGGCCGTGGACCCGGTGCAGGTAGGTGACGAGCTTGCGGAGGGACCAGCGGGTGAAGGGCTGGCCGAGCTTGGTCGGGCGCGTGGTGGCCGTCTGGACGACGAAGTCCTCGTCGTCAGTGCTGAGAAGGCGGGGACGGCCTCCCGCCCACCGAGGGTCCAAGCAGGCCAGGCCGATCTCGTTGAACCGGTGGATCACGTCGCGGACGGTGTCCTCGTCGGCCTGCACCAGTTGGGCGATCACCGGGACGCGGTTCCCGCCGACCGAGGCCAGCAGCATCATCGCGCGCCGGTAGCGCACCGAACTGGTGCTGCCCCGGCGCACGATCTGCTGCAGCTTCTGACACCGATGAACCGCTTGCGGCCCTTCACCTTCTTGCCCGCGTCGAATCCCCTGATAGCGGCCGGGACGGTGCCGACGGTACGGATCGACTGCGAGTCGATCAGCCCGGCGCTCGGGTTGGTGTCGCGGCCGTCGGCCCCACGGACCTGGCTGCGCGGGGCGTCATGGATCTGTCCGACCGTGCCGTCGTCATGCCACCACGAGAAGTACCAGTACACCGTGGGCCACGGAGCGAAGTCCTTCGGCAACTGCCGCCAGGCGCACCCGGTCCTCACCACATAAAAGATCGCATCGACGATCCGCCGTCGCGGATGCTTCTCCCTCCGCCCGCCCTTCGGCCCCACACGCGCGGGCGGCAGCAACGGCTCCACCAACTCCCACTGTTCATCCGTCAGATGTGACGGATGGCCCCCACCAGCCACAGCAGAGTCAACGATCACCCTGACCGCAAGATACGCAAGATCTCAAACACGGTCTGACGGATGCAGGGGCTAGCTTGACTCTGTCGGGGATCTTGAAGCAGTGGAGGTCAACTGCCCAGCGTTCGCCAGGACTTCGCCCGGGCGATGCCGTGCTGGTCCAGGAA
>NZ_JBVIJE010000071.1:0-8614 GCF_055581585.1 Streptomyces sp. NPDC031426
GTACTTACGTGGTGCTGGCACTGCTCGTGGTTCTCCTTCGGGCCAGGATCATAAGCCTGGCTTCAGGGACTCCACGAAACGGGGTGCAGCTCACAGGGCACGACGGACGGCCGGGCGGGCTGGGCGGTCATTGAGGAGCAAGCCATCCGCGCCGCCCGCGGACCTGCTGCCCGACCCGGGCCGCTCGATCACCTCCATCGCCAAGCTGCTGGGCGTCTCCCAGGGCACCATGGGCCGCCAGCGCCACCGCCCGCGGGTGCCCTACGACACCGACTCCCCCACACACGCGAAACCGGCCGTCGGCCGGTAGGGGCACGCCCCCTGACGGGGGCCCAACGGGGGCTGGGGCCGGGCCCCTGACGTGACCCGGGACGATCGGGCGCAGGCCCGGGGCCGTCGGCCCCGGGGGGCGGTTAAGGCACGGCGCACCAAGGCCCGTTCCGCGCCTCCCGGACGCAAAGTAGGGCCGCCCGCCCCGGGGGCGTGCACCACGGCGTCGGCCGACGGCGGGGCGAGGGGGCGGAGCCACCACTGGACGCATGCCAAGGCCGGCCTCCACACTCCGAAGGCTCGAGCCGAACCGCCGAGCGGCAGCCTGGCTTCGACCGAGTCTGGTGGCCCCACGGGAACGAGCCTGTTGGCCACGATGAGTGATCTTCGCGAGGTGGCGTGAACGAGTCGATTGGCCCCACTCCAAGTCACTGAGCGACGGTGAACGCCCCTTCGATGAGGACGGGAACTGCGGTGCAGGCGTCCAGCTCGGTGGCGACAACGACGTCCTCGGCAAACCCCCCGCCGATGAGTTCCCGCCCGGATGAACTGGTGGCCACTGCGGCACTGACGTCCGGCGTCGCTTGGAAGCTGGCCGCTGCCACCGCGGCTTCCGGTGAGAGCATGCCGCTGAGCCGTTCATCCAGTGCCGCGATGATGGCTCCCGCGCCGAGCAGGTCCTCCATGGCGGGCCGCAGACTCCCGTCGGGCCACCGCTCGCCCGAGGCGATCACCGCGACGGCCCGGTCGGCGGTCCCGTAGCCCTGGCGGACGAGCCAGTGGCCCACAGCCGTTGCGTTGCGGAGAGCCCCGGCGACCACACGTGACGCGCCGGCCGAGGCAGCGATGGCGGAACCGTTGGGTGAGGGAAGGACCAAGCGGGGGGTGAAGGGAGCGCGTCGTAGTGCCGCGGGAGACAGCGACCAGGGCGATGACGTGGTGGCCATCCGGCGTCCGACTGCCAGGGCCGCGCCTTTTTGATCGGCGAATGTGGAAGCAGTCGCATCACGCCAGCGATAGGGGAAGACGCGTGTCCCAGACTCCACCGCGACGGTCACCGAGGTGGTGAATGACAGCACATCGACGACCACGATGCAGGCGGCGTCTGCTGCCAGGCGATCCGCGCCTGTGGGACCCCACTCGAATCGAACCCCGTGGCCTGTCTGCAGGTACCAGTCGTCCATGACCAACGATCATGCCAGCGGAAGGCCCGGGTGTGGTCAGGAGCCTGCAGTTGTCTGCTGGCGCGCTTTGGTGTGGGCAAGGCGATAGGAGTCGCTGCCCGTCTCGATGATGTTGCCTCCGAAGGTGAGACGGTCCACGATGGCCGCGCAGAGCCGGGGGTCGGTGAACGTCTTGGTCCACGCAGAAAAGGACTCGTTGGAGGCGATCGCCATACTGTTCTTCTCCTCGCG
Source organism: Streptomyces sp. NPDC031426 (assembly GCF_055581585.1). Classification (NCBI taxonomy): domain Bacteria; kingdom Bacillati; phylum Actinomycetota; class Actinomycetes; order Kitasatosporales; family Streptomycetaceae; genus Streptomyces; species Streptomyces sp. NPDC031426. The sequence continues at coordinate 1,686 of NZ_JBVIJE010000071.1, forward strand.
CTCGGTCAGCACCTGGAACAACAGTTCGGCGTCGCGCCGGTCCAGCTCCATGTAACCCAGTTCATCAATACAGAGAAGATCGACTCGTCCGCAGCGGGCGATGGTCTTGGTCAGCTGCTTCTCGTCAGCGGCCTCGACCAGCTCGTTGACCAGCTTGGTTGCCAGGACGTACTTGACCCGGAAGCCGGCCATCGCGGCCTCGGTGCCCAGCGCGATCAGCAGGTGCGACTTGCCGGTCCCCGAGTCGCCGATCAGACACAGCGGCAGCCCTTTGCGGACCCAGTCGCACGAGGCCAGCGTATGGATGGCCGCCGGGTCGATGGCGGAGTTCGCCTCGAAGTCGAACGTGCGAAGCGTCTTCTCGCGGGGAAAACCCGCGGCCTTGATCCGGCGCTCGGAACGGCGGCGATTGCGGTCGTCGCACTCGGCCATCAGCAGCTCGGCCAGGAACCCGCGGTAAGTCATCTGATCGCGGGCTGCGGCGTCGGCGAGCTCGGAGAACTGGCTCCGCATGGTGGGCAGACGCAGGTTGCGGCAGGCCGCGTCGATGGCCGCGTCGGCGGCGGGCTCGGTCAGACCACGGGAACGGGTGGCGCTCATGGCGGGGACTCCCTTAACTGGTGGGGCGCTCGGCCGGAGACCGGGTATGACGAAGGAGCTGGTCGTAGGCGGCCACCGAGGGCAGCGGCCTGGGATCCGGGGGCAGCGCGGCCAGCCTGCGCGCGGTCAGCGACACCACCGGAGAGGCGACATAGCCCGGCACCGTGTCCGGGGCTTGCTCGCCAGGAGTTTCGCGTTCGGCAGCGAGGCGGGCTTCCAGGGCCACCGCGTCCGCGGTGAGAGCCCCAGCCTGCAGGGCGGCTGCGATCCCGGCGACGACGTGGTCGTGGCTCATGTGCCGGTGCAGCAGCAGAACCTCGATCAGCGCACGAGTGCATGCCCTTCCGTGAACTCGGGATCGCATCCGAGCCGCTGGGGCGCTCGAGCTGGCAGAGTCGCTGACCGGGGCAGTCCGGAGCAGAAGGATGAACCGCGGCCTCGGCATGGACGAATACGCCGACTACGTACGAGCGGGCAGCCCAATCGTGTGGCCTGTCAGCTAGGGCCGACCCCGCATGCACTGGTCCCACCAGCGAAGACGCCAGTACTCACCGCGTCGAACTGAGTCAGATCACGAAGTCCGACTGCCGTACCAAGCACCGACCACGGCCCCGGCCATGGGGCTGCTTCCCGCTCGTGACCATGGTCGGGGTCTCGTGGTCGGGGTTTGGTCGGGGACCTGGGGTTCCACTCTCAGCGGTCTCATACCTGGTCGGTGTGCGGAGGCAGCAGACCGTCGCCGGGCCAGAGGGCTTGCTCGGCCACGAGCTGGGTGAGGTACCTGCCGATTTCTGCAAGGACCGTCTCGCGCTCCGTGGCCCCGTAGACGAGGAAGTCGTCGGCTGCGGCGTCGTAGGCGCGGACGTGGTGGTGCGGCCCTGTGCACAGCAGGGCCCGCGCGATCTCGGGCAGGCCGAGGCTGAGGGCGTCGCACCGGCCGGCGTGGACGAGCTGGACCAGGTCGGTGGTGACGCCCTCCCGGTCGCCGACCTTGGGCCAGTCGGCACCGCCGCCCAATTCGTGGGTGAGGGCGGCCAGCGGGATGATCTCGCCCGTTCGACGAGCGCGGGTGAGGAGGTCGTGGATGCGGACGCCGTCGGGCTGGCGCACCTGCGGGTGCAGCAGGGAGGCGGCGGCCACCACGGTGGTGTTGATCTCCTGGGCGCCGTCGCCGGGGTAGTACGGCTCGTGTGCGAAGAGGAGGTAGACGTCCGTTGTGCGCATCGCGTTGTCGGGCTGGGCCTGGGTCATGGGGCGCTCTGCCTTCAGTGCTGGCGTGCCGGGCGTGCGGCGGGGTGTTGGCCAGGTCGTGCGCGTAAGGCTGGGCGGGTAGGGGCCCTGCCGTGCCTCGTGCCCGCCGGGCTGGTTCTCCTCGCCAAAGCGGGCCTCGGTACGGATGCGCTCCAGGGTCTGGGTGACTTGGCCGGCGAGCTGGACCATCAGCCGTTCGCGGTCGGTGAGTTGGGTCGAGACCGTACGGGTGTCCTGGTCGTGGAGCAGGCCGGCGGCGTCCCACAGCAGGTTGTGGCCGATCTCGGCCGAACGGCGCAGCGCGTAGCGGTCGTTGTCGGCGGCGGCCTGGACGAGTGGCTTTGTTCACGAGAACGAACAGCACCTGTACACGAGTTTGGGAGGCGTCGGGGGTGCGACGTGTTCGATGTTCGTGAGGAACGACAGCACGAATGCACCTCGCCGTCGCAGAGCCACCACTAGGGAAACCCGCGACGAGGCCCCCCAGCAGCTCTGCGCAACGTCTCCGTGGCGCCCGGCCACGAAGACTCCGCAAAAACCGTTTGACGGACGAGGGCCGACCACTGCTACATTTCCGGAGGCCGTGCGAGAGAGCGAGGAGGTGGTACCCGTGAACGCAGTATTGACATGGGTGCTCCCCTCCGGGGTCACGGTCGGGCGATAGACAGGTCGTCCGGGAGCGCCGTTGTAGTGCACTCCCGAAAGGCACGACCATGCATTTCACTTCCGAGCAACGCCTCGACGACGGCGTCCTCGAACGCGAATTCACCTTCGGTGAGATCCCCGGCATCCTGTGGACGCCCGAAGCCGCATCCACTTCCGCACCGGTGCCTTTGATCCTGCTCGGCCACCCCACGCTCGGGTTGCGCAAAATGTACCCCCGACTGGTGGCCCGGGCCCGGCACTGTGCGGCGGAGGGGTTCGCCACGGCCACCATCGAGCTCCCCGGAAGCGGCGTCCGGCCCAGTTGGCCCGCCGTCGACCAGGCCCGCGCCGACCTGCGCCGGGCGATGCAGGCCGGCGAGCCAGTCAGCGACGGGATTGTCGACGCCCTCATCCTCCCGCTGGTCGACAAGGCGGTCCCGGAATGGCAGGCCGCGCTGGACGTCTTCCTGTCGCTACCCGAGATCGGCGGTCCGGTCGGGTACTCGGGGGGAGTGATCTCTATCGGCATCCGGCTAGCGGTGGTCGAGCCGCGCATCGTGGCCGCCGGTCTGTTCGCGGGAAGTCTTGTACCTCGCGTCATGTTCGAGGAAGCCCGGCAGGTCACTATTCCGCTGCATGTCCTGCTGCAGTGGGACGACGAAGGTAACGACCGGCAGGCGTCCCTGGACCTGTTTGACGCCTTCGGCTCCAAGGAGAAGTCCCTGCACGCCAATATGGGCGGTCACACCGGCGTCCCGCAATTCGCGGGAGAAGCCGCTGCCCAGTTCTTCACACGGCACCTGAAATGAGGCCGGGCCGTGAGACCGGCAGCAGAAGGTAGCTGATGCCGGCGGCATACTGCTCATCGAGGACAGGTCCCGACCCTTCCTAACCGTTTACGCCGTGGGCCCCTGCTGAACTCTCGGCAGGGGCCCACGCTGCCGCAAGTCATGAACTGTTCGATTTCTGCAGAGCCTTCGAGGGCCTCACAAACTCGTGTACAGGTCAGGGCTGATGCGTTCTCAGCCAGCGAGATGAACTGATCGCGTGTGTACGCGTCGCTGCGGACGGTTTGCCCGGTTCGCCATTGAGCGGTGTCCATCGCGAAGTCGCAGGTCACGGGTCTGGTGTGAATAGCAAGTTGGGTGCTCGTGGCGGCCGGCGGCCGATGACCATGGTGTAGATCATCGGGCAGGTCCGGCTCTGGCGGGATGCCGGGTTTGGCTGCGCCCACGACCGGCCTCCGCCTACGATCCGCCAGCAGGTCGGCACGCCGTGAGAACGCTGGAGGGCACGGGGGATGCAGGAACGGCAGCGGATCACCGCCCGCCGGAGCGAACTGGACGCTCTCGCCGAAAAGTTGGGCAAGCACTCCAAGAGGCAGGCCGAGCGGCACGAACTGGCGATCGCGGAGCGAAGTGTTGAACCGCCTGGCCGAGCAGGCCCGGGCCGACGCCGGGCTGTCGCTCCGGCATCGGCGAAGGTGGCCGGGCGGGCAGTCCTGCTCATCCCGCACCGCGGCGACGCGGCCGACGAAGGCGGGCTGCCCGGCGACTACCGCAAGATCCTGGCGATCGTGCGGGAGGCGGACGGCCCGGTGCGGGTCAGGGCGGTCAGCGAGCGGCTGGGGCTGGACGCCTCGGCACACGGCAAGCTGGAACCTTTGCGGGCGAAGATGACCAAGCCCGCCGCCCGGGGCTGGCTGCACAAGCGGGGCGACGGGCGGTTCACGGCACGTCCGTAGGCGCGCGGGGCGGGCCCGTAACTGACGGGCCCCCGACGGCAATGGGGATCACCCTCCTACTAGAGCACTAACGGCCGCTGAAGAAGTCGGTGAGGGCGGCGGCGACGGCCTCGGGCTGCTCCTCGGGGATGTAGTGACCGGCGTCGGGCACGATGACGCCGGTCACGTTCTCGGCCCACGGGCTGATGGAGGCCGCCATATCCGGGATCGAGCCGTGGCTGCTGGAGATTGCGAGGACGGGCGCGGTCAGCCGCCGTTGCTCGAGTGCCGCGCGGTTCTTGCGCGCGGACTCGGCGGCGTCGCGGTAGCAGGCGAGGCCGGCGCGCAGGCCGCCATCGACGGCGAGGGCCGCGCCGTAGTGGTCGAGCTCTGCTTCCTCGAACGCGTCGGGCGCGAGGGACTTGGTCTTCAGGAACCAGCTGATGTACTCCCGCTCGCGGCCGGCTATCAGCGTCTCGGGAAGATCGGGCACCACGTGGAACGCGAAGTGCCAGGTCTTGAACGCCAGAGTCGGCTCGAGGGGGATCGCCTCCGGCATGGTGATACCGGGAATTCCGGCGTCGAGCAGCGCGACCCCGTGCAGTCGGCTCTCGTGGTTCAGGGCGAGGGAGAAGGCGACCCAGGCGCCGATGTCGTGCCCGGCGAGCCAGTAGTCCCGCACGCCGAGAGCGTTCACGGCCGCCTGGATGTGCGCGGCGACCGTGTGCGTGTCGTAGCTGAGCTCCGGATGCTCGGAACTGCCTTGGCCCGGCCGGTCGATCGCTATGACCCGGAACCGATCGGCGAGAGCAGGCATGACCTTTCGCCAGGCCCACCACGTCTGCGGGAACCCCGTGAGCAGGACGACGGCCGGTCCGTCCGGCCGACCGCCTTCGACGGCGTGCAGGCGGACGCCGTCGGCGTCGACCCAGCGGTGCGTGAATCCGGCCAGGTCAAGCAGGGGCAGGGCGGGGACGGGGTTGGTCATGGGAATCCTCCATCGAGGCGGGTGGACCGTGATTCGACGCTAGCACGTCTTGAACTGATCAGTCCAAGATGAGAGGATGGGCCGCATGGCAGGCAAGAAACAGTTCGACATGGACACGGTGCTCGACGCCGCGATGATCCAGTTCTGGCGCTCCGGCTACGCCGACACCTCGCTCGACGACCTGTCCCGGGCGACCGGCCTGAACCGCAGCTCGATCTACTCCTCGCTCGGCGACAAGGACGCGCTCTTCCTTCGCTGCCTGGATCGCTACGCCACGCGCTACGGCGACAAGTTCGACGCCGCCCTCTCGTACGCGGCCGAGGACCCCGTCGCCGCCGTCCGTGCGTTCTTCGACGTCACCCTGGGGCGCATCGCCGACCCCGCCGTGCCCGACGGATGCCTCATGGCCCAGTCGGTCATGGCGAGTCCGGCACTGAGCCCGAGCGTCGCAGAGCATGTCAAAGAGTTGTTCGGCCTCCAGCGCCCGCGCCTGCGCACCGCGCTGAAGGCCGGCGGAATGTCCGACGAGAACGCCGAGGACTTCGCCGTACACGTAGCGGCCGTGAACCAGTCTCTCGCGGTGATGGGTAGGGCCGGGTCGAGCCCGGAGCAACTCCGGGCGATCGTCGGGGTGACCGTCGACGCGCTCGCGCGGGCGCTGAGACCGGTCGGATAGCTGGCATATCAAATTTCTGTCTGAAAGTCATAGGCGCTCCTCAATGTTCGGAGGGGCAAGACAGATGGCTGATGTAACCGGCGTCAACTTTGGCGGGTTGGAGGAGTCGTCCCTCTGAGAGTGACGGAAATACACATCACGGAGCCCTGCACGGCGGTGACCTGCGCCGACGTGCAGGGCTCCGTCGTGCCACCGCGTCGCCCGTTGTCCGGCGATTGTCGTCTGGTGCCCACGCGCCGATACCGGACAACCGTGAGCCCGCTAGAAAAGTCCGTGTCGGGGGCCACGCCCATGGCTCGTGCGTTCTCGCATGGTGGGATGAGGCTGTCGCCCACCTGCGGTGTCGCGTCTCGAACCCATGTACGCAGAGATTTGACATAAGAGCACGGATCCTGCTGATCGTGTGGTCGTCTACGCCATGGGCAACCAGCCGGGACTGTTCGAGGCACTCGACCGACTCGACTGGAAGGCCGTGCCGATCGGCCACGCAGGAGCCCCACGGTGGCCAGTGGCGTCGCCGTGGGCGGTATGCCCGCCGCAATGACGTGGAACGAACGATCAACACGCTCAAGGCATTCCGCGCTGTGGCGATGCGGTTCGACAAGCGGGCGTACGTCTTTCACGGCACCGCCACCGTCGCAGCGATCCGGCTGTGGCTTCGGTCATGACCCTTGAGGGCAGTGTTCAGTTCTGCCAGAGGAACGCGGCCTCACCACAGGGTTGGCAGCTGAAGAGGTAGCCACGGCCCCCGCCGCCGAAGTTCGCCTTGGTGGCGAAGTCATGGCCCTCTTCGAGCTCGGCCGTGAACGCCATGCGGTTGGCGCAGGTCGGACAGTCGGGGGTCTCGTCGTCCTGGATCCAGTCGGGTTCACCGCCCAGCCGTCCCAGCACCGGCTGTTCAGTCGGCGTGTCAGCGGGATGGCCTCTTGACATCCTCGCCCACCTAAAGGACAAGGCCATGAAGTTACGGGTCGGGTCGTGGCCGCAAGTGAGGGCTGATCTGGAAAGACGCCGGACGCGAGAAGCGGAGCCCCGGTAGAACTGGC
>NZ_JBVIJE010000072.1:0-8548 GCF_055581585.1 Streptomyces sp. NPDC031426
CATCACGGAGCCTCGACTTCCGGGCCTGCCCCGGCACTGGTTGCCGGGCGGGCTCGGGGCGCTCGACGCCCTTCGGCCCCGGGCGGACAGGGCCTCAGAGGTCTTGCGACCCGAGGCTGCGGCCTGGGGCGGGGAGATTCGCGGGGCTACGGCTGCCGAGGCTGCTCCAACACCGACGCCGGGCGGGACCGGGCGCTCGCCGACGTTCGTGGAGTGGAACCGGGTCCTCCGGCGACACCTGCCGGGCGAGGCCGGGTCCCTCGACGGCGCCCACCGGGAGCGGAGAGCTTCGCGGGACTGCAGCCCAGGGCCGGGAGATTCGCGGGGCTACGGCTGCCGAGGCTGCTCCGACGCCGAAGGCGGGCGGGATCGAGCACTCGCCGACGCTCGCGGGGTGGGGGCCGGACCGCTCGCCGACGCTCGCCGGGTGGGGACCCGGTCCCTCGCCCGACGCTCAACGGGTGGGGACCGGACCGCTCGCCGACGCTCGCCGGGTGGGGACCCGGTCCCTCGCCCGACGCTCAGCGGGTGGGGACCGGATCGCTCGCCGGTACCCGGCCGGTGAGGATCGGATCACTCTGCCGGCGCCGGCCGGGTGCGGGCCAGGGTGTTCGGTGGTGCTTGGTGAAGGGGGTTGGGAGCGCTGGGGCGCCTCTGTGCGCCGTTGATGCGCCTGGGGGAGCGGGCATGGAATAGCCGAGGGCATCCCTGCCCCAGCTTCTAGGAGGGACCCATGGCCGAATCCCCCAGCACCACGCCCGACCCCACGCAGGAGCGCGAGACCGACCAGCCCGCCGAGACCAGGAACCTTGCGCTGATCGGCGCGTGCGGTTGCGGCTCGGGCTGCGGTTGCGGGTGCCAGTCCGGCGGCCCCTGCCAGTGCGGCTGAGGGCGGTACGACGTCGTAGGGCCGGTGTGCGCCCGATTCGCACCGGCCCTTCCCATGAGCCTTACTGAGCCTCAATCAGTCTCATCGCCCTGCGCCCGCCGGTGCAGATCCTCCAGCGCGGCCCGGAGCGTGGTCGTCCGGTACCAGTCCAGCCACGCCCCCGCCTCCCGGGCGACCCGGTCCAGCGCACCGAGTTCGGCCCCGGTGTACGCGTGCCCGGGCTGATCGTGGGGTGGAGAACATGCCCTGCGGCCGCCCGGCCAGGCCCGGGATCGGGGTGCACTGCAGGGAACAGCTGTGGGCGGCTAGCAGCACGGCCCGGGAGGTCTCGTCGAAGTCCGGCGCGGTGGCGACGTCCTCGACGACGACCCGTTCGCGTTTGCGCGCGGCGTGCCCGCACGCGGTGGTGGTGTCGTCGATCACCCTGTCCCGGCGGCGAGGACGGCGTCCGGGGACAGGGCCCGCCGGACCAGGGCGTGCGCGGTGTCCACCAGGCGGCGGCGGTGGCCGTCGGCGTAGCCGCGCAGGGCCGCGCGAGCCTCGGCCAGGGAGAGTTCACCGGTCTCGGCGAGCATCCCGGTGGCCATGTCGACGGCGGCCTTGGCGGCGAGGGCGGCCTGGACGCGGTTGCTGACGTCGGTCGGCCGCAGCCGCTCCGGGCGCCGGTTGACCAGCGCGACGGCCGTGACGTCGGCGAGCGCCTGGGCCAGCTCCAGGTCCAGCTCGGGCAGTCCGCCCGGCCGGCGCAGCAGGAGGTTGACGGCGCCGACGGTCTGCCGGTGCACGCGCAGGGGCAGTGCGTGCAGGGAGTGGTACCCGCGCCGTACGGCGAAGGGGGTGACCTGCGGCCAGCGGTCGTCGCTGTGCTCCAGGTCCGGGACGTCGATACGGCGGTCCTCGCGGAAGCTCTCCAGACAAGGGCCCTCGTCGGCCTGGAGCTGGAAGAACTCCAGCGCGCCCGCGTCTTCCTCGGTGACCGCCAGGGTGCGCAGATCACCGCGGCCGGAGACGACCATGATGCCGACCCCGTCCGCTCCGGTGATGTCGACTCCGGTGATGTCGACGCAGTTGCGTGCCAGGCGCTCGACCAGCACCACCGGGTCGATGTCGTCGGCCAGGGAGTCGGGCAGCCCGACGAGCGCCTCGGCGACCTGCTGTTCACGGCCCATCACCGTTCACCGTCCCTTCCCTCGTCCCCGCCGTCACGCCCGTCCTCGCCGACGTAGTGCCTGCGGTCACCGCCGTCGTCCGGCTCCTTGCGGAAGCGGAGCCGGCGGGCCAGGACCTCGCGGGCCAGCTGGCTGACCGTACGGCCCTCGACGTACGCGCGGGCCCGCAGCCGGTCCAGGGCCTGCTCGGGGTCCAGGTCCAGCTGCACCATCACCATGCCGACCGCCTGGTAGACCTCGGTGTGGTCGGCCTCGGAGGCCGCCACCCAGGACGCTGCCTCGTCCTCCGTGTCTTCCTCGGTGCTGTCGTGCCCGGCCGCCTGGAGGCTCATCAGCGCGTAGGTGACGGCGTCGCGGACCCACAGGGCGGTCCGCATGTCCTGTCCGGTGAGCCCGCCGGCGCTGTCGCTGTACAGGTCGAGGGTGCCGATCGCGGCGCCGCTGACACCGAGTGGCAGCGAGAAGACGGCGCGGACACCGAGGGCCATGGCCTCGTGCGCGAAGATCGGCCAGCGGCGGGCGTCGGGGCCGCCGGCGAGGTCGGCGGCGACGACGGGGGCGCCCTGTTCGAGCGCGGTCTGGCAGGGCCCGTCCCCCACGGTGTACTGCAGCTCGGCGAGCCGCGCGGCAACCCGGTCGCTGGCGCACCAGGTGACGCGTACGCCCTTGCCGCCGGAGATCGACACCGAGGAACCGCTGACGGGCAGCAGCCGTACGCACGCCTGGCACAGCGCGCCCGGTACCGCCTGCGGGTGGTCGGCGCCCCTCGCTGCGGCGGCCAACGTCTCACTGACCCGCAGCCGTGCCTGTCCCTCCGGCGGCACCCAGCCGGTCGGCTCTCCAGGCTGCCCGGGCGGCATGGTCATCACCCCCGTCGCGCGGCGCACCGTCAGCAGACATGATCCACCAGCATTCCGTCCGACACCCCCGGACCGACTACTCCCCGCCCGAGTTCCCAGCCTGAGGAAACTAACGTGGCGTTTCGCCGTCCGGGCGGCCGTGCCCGAGTGGACCGAGAACGGCACCGGGGCCCCGGCGGCCCGCCCGGGATCCCTCGGGCGGACCGCCAGTGTCTCGACGGCGGGTGCGGTGGCCGTCTCCACGGCGGTCCGGCGGCCGTCCGAACGGCGGCTCCGGCGGCCTCAGCTCACGGCGTACGCGTTGTACACCGTCGTCGTCGAGCTGTCGCCGTGGGTGTCGGTGACCGTCGAGCGCAGGCCGACGCGGCCGGAGGCCGGGTTGTGGACGGCGATGGTCCACTTGCCGCTGGACAGCTTCGCGGCGGTGGCGTGCCAGGTGGCGCCGTCGTCGGTGGTGTACCAGGCCTTGACCGACTGCACGCTGTCCGACAGCTGCTGCACCGTGCTGTCGTCCGTGCCGTTGCGCTGCATGCCCAGCACGACGGTCGTGGTCGACCCGGGGGCCGCCTGGTTCCTGGAGTTCAGCGCATCGGGCCAGAACCGGGTGATGTAGTCCCGGATCTGCTGGTTCTTGCTGGGGTCCGCGTAGAAGTGCAGGCTGAGGCCGACGGTGGTCGACAGCGAACCCGACGGCAGGTTGCGCCGGCCGGTTTCGGTGAGCGTGTACCAGCCGGCACCAGGGATCTTCGGGTGCGCGTCGATCTCGCCCGACGGGGTGAAGTTGTGCGAGTAGAGCGTCTTGCCCGCGTGGGTCAGCTTCACCGAGCCGCTGGCCAGCGTCCCGCCCTCGGGCAGGGTCGGGTCGGCGAACAGGTTGATGGACCCGAAGTACAGCTGGTGGTACCAGGTGTTCGGCAGCCGCCCGCTGGGTCCCCAGACGGCGTGGCCGAGGGTCAGTGCGGTCGTCTTGCCGGCCGCGTAGCTGTGGAACCCGTCGAAGATGAGGTCGTTGGCCTGCTGGCCCACCTGCCATTGGCCGGCCGGGAGGTGAGCGGTGAAGGAGTTGGGCAGGTCACGCTGGAACTGGAGCGAGTTCGGGCCCCACGAGCAGGAGTCGCCGCTCGACGACGAGTAGTTGAACGAGAAGAACGCCGTTCCGCTGTCGGGGCCCGAACGGGCGGACACTTTGAGGGCGGTCAGCGCGGACTGCTTCAGCGTCGCGGAGACCCCGGACGGCACGCCGCCCGCGTGCCTGGCGGACGCCACCCAGAAGTCCCCGCCGGTCGCCGACCGCGGCTGGTACGTGGTGCCGTAGGCCAGCTCGTACGCCTTGCTGCTCGACGGGAGCACATACAGGTCACCCGCGTCCGCGGACGCGCCCATGGTGGCGGGTCCGTTGTCGGAGGTGCAGACGTACGCGCTGACCGTGTGGTCGTATCCGCTGCCGGGGTTCGGGCTGAGCGAGACGTTGACCGCGCGGCCCTGCCGGGCGTCGAACGTGGTCTTGGTGGACCCGGAGACCGTCACACTGTGACCGCCGACGGTGGCGCGCTCGTCACCGGCGTCCGCGATGGACGTGGCGAGCTCGTAGCTGCCGTTGGGCAGCGACATCGCCTTGTTGCTGTCGATGTAACGGAAGTCGTTCGTCTTGGTGTTGTAGACCGCCACCTGGGCGTGAACCGGCTTGCCGCTCCGGTCCAACGTCGTGACGGTGAGTGTCCCATTGCCTGCGGCCGACGCCATTGAGGTGCCGGCCAGGAGAAGCGGAACGAGCACGGTGACGACACTCGCCGCTGCTGCGGTTCGCCGCATCAAACCCCCCTAGGTTCGCGACAAAAGCGAGCCACGGTAGCGCACGGGGGCCACGCCTCCACCACCGGCCCCGCACAGAGCCCTGCACGGGGATCCGCGCCCACCTCAGCTGATAATCGTCCGAAACGGGAGGGGCACGGGGATGGCGGTCAAGTACTACACATTGATCTGCGACGACGTACCGAACGACGTGCTACTCGTCGACCCCGGGCGCCAGTCCACTCGGCGTGGCGGCGGCTCGCCTCGTGCACCGGTGCCGCACACGGGTGCTGGTTGTCGCCGCCCGCCGCACGCTGTCGTTGATGTCACTCGTGGATGTCAGAACGGTGCAACCACGTGCAAGCATGTCTCCATGATCACCATTGATGTCAGCGAGGTGACCGACGAGCGGGCCCTGCATCTGCTTCTGATGCGGGAGCTGGGCTTCCCGGGCTTCTATGGCATGAACTGGGATGCCTTCTGGGACGCGATCACTGGCCTGGTCAGGATCCCGGACCAGGTGCGCTTCCTTGGCTGGGATCAGCTCACGGCCGGCGTTCCGCGCGGGGCCGCCATGCTTCAGAGGGCCCTCGACAACTACCGAGCCACCTACCGCCCGGAATTCGTCGCTGCGTATGCCTAGCGATGAGCGATCTCCGGGCTAGGACATGGCATGGCGCTGCTGAGCCAGCAACACGGCTAGTTGCCACGAGGTGCCCGGCGCCCTGACAGTTGTACGACCGCAGGAGGCAGTGAGTGCAAGAGCGTGCGTTGGGCGCCAAGATCAGCTACGGGACACAGCCCGACGCCATCGCGGCGCTTCTGGGTCTAACGCTCCTTCGCAGCGTTGGCCGGCCCCGGGGTCGTTCGCGCGGCCGCTGGGGCGCACCTCGCCTCGTCGCCTTCACACTGTGAGTGCTGAGAGCGCGTCTACAGGCCCACCCACGCCGCCATGCGGTTGAGCGTCTCCGGCGTGCGACGGAACAGGTGCACCAGGCCGGTGATCGTCTCCCGGGCGGCGGGGTGGTAGCGGGTCTGCTCGGGGGCCAGGCGGCGGGCTTCGACGAGCGACTTCAGTGCGGCGTCGGTGTGCCCGGTCTCCATCTGGGTGCGGGCCTGGTTGACCAGGAAGTGGGCGCGGCGGGACGTGGGCAGCTGAGAAGGCAGTTTGATGTTCCGGGCCTGCTTCAGAGCGCCGTCGTACCGGCACATCTCGACAGCGGCGGACATTTTGCGCAGAGCGACATTGGTCGGTCCGAAGCTGAGCCAGTGCACATCGGAGGCGTCCCCGATGCGCTGTGCGATCCGGCGGGCCTCGCCGATGTGCTCTTCGACGGCCGACTTCTCCTCGGCGCGTGCGGCGATGACGGAGCCGCCGAGGTGCAGCTGTCCGGCGACGGCGAGCGCTTCTCGTGACTGATCGACCTGCGCGATCACGTCGTGTCCAGCAGCGACGAGGCGTTGACCGATCTCGAGGCCGATGGCCACGCAGCACCAAGCCCCCTACTCACGGAAGAAACCGCGGGCAGGGGGCTTACTCGTGGGCGATCACTTCTTCTTGCCCTGGGTTTCGACCGCCCCGGTTTTGGGGCTGGTCGGCGGGGTGGTCATCTCAACTGACCTGCGGTCGGGCGGTCGTTGATGGTCGTTGTCTGTCGTTGGTGGTTGACCTCGGAGGTTCCAGACAGGTCCCGACTCCAGGGTCCCTCATGGCCTCTAGCACTAGAGGCCGGACCCTCTACCGCTAGAGGTCTCACTAGCGGCCTGCACCGTCTCTGACCACGACGCTAGCCTCGGGCTTTGACGAGGTGGGCTGTCCGAGGCGTGATCACAAACGCGAGAAGTGCTCCTGACCTGCAACGATAGGACTACTGAGGGTCCTGTTGGCTACGAGGAGAGAAGCACTTTCCAGATGAAGAAGCGTATCGGGTCCCACCCGTGCGTCGGCATCGAGGGCGGCGGCACTTCGGTGGTCTCCCAGGCCGGGGCCGTGCTGCTGGTGGAGGCCAGCGTCGGGCGGTTCACGGCGCGCAGGCGGGGCCTACCCCACGTACACGCTGTATCCGTAGTAGTCGGGGGCGCTCGTGCCGGGCGTCAGAGTCTGAATCACGAACCCCGTGCAGTTGTTGGCGCTGAAGATGTACGCGATGCCATTGGTGTGATTCTGCACCTGTTTCGGAAGGCTCCCCACCAAGTAGCAGCCGCTGGGGTTGTTGTACGTCGCGCTGCCGATGATCAGCTGTCCTTGCGCTGCCGACGCGGACTGTGTGACGCCGAGCGCAAGCACAGCACCGACACCGACCGCCCCAAGGGTCCGGGCAATGGATGGCATGTCATTCTCCCCTGCTCAAGCGGAAGCCGCCACTCGACTCCCAGCGTCTATCACTCTATGCATGCAGGTGACTCCATACAGTCACGTTCGCGAGGGGAGTGACGCCCTCCGCTCTTTCGGCCTAACTAATACTCCAGCCGTAGATCGTGATCTTTATGGTTGGGAGGCCGCTTGCCGTCGGTAGTGGGAGGCGCGGGCGCGGGCTTGATGCCGGCGTCGCCACTGCGACCAGCGGAGTCGATGCGCAAGATCGTGGACCGTGTTGATCAGCGCGGCGAACAGGTGCTGGATCTCGCTACCAGTCAGGGGGATCAGGTCGGCTGGCGCAGGCTGGTCGCGGCGTTCGGCGGCTGCGGTGACGGCCAGGAAAGCGTGGGCGAGCATGGCGAGGGTGACCCAGCGGTGCCAGGAGGTCCAGCGACGAACCTGGTGCTCGTCCAGGCCAGCCAGGCCCTTGCTGGCCTGGAAGATCTCCTCCACCGTCCAGCGCCGCCCAGCCACCCGCACCAACTCGGACAGTGGCACCGGATAGGGGGAGAAGCAGCGGTAGAAGGCGAGTTCGCCGCTTCGGCGATTGCGGCGGATCAGCAGCCACCAGTGGCCGGGTCGTCCGTCCGGTCCGGTGATGTCGAGCTGGCCCAGTCGTAGTACCGCTCGCCTTTCGCGCCGGCTCCGGCCGACAGCCCCTGCCAAGCCCGCCGGGGGATCCGCGGAACCAGTGCTCTGGCCTGGAACTTGCCTGCGCGTGTGGCGACTTGATGGGTGCTGGAGACGGCCAGGACGTAACTGATCGGACGGGCTTCCAGGGCGGACCGAAGATGCGGGTTGTCGCCGTAGACCTCGTCGCCCGCGACCCACTGGGCGGGCGTCCCCGCGTCCAACGCCCGCAGGATCATTCTGGCGGCGAGCTGGGGTTTGGTCGCGAAGGAGAGGTCGTCGGGAATGCCGGCGGCCCGGCAGCGGTCCGGGTCATCGGTCCACGAGCGCGGCACGTAAAGGGCCCGGTCGATCGCGGCGTGACCGTGTTCGGCTGAGTAGACCAGGTAGACGGCGACCTGGGCGTTCTCGATCCGTCCAGCGGTGCCGGTGTACTGGCGCTGAACGCCCACTGTTGCGGTGCCCTTCTTCAGGTCACCGGTCTCGTCGACCACGAGCACGGCCTCGTCGTCGCGCAGGTGCTCGACCACGTAGGAGCGCAGGTCGTCACGGACCGCATCGGCGTCCCACTTCGCGCGGTGCAGCAGGTGCTGCATGCCGTCCGGGCTGGCGTCGCCTGCGTGTTCGGCCAGGGTCCAGCAGTTCTCGCGCGGCAGGTCCGACAGGAGCCCGAGTACCAACCGCCCTACCCGGCGGCGTGGTTCAACCCTGGCGAACCGGCCTGCTATCCGCCTCATCAGACCCTCGAACGCTTCCTGAGCTGCCCCGAGTTTCGTAGAGTCCGGTGATCTTGTTTCAGGCGGACTGCGGGGTTTGCTCCTGGCTCTGCCAGAAGGCTTCCTCGTACTCG
>NZ_JBVIJE010000073.1:0-7970 GCF_055581585.1 Streptomyces sp. NPDC031426
GAGGGACATGCCACCGACCGGGCGGCCGCACAGCGCCATCCTGCAGCGCCAGCCCGGTCACCAGGCAAAACACTTTTTCAGGGGCAAGTAGCTAGGAGGGCCGTCGCGCAGGCGCTGGAGGTAGCAGGGGGGCCTCGCGCCGTGGGTGTCGGTGGCGGCGCGTACGGTCTGCGCATGACTGATCAGTGGTGGGTGGACGTACGTCAGCGGGTGGAGGCGGCTGGCGCAGGGCCGACGAGCAGCAAGGTTTTCGGGGCACTGGGACACAAGTGGGTCCTGGAGGACCCGCTCACCCAGGGCGAGCTTGCCGAACTCGAGTCTCAGATAGGCGTCAGGCTGCCGGAGGAGTACCGGGACTTCCTGCTCCACGTCGGCTCGGGCGGTGCCGGCCCCGCGTACGGCCTGTTCCCGGTTCGGCGCGTGCAGGGCCGTTGGCGTTGGGAGGGCGACGGCGCGGACCTTGCTGACCTGTCGAGGCTTGCCGAGCCGTTTCCTGACCAGGGTCCGGACCCGGGGCTGGTCAACGATGCTCTTGCCCAACGTCCCGAGGAAGAGGACTTCGACGACATCGAGGACTTCGACGACGCCATCGAGGCGTGGGACGAACGGTGGGAAGCCGTCATGTTCGCCCCGGAGCGCACCGCCGGCGCGATCGTGATCTCCCACCTGGGCTGCGCCCAAAGAGAGTGGCTGATCATCAGCGGCAGCCACCGAGGCACCATCTGGTCCGACTGCCGGGTGGACGACGTCGACCTCACCCCGCTCCTCGACGACCAGGGTTCACCGGTGAGGTTCGCCCGCTGGTACACCGACTGGCTGGAGAAAGTCGAGCGCACAGCCCTGGCGACACCGTAGGGTCCCCCTTGCGCTGCTGAGCGTTGCACCTGGCCCGACGGGCCCCCGTAGGCTTGGGCACTCCGACGGACGGTCGCCCGCCGCCCGTGTGCCTGCCCCGGACCACCACACCCAAGGACGGCAACCGAGTGTCTTTCTTCACCATCGGCCACCGCGGTGTCATGGCCGCCGAGCCGGAGAACACCCTGCGCTCCTTCCTGCGGGCCGAACGCGAGGGGCTGGACGGCATCGAACTGGACCTGCACCTGAGCCGGGACGGCGAGCTGGTCGTCATGCACGACGAGACCCTCGACCGCACGACGGACGGCTCCGGTCCGATCGCCGACCAGCAGCTGGGGGAGCTCAAGAAGCTCGACGCCGGCCTCGGTGAGCGCATCCCCACGTTCGGGGAGGTGTTGGACGCCGTCGGGCCGACGCTGCCGATCCAGGCGGAGATCAAGGATGTGGCCGCCGCCCGGTCGCTGGCCAAGGTGCTCACCGACCGCGGCCTGCTGGACCGGGTCTCGGTGCTGTCGTTCCACGACGCGGCGCTGATCGAGATCCACAACCTGCTGCCACAGGCCCGCACCGTGCTGGTGGCAGGCCCCAGCGCGCACCGCGACACCTTCGTCGGCCGCGCCCAGAAGGTCGGTTCCACCCTGGTCAGCGTGGAGCTGCGCCAGCTGAACCGGGCCATCGTGGACAAGTGCGAGGCCGCCGGCATCGATGTGATGGCCTGGACCGTCAACGACGAACGCGACCTGGCGTTGGCCCGGACGCTCGGCCTGGTGGGCTGCGTGACCGACCAGCCCGGCATGAAGCGGCTGGTCGAGGCCACCGCCTGACCCCAGCGGGGCCAGACCCCAGACCCGAACCCGCCGCCCGTGCGATACCGAAGCCCTCTTGCAACTCCTTATGGCCCACGGCGAGTTCTGATCCTTCAATAAGGGGCTCATCGCAATTGGGGGGTAGCCGGGGTCTGAAACCGCCGGTCTTTGAGTAGGGATCTCGCGTTCTCTACAGCCGCGCCTTCTCCTGTCCGCAGGCATGGGAACCGGCGGGGCTGTGCGGTCCCAGGTGGCCCCGGAGGCCGCACGCCATGCACGGGCGGTCATGACGTAGGGTCGATGTATCGGAGTAGAAACGTGCTCTGGGGCCGAGCAGATAGCCGGACAGAGAGTACGCGCACACGCGGTATCGGACGATCCGCCACTCCTTCCGCGGAAGGAGTGCGTCATGAGGGCGGCACAGTTCAGCCGGTTCGGCGGCCCCGAGGTTCTTGAGATCGTTGACCTCCCCGATCCCCATCCCGGTGCCCGAGAGATACGGATCAAGGTCCGTGCCGCGGGGATCAACGCCAGCGACTGGAAGAAGCGTCAGGGCCTGATGGACCAGGAACTGCCACAGACCCTGGGCTACGAGGCTGCGGGTATCGTTGACGAGGTCGGCGAGGATGTCTCGGATGTCGCGGTTGGTGACCGGGTCTTCGGAGCCTCACCATACGGAGCCGCCCAAGCGGAGTTGGCCGTGCTGTCCTATTGGGCCCCGATCCCCAGCTCGCTCGATTATGCGAGGTCTGCGGCGATCCCCGCGGCAGCCGAGACCGCGGCGCGCTCGCTCGACCAGCTTGGCGTCACAGCTGGCAGCACCGTGCTCATCAACGGGGCATCCGGCAGCGTCGGGAGCGCCGCTGTCCAACTCGCCGTGGAGCGCGGCGCGCGGGTCATCGGTACAGGTAGTCCAGGCACGCACGATGCCCTCCGCTCGCTCGGGGCCGAGCCGGTGGCATACGGCGACGGGATGCCGGAACGAGTCCGGGCCATCATACCGGCGGGTGTCGACTTCGCACTGGACGTCGCCGGCAGCGGCGTTCTTCCCGAACTCGTGGAACTCGTGGGCGCGCCCGAGCACGTGATCACGGTCGCCGACTTCCGTGGCGCGCAGCAGACGGGCATCCGCTTCAGCCGCGGCGACACCGGCCGCGCCACCTACGCGCTGGCCCAGGCCACTGAAATGGCCGCAACTGGACGATTCTGTGTGCAGGTCGGCCGGACCTTCCCCTTGACCGAGGTGGCTCACGCGCACCGCGTCGGCGAAGCCGGGACTGTGCGCGGCAAACTCGTGCTCCTCATGGACTGACCGGTGTTCAAAGGCACTCTTCACGGTTGAAGGGGCAGTTGCGCCCACGGAGGTGTCCGAGGCGGCCGTTGATCGCCTCCGTGGGACCGTTGGACGTACCGGGACGGTCGAAGTAGGCCAGCACATCGGCGGCTCGTTTCTTCAGAGTCCGGCCGAGCGTAACGACCTCGGCCAGGGCGCGAACGCCGCGGCCGATAGACGCGATGAGGGTGGCCTTGATGGCGATTCTTGAAAACGGCTCTGGCCGCAGTTCCGTGATCCGGCTTGCTCGTCAAGCCCGGAAGGGCAGCACCGTCCAGGGATGCCTATCTGGAGAGCTGCTCGTTGGCCGTCCGGCCATCACGTAGTCGTGATACTCGTCCTGGACCACACCGGAGTTGACCCACCTTCCGCGTACTGCTCCGGTGACGTCTTTGGCGGCTGTGAGGGCGGCGCCGTCAGGCGGGTGAGCGGACGGACACCGTTCCGTTGTCCTCCCAGGCGTTCGTGTTTCTCGCCTCCGTGGGCATTGCCCAACCCTCACCGACTGCCGCCATGTACTCCGGGCCGCTGCTGTGCCCCTGTCCGTTGCAGCGGACAGCTTTGCCCACCGGTGGGGCAGTTGAAGCGCCTGGCCGCACCTACCTGCTGTTGCGGGGCGACAGCTGGGGGCATCGGCTATTAGGGGCAACTGCGGGCGTCGTGCGGCGGGCCGAGCGGAGCTCGGGCATACATTGGGCAGGCATGAGCCACGTTCCGCCAGATCAGGTCCTCGGCCCAGGACGGCGCGGCGCCCTCTCCGGGCTCGTCGGCGTGGCGGGGGCCGCGCTGCTGGCCGCGGGCTGCACCAGCACGGAGGCCTCCTCCGAGCAGGTTCCCGCCTCGGGGACGGCCTCCCCCTCGGCAGGCGGGCCCACGCCGGGAGCGATGACCCTGTTCAGCAACCCGGAGCTCAACTTCAACGGCCTCTTGGCGCTCGGCGGGTCCGACCAGGGCAGCGGCGACGTGGGCGAGGTGCTCACGGCTGTGAACGCGATCAACAAGGCCGGTCCGTCCGCACAGGCGTACGTCGAGACCTTCAGGAAGCTCGGCGACCGTCTGATGAAAGCGCCCGAGGGCGGGAAACCCGACCGGGAGACCGCGCGCTTCCGGGCGCTGAGAGCTTCGCAGTACTACTCCCAGGCGCTCTTCTTCGTCCTCGGCTCCAAGGACCCGGGCAGCGAGGAGCAGCTGTACAAGGCCTGCCGTGCCGCCTGGGACAGCTTCTGCAAGCTGTGCGACCCGGCACCCGTGACAGCAAGTGTTCCGTATGGGAGGACTCCGCTGCCCGTGTGGCTGTTCCGCCCCGACGCATCAGGTCACCGGCGCCCCACCGTCATCCTTACCAACGGCAGCGATGGACAGAACGTCGACATGTGGACGTACGGTGTCTCCGCCGCGCTGGCCCGGGACTGGAATGCACTCGTCTACGAGGGGCCTGGCCAGGGACAGATGATCTTCCTGGACCAAGTGGTGTTCAGCGCTCGCTGGGAGACGGTCGTGACGCCGCTCGTCGACTGGCTGACCGCCCGTTCTGACGTGGACGCGGACAAAATCGCTCTCACCGGGCTGAGCATGGGGGGCGACTTGGCTCCCCGGGCCGCGGCCTTCGAACAGCGGATCGCAGCAGTGGTCGCGATGCCCGGCTGCCTGGATCCGTGGCTGGGCTTCGGGGAGCTCCGCAAGATTCTCACTCCGGACAGACAAGAGACCAACAACGTCTGGAACAAGGAGGTTGCCCCACATCTGTCGCCCGCTGAGGCGGCGACGGTGAAGAAGCGCTTCGAACCCTTCTCCGCGCCGGCGATGCTCGCCGCTCGCCAAGGCAGACTGTTCACCGACTTCTACACCCCCGCCAAGCTCATCAAGTCGCTGGACATCACAGACGTCGTGGGCCGCATCAAGGCACCCACGCTGGTCCTCGACTACGACTTCGAACAGTTCTACCCAGGCCAGCCGCACGAGATGTTCGACAAGCTGACAGCCCCGAAGGAATACGTGAAGCTCACCGCAGCGACCGGCGCGCAGCTGCACTGCTCGCCGATGGCGCCCAGGCAGCACTGCGAGGTGGTCTTCGACTGGCTGCAGCAGACACTTCAGGGCGGCTGACACACTGGTACTCCAGCTTGACCTCTGCATCTGACTACATCGCCGCGCATGCCGGCGACTTCGTGCAGCGCTGGCAGGCACTGGCCCGCCACCATGCGCAGGGACGGCAGTGAGGGCGCGCAGCGGATGGAGGCCCTCCCAGTTGAGGACGGCGCGCTCGGCGGAGTGCTGCCGACCGTCAGCACACCAGCCTGCCCGGAGAGAAGCTGACCGCGCGGCTGGGGCACACGCTGGCCGAGGAGGTGCTGGCCCTCAACCATCAGATCACCGAACTGGACAAGCTGATCGAGGCCCGGGTTCGCGACCACCGCACCTTCGAAGTGATCACCAGCATGCCCGGCTTGGGCGCCATCCTCGGTGCCGAGTTCCTTGCCGCCACCGGCGGTGACATGACCTTCTTCGGCACCTCCGACCGCCTTGCCGGCTTCGGCGGCGTCGCACCCGTCCCACGCGACTCCGGCAAGATCAGCGGGAACCTCCGACACCCGTAGCGATACAGCCGCCGGCTCCAGCGGGTCTTCTACACCTCCGCACTGTTCAGCATCCGAATTCGAGGAATCCCGCCAGTGCTACCCCGCTAACGAGCCGAAGGCAAACGCCGCACCCAGGCGGTGCTCGCCCTCGCGCGCCGCCGCGTCAACGTCTTATGGGGCCCTTCTGCGAGACGGACGATGCTACAAACCCAAGCCGCCGCAGACTGCACGGACGCGGGGTCTCGGCGAACACCGGCCGTCCTCACCGTCTGACGGCCCGATGCGGCGGGCCCTCTATTGTTGGTGCGTGACGTAGTCACCCGGGGCGTGGCTGACACATTGCGGCCCGCCACCCGCGCTACGCCCATAGTTGGATCACGAAGCTCTCGAAGTATCGGTACGCTTCCAGCTCTTCATCGGGGTCCTCGCGCTGCGGCCCTACCCACACGTACACCTGATAGGGGCCGGCATGGGTGAGTTCGTACTCGTCCGACTGCGGTTCTTGCATCAGGCTGACAAGCTGGATTCGCTCGGATTCGAAGAAGACGGTGCTCGGTTCCCCCAAGTGCCTGAATTCCTGTCTGGTTGGTGCATCGGGCGGTGAGTCCCATAGTTCCACCCTCACCTTGGCCTTCTGGTCTTCCAGGTCGGACGCAACCACCGCGGAGCCTTCATGGGCCAGGAACGCTGAGTTGTCCGGAAGCTGCGCGAACGTCTCTTCTCTCTACGGGTCGGTGTCAACCAAAGCGAACAGGTGACGTTCCACTCGCACAACCGCCGAAAACGAGACCAGTAGGCCCACTTTGCCCTCCCGCAGCTGACTGCCGCACCGGTATGCCAAGAAGCATGCTCGCAGCCGCCAGCAGGCCGGTGGCCAGCCAGCCGTGATGCAAGCCGTTGCCAGGACCCGCGGTCCACCCGCTCCTATCCCTCCGGAAGCGGCGCTGCGGCTGGCTATGCTGGGCACAGCGCCGCTGGCTTTGGGCTGGGGCTCGGTGGCGTTCAGGCCAAGAGGCCGCACCCTCGCCCAGGGCTTGATCAAGTTCCGTAGGTGTCCGGGTTGTTGGTGATGCCCAGGATGGGGAGTGCTCGCTGGGGCTCGTCGCGTATCGCCCGGGTGGTCTTGGCGATGTTGTCGGCTCCGAGGGTTTTCAGTACGCCGATGGCGAGGCTGCGGAGGGTCGCCATGGCCCGTGGTGCGGTTCCGGCGTGGACGGTGGAGGCGTCCTCGGCGAAGGTGACGTCCCTGATGTGGTGCGAGGAGTTTTCCACTCCCCAGTGCCCGCGGATCGCGGCGGCCAGGTCGGCGGGTCCGGCTTGGTGGGCGTCGAGGCTGGTGACGGCGTAGACACTCTCACGGGTCTCGCGCCGGCCGGTCTGCTTGCGGCGGCGGTGGACGCGGATGGCCAGGCGGGCGTGGGGAAAGGCGATTCCGCCGAGTTCGTCGGCGATCCCGCACGTCTTGATCGAGCGGGACTCGCGGCGTCCGTGTCCGGCCCCGGAGGCGGTGTGCTGGACTGCGATGGACTGCCAGGGAAGAGCGGCGAGTTGGGCGTGGGCGGTGGGCTGGTTGGTCTTGATCACGGCGATGTAGTGGGCCTTCTTGGTCTCGACCAGCCAGGAGATGTTCGCCTTGACCGAGTGCAGGGCGTCGAAGGTGACGACGGTGTCGGCCAGGTCCAGCGGTGCCAGCAGCGGTTGGAAGTGAGTGGTTTCGTTCGTCTTCGCGCCGACCTCGACCTGGGCGAGGGTCACGACGGTGCCATGCGTGACCGCGGAGAGCAGATGCCGGCGCGTCGCGGTGAGACGGGCTGATCCCTTAAGCGCTTTGCCGTCGACAGCGATCACGCGCCGCTGCCGGGACGCGGAGGGCGACGGCGTCTGGGCGGGCTCGGTGGCGGCGCGGTGCCGGTCGGCCAGGTAGGCGCCCACCGTCCGGTCTAGGGCGTCACCGTCAACAGCCCCCAGTACACGGCCGATCGTGGCCGGCGCCGGATTGCGCCGCCATCTGAGCAGGTGGCGGCGGATCCCGATCACTGTCAGGAGTGCGTTCGAAGCACGCTGGCCCCACTCGGCGAGTTCATCGATGCTCCTCGCTCCTGAGACGACCGCGCAGGCACTCACCAGCAGGATTGCTGTCAGTGAGTACCACCGGCCCCGCCGGGAGCGCGGGTCGGGCACCGAGTCGAAGTAGGGGCGCAGGTCGGCGATCCGGTCGGTGTCCAGCGGACCCAGTTTCACCAGCACGGCGGGAATGGGAGAGGATGCAGCAGCAGGCACGGGCCACCTCATGATCATCTGGCTTAGACGCCATCTCATTTGGCTGCCTGGGTAGGCTGTCGGCCGTGGTGGGGATCGTTGAGCGGCTGGTGCCGGACGAGTTGTGGGAGCTGTTTC
>NZ_JBVIJE010000074.1:0-7661 GCF_055581585.1 Streptomyces sp. NPDC031426
CCACGACCACCTCCAAGATCAGGTCTTGGAGACAGTCTGCTGGCCGACGAGCAACGGATCGATTACCAGGCCAAGGCTGCGTGACGAGCCACTAGAAGACTTCCTGGACGACGGCTGGCAGGACCCGTACTTCCAGGACCAGCGGGTCAAGGTCGCGCAGATCATCGACGCGGGCGGCCCGGAGGTGAAGAAGGCCGGCCAGGCCGCGCTGAACGGCACGCCGGACGACATCAAGGCGTTCTTGTCGACCGGCCAGTTCGACCGGCGGGCGCAGGACGAGCGGGTCGAGGTCGCGCAGATCATCAGCACCGGCGGCTCCAACGTGGCGGCCGCCGGCCGGATCGCGTTGAACGGTTCGGCGGACGACATCCACGAGTTCCTGGAAGTCGGCCAGTACGTCGCGCGCGCCCGTGACCAGGAACACGCCACCGTCGCGCAGCTGGCGGCGCAGGCCACGAAGGCCTGTGCCAGGGCGGCGGCGCAGACCAAGGCGGCCAAGGACGCCTCCGCGCGGGCCGTGACGGCGGCGAAGCTCGCCAAGGAGGCCGCGCAGAAGGCGGCGGCCGAGACCCAGGCCGCCAAGAACGACTCCCTGCACGCCGCTTCGGCGGCCGGCCGGGCAGCCTCTGCCGCCAAGCAGGCCGCGGAGGCCGCGCAGGAGGCGATCGACGCAGCGGCCGCCGCCAACAACAGTGCGCGGCTCGCGGCCAGCGCCGCCGAGCAGGCCGCTTCGGCGGCGGTGGGGGCCGCGCAGGCCGCCTCCCGTGCGCAGAGCGCCGCCGCGGACGCGGCCACGGACGCGGGCCAGGCGTCCGCGGCGCGCAAGGCGGCCGACGACGCCCGCACCGCGGCCAAGGGAGCACGGCTGGCGGCGGACGCCGCCAAGCAGGCCGGCAACGCCGCAGCCGACGCTGGCAATGCCGCGAAGGCCGCCGCCGACGCCGGCACCAACGCCGACGCCGCCGCCGACGCCGCCGACCAGGCCAACAACTACGCCACCCAGGCCGGCGTCCACTCCTCCGAGGCCGGTGCCGAGGCAGCCGCGGCCCACCGCCACGCGCAGGAGGCCAACCGCGCCGCCAACGCCGCCGCCTCACTGGCCGCGGAGTCGGCCGACGCGGCGAGCGACGCCGAAGACGCGGCCAACGCGGCGGCCACCCACGCGGACAACGCCGCCAAGGACGCCGATGACGCTGCCACCCACGCCGGTCAGGCAGCCACCGCCGCAGCCCAGTCCGCGGCGCACGCCAAGGCCGCCCAGGACGCGGCCGACGCCGCCACCGCGGCCGTCGCCAAGGCCCAGAAGACCCATCAGACCGCCGTCAAGATCGAGACGGAGGAGCTGACCGAGCGCACCAACGCCGGTATCGCGCAGGCCGAGGACCTCAAGGCGCAGCAGGACCAGCAAACGGCCGCCGATGCCGCGGCGGCCCAGCAGGTCAAGGACACCGACGCCCAGGCGAAGTCCCTGGCCGCGCAGGCCGCCCAGCCCGGAGCCGACCCCAAGACGATCGCCCCGGCCGGCCGCAAGGTCGCGCTGGCGACGATGCAGACCGGCGGATCCTGGAGCCGGGGCGCCGCCGAGGTGGCTCTCACGGGCACCGATCAGGACGCCGTCGACTACCTCACCACCCGCCGCGACCAGGCCGCCCACCAGGACGACCGCTACCGCGTGCAGACCCTCGCGCAGGAGAGCTCCCTGGCCTCGGTGCGCAGCGCGGCCGAGGAAGCGCTCAAGGGCGGCGACGAGCAGGTCTCGGCGTTCCTGGCCACCGGGCAGTACGAGGCCGGGGCGCAGGACTTCCGGGTGAGCATCGCCCAGATCATCGACGCCGGCGGACCGGTGGTGCAGCAGACCGGCCGGGCCGCACTGGACTCGAACGACCCGCAGAAATACCGGCAGTTCCTCACGACCGGCCAGTACCAGGCCCGCACCCAGGACGAACGGGTCCGCGCGGCCCAGCTCGCCGACCCCAAGAACAGCGCCAACGGCCCGGTCGTGAAATCGGCGGCCCGCATCGCCCTGGAGGGCCCCGACGATCTGCTGGATCAGTTCATCCGGGTCGGGCAGTACAAGGCGCAGCGCCAGGACTTCCTGGGTGCCACCCACACCGCGCAGATCGCCCAGCTGATCGCGGACGCCGCCGGTGTCGCGGCCACCGCCCAGCAGAACGCCGCCGACGCCCACAAGGCCGCCGCAACCGCCGCCAGGGCCAAGGACCAGGCGGCCGACTGGGCGAAGAAGGCCGACGCCTCCGCCAAGCAGGCCAAGGGCTACGCCGACCAGGCGGCCCAGTCCGCCAAGGACGCCCAGGCCTCCGCCGACCAGGCAGCCGCCTCCGCCCGAACCGCCGCCAAGGCCGCCGCCTCCGCCGACCAGGCCGCGAGCGACGCGGCGACCTCCGCCGTCGACGCCGCCGGCTCTGCCGAGTGGGCCCAGGCATCCGCCACCGCCGCCTACAGCGCCGGAGCACAGGCCCGTGCCTCCGAACTCGCGGCCGGCAAGGACTCCAAGGCCGCGGACAAGGCCTTCGCGGACGCCTTCCAGGCGGCCGTGGAGAAGAAGGAAGCCGAACGCAAGGCCGCCGAGAAGGACACCGGCGCCCAGGCCGAAGCGCGCTACCGCTGCGGCATGCTCGGCTGCGACGCCGTCGAGCACCCGGCGCGCTGGTGCCAGCACAACGAGACCTTCTGCGAGATCCTTTCGCAGGCCCCGGCCGCCAGCGCTGCAATGCAGCAGGCGTGGGACTTCGCGAAAGACGTCCTCGGCATCGGACAGTTCGAGGACTGCAAGGGCGGCGACGCCGTCGCCTGCCTCCAACTCGGCTCAGACATCCTCCTCAGCTCGAAGTTCAAGCTCCTCGAGCGAGGGATGGAAGCATTGCAGGACCTGCGATACTCCCGCTACATAAAGGTGTGCACGCAGTGCTTCCCGGCCGGCACCGAAGTCCTGATGGCCAACGGCCGAACCAAGAAGATCGAGAGCGTCCACCCGGGCGACTCCGTCCTGGCCACTGACCCGCTCACCGGCCGCACCGCACCCCGCAAGGTCAGCCGTCTCATCATCACCGACGGCGACAAACACTTCGACGAACTCACCATCACCACGCCGAAGGGCCCCCGGAAACTCACCGCCACCTACGAACACCCCTTCTGGAGCCCCTCAACACGCCACTGGGTCAAGGCGCACGACCTCACCCCCGGCACCACCCTCCTCAGTACCCGCGGCACCACCGTCCGCGTCCAGGCCAACCACGCCTTCGACCAGCACACCCGCACCTACAACCTCACCGTCGACGACCTCCACACCTACTATGTGCTGGCCGGCGCCACGCCAGTCCTGGTACACAATTCCGACTGCCCACTGACGGGGGGATTCAAGTCACCGGTGACTCCTGAGGAAATCACCGATATCAACCGTGGTTTTGGCGGCGAAGCCCTGCTCAGTGGCTCGCCGGCGAACACCATGCTGAACGCCAGCCGCTACAACAGCCTCTGGGATAAGTTGGCCGTCGTGATTCGCGACATTGCGGGCGGGCACATGTTCAACAACGGAAACAAACGCACTGCGCAAGCTGTCGTCGAAGAGCTGATGCGTCTCAACAACGTCACGAGTGGACCGACTTCCGCCGATCTTCGAAGCGTCATCGACAGGGTCGGCAAGGGACAGCTGCATGACATCGATGAAATCTCAGCAGCCTTGAGAGGCTTTTGATAGGAGCGTACGAATGAATATTGAGCAGCTCATGGAGAGACTGGGCCGCTCAGGCGTCACAGTGATTCTCAAGGTGGACGATGAAAGGATGACGCAAGGCGGTGAGCCCTGGACTTTGGTGATGTCGGGTCCAGGACTGGGCGAGCAGGGATTCATTCGTGCTGAATCATCCAGCCTGACCGACGTCCTCGAACAAGGCTTCAGGATCCTGCAGTCGCGGCCCGGCAACTGGGAATGGCTGGCCGAAATCTCATAGCTACTGAGACGATGCCCTCGCGAATGTTCTCGGGAGGGCATCGTACGTCGGCCTGCAGGATCTTGATGCATGGTGACGTCTTCGGCCTGGCCCAGGCGCAGACAAGCCTGAGGTAGCGACCGTCAAGCTCGTCGACCACGCACTGGGAACCTTCGAGTGCTCCCACGGACAGGCCTCCGAGCCGGTGGTGTGCCAGGCTGTACGGCTCCTGCATGAGCAGGACGGGACGAGTCGCAAGCGCATCCCGACCTGGCTCACCTCCGACGTGCATGGGAAGCCCTGGAAGATCACCAGCTCATGGGAAACGGCTCCGTCTGGTGCGCGACACGGCCAAGGCGGCACGCACCGCTCGAAGGGGTCGGCGCCCCGCATCCCGCTGAACGAGAACTGGGCCCGCCGCTACGGGGGAAAGCGGCGGGCCCAGCAAGCCATCACGATGCCACACCGGCAGCCGGCACAGCATGTCGTGAAACAGACAGAGGTGGCTCAATTGAGGCCGAGTCGGCTGAGGGCCGTTGTCCAGTCAGTGACGATGGCGTTCTGCGCTGCGGCGAGGGAGACCTTCCCGGAGCAGACGGCAGTGTGCAGCTTCGTCTCCACCGGGTCCTTCTTGTTGTTGATGCCGCCGCCAGGCTTGTGGCCCGGATCGGCCGGCTCCACCCAGAGGTTACGGGGATCGTTGGGGTCACCTCCGAGCTGGAGGCTGATGAGGTGGTCGTACTCGGCGTCCGACATGCTGCCGGTGTAGCCGTAGGAGGCGGCGTTGAGCTTCTTCTCCTTGCCGGTGACGGAGGCGGGCGGGCGGATCCCCTTGGGGTATACGCCGGCGCGGCAGATCGTCGTTTTCAGGTTCGCCTGCGTGACGGCCGGTGAAAGCGCACCGGGCGTGCACTTGGGGTCCTCCAGCGGCTCGCCGTTCTCATGTCGGTAGTGGCAGCTCCCTGCCGGTGGCTGCTGCTGCACCGTGTACGTCGTCTGCGGCCCCGCACCCACCGCAATCTTCGCCGTTCCTGCGGGTTCGGCACTTGCCGGGGACCCCGCTTCCGACGCTCCGCCCTTCCCCGAGGTGTCCGAGCCGGAGTGCGAACCGGATGAACAACCCGCCAGCAGCAGGCAGGAGAGCAGCACCGGCGGAACGGCGCGGCGAATGGAACCCATGACGACCCCTCACGAACAGAGCGACAACTGCACACATGCTCCCCCACGCTGTCGCCGTCCTACCGGCCACCTCCAGGCGCACGGGTGTGCGCCGGGCACACTGAGACAGTGCGGCGTGCCCAGGCGCGATCAGCCGGTCGGCGTCCACGGTGACCCCCACCGCGCGGCAGGCGTACGGCGGTTGGCCTGCCAGTCCCCGAAGGAATACGCAGTCCAGGGTCCGGGCCAAGAGCACCTTGGTCGCATCGGGCATCACGTCCTGCCGCCACGGCAGGACCGATCACGGCGTCCGACCAGGCGGCTGCGGCACGCCCATGGAGGTCAGGCGGGTGGATTGTCGGGGGTGTAGGTGAGGGGGTAGGTCTTGGTGTACTCCTCCACCGGCACGTTCATTTGCGCGGCGTACTCGGCCCGGGCCTGCCGGTCGGCATCCGTGATCTCCGGGTGCACGCCGGGCGCCTGGGGAGCGCGCCAGAGCTGGACGAGGTGGCGTTCGCCGTGGTCGCCGATGCCCGGTTCGGGGTCGTCAGCATGGCAGTACAGGCGCATCCGTACCCACTCCTCCTCGCCCTCGTTGGAGGGCGGCACCTCGAGCGGGGGTTCGTCCTCTGGCCAGGCATCCCAGAACTCGCTCCTGATGACGGCGAGGCACAGTTCGGGGAAGTCGGCGCGCAGGCTGATCTCTTCCGGCGGCTCCCACTCGTTGCCGGACTCGGGTGCCGGCGGGCCGTCGTGGACCTGAATGATCATCTGCACGGGGCCGGTGTCGGTGGTGGGCATCACGATGGCGTTGCTGTCGCTGGCCGGGCCGCAGCGCCAGCCGAACGGCATCTCCTTCGGCCAGTCGTAGTCGTCGTCGAATCCGATGAGGTAGCCGTGTTCTCCCACATCGATGGTGAACGTTGCTTCACGAACCAGCATGGGACAAGCCTCCTTCAGCGGAGACGGGTGCCCCCTTGCCCTGGCACAGAGGCGGGACAAGGGGGCACCCTGACTGGCGGGGAGTCTAGCGGCGCTCAGACGATCACGTAGAACGGGTCGCCGTCCATGACGTGCATCTTGCCGCGCCAGGCGGTGATGCGGCCGCCCTGGCTCCGGTTCTCCTGGATATGCACCCAGGTGATCTCCCGCTGGTTGGCCGGCAGGTGAGTGCCGCCTTCCTTGGTCGAGGCGAAGGGGTACTCGTCGCACGAGGTGCGGCCGGCGCGCTGCATGTCCGGCGGGGCCTTGGTCGGGCAGACCGCCTTGCGGTTGTTGTCCTCCTGCGTGGGGTTGATCATCCAGTGCAGGGGCTTGCCGCCGTAGGGGTCACCGTAGTGGCCGCCGCTGGAACGCAGCCTGCGGATCCCGTTGTCGATGTAGGGGATGCCGACCATGCTGACCGCGGTGGGCACTTCCGGGATGGCACAGTGGCCCTGCGGGAAGTGGACGGTGGCCTTGGTGCCGCCCCCGGAAGCAGCGGCGACATCGACGCTGACGCCCGAGCCCGCGCGTGTGACCCGCGCCTTGGATACGGTGAACTCCTCCGACCGGTTCGCGGAGTTCACCTTGAGGGCCATCTGGTGCTTGACGTCGAAGTCGACAGTACCCTCGATTTCAGGCTTCCCGTCGATGACCTTGATGACGTCGACGTGGATGGTGACCCACTCGCACTCGCTGTAACGGTTGATGCTGATCTTGTTGATGGTACAGGTGGCATTGGACGCCGGACCGGCAGCGAGTCCGGTGACCTGGGACCGAGTCGGGCCGATAGTGACCCGCAGCTGTCCGGCACCGGGCTGGTCTGCCTCGGCGAACGGAGCAGCTGTTCCCAGCAGTCCCAGCGCCACTGCCCCCGTGGCGAGCAGAGCTCTGATTTTCAACCTGTACCCCCTGGGTTGAAGCAGTCGACAGGGGGCCAGCGGTCAAATCTGCGCCACCCCCGTCGCGTTGGCCGCAAACAAGCACGCTCGAAACCCAGGGCGCATGCCGTTTTGGTCGGTTTCAGTCAAAGATGAGCCATAAACGAACGAGTAGACGACGCCGTGACCAGCAAGCGCCCCCTGACCACCGAACACCCCCAGCCACAACCGGCCCGCCACGGTCGGCCTGGAAATGCCAGTCGAGTCGCCGACTCCGGCTCCCACGTGGCGCTGCCGGCGCCGCTCACACCCCGTCGTGCACTCTCAGCGCTACGGCAGGCCTCGGGCGAATACCCAACCTCGGGTACGTGCCGCCGACGGGTTCGCGGGGAGGCTCTGGGTCAGCCGGTCGGCGTTGTCCTCGATGTCGTTGGGTGCCGACGTACTGGGTTACAGCTGCCTGTACTGCGGCTGATGCTTCGCGCCATGTGTCGCGCTGGTGACTGCGCTCCTCGTGGTCATCGAGTTGCTGCAGCTGAGAGTGGGGTGTCGGCAGCTTGCTGCAAGGCAACGAGCTCCTCCGGCAGACCGCTGTGGTGAGCTGCACCCCGTTTCGTGGAGTCCCTGAAGCCAGGCTTATGATCCTGGCCCGAAGGAGAACCACGAGCAGTGCCAGCACCACGTAAGTACC
>NZ_JBVIJE010000075.1:0-7621 GCF_055581585.1 Streptomyces sp. NPDC031426
GCCTCCACCGCGTCGACCTGGTCGGCCGACAGCCGGGCGTTGGCCAGCGCCTGCCGGATCACCCGCTGCTGCGACGGACCGTTCGGCGCCGTCAGTCCGTTGCTCGCACCGTCCTGGTTGACGGCGCTGCCGCGCACCACCGCCAGCACCGGGTGGCCGTTGCGCCGGGCGTCCGACAGCCGCTCCACCAGCAGCATGCCCACGCCCTCGGCCGGACCAAAGCCGTCGGCGTCGGCGGAGAACGCCTTGCAGCGGCCGTCCGCGGACAGTCCGCGCTGCCGGCTGAACTCCACGAACAGGCCGGGCGTGGCCATCACATGGGCGCCGCCGACGAGCGCGAGCGAGCACTCGCCGTTGCGCAGCGCCTGCACCGCCAGGTGGAGGGCGACGAGCGAGGCCGAGCACGCGGTGTCCACCGTCACCGCCGGACCCTCCAGCCCGAACGTGTAGGAGATACGTCCGGACATCACACTGGCGGCGTTGCCGGTCCCCAGGTGGCCGGCGAAGTCGTCGTCGGCTTCCAGCAGGGCGGAGAGGTAGTCGGAGCCGTTGACGCCGACGAAGACACCGGCCTGGCTGCCCCGCAGGGTCCCCGGGTCGATCCCCGCCCGCTCGAACGCCTCCCACGACGTCTCCAGCAGCAGCCGCTGCTGCGGATCCATCGCCAGCGCCTCACGCGGCGAGATCCCGAAGAAACCCGGATCGAAACGCGTCGCCTCCCGCAGGAAACCACCCTCACGCGTGTACGACGTCCCCTGCGCGTCCGGATCCGGATCGTACAGCCCCTCCACGTCCCAACCCCGGTCCACCGGGAACCCGGACAACGCATCCCCACCCGAGACCAGCAACCGCCACAGATCCTCCGGCGACCGCACATCACCCGGGAAACGACAGCTCATCGCCACAATGGCGATGGACTCCCGGGCCCGGTCCTCGATGTCCCGCAGCCGCCCGTACGCCTCGTCGAGATCCGTCGTGACTTTCTTGAGGTATTCGCGGAGCTTTGCTTCGTTCGCCATGGGCGCTTCACCTATTCGGATGGTCGTCGAGATCGTGGCGGTGGTGGGTGCGATGCGATGGCCGGCTCATGGCTTCAGCTCGCGCCGAACCGCTTGTCGATGAAGTCGAACAGCTCGTCGTCGCTGGCCTCTTCGAGGACCGCCGTGGTCTCACCGCCGCCCTGGCCACGGCGTGCGTCATTCCACTGCGCCAGAAGCGACTGCAGGCGTACCGCGACCCGGGCGTGTGCCGCGTCGTCCGCCATCAGCGCCGCCAGGCCGTCGGTCGCCGGCGAAGAGAACGCGTTCTCCAGCCGGTTCAGCTCGTCCAGCACGGACACCTCCGGCTCGGCCGCCTCGGGCGCGACCTGCCCGAGCAGGTGCTGCGCGAGTGCGGCCGGTGTCGGATAGTCGTAGACGAGCGTGGCCTGCAGGCGCAGCCCCGTCGCCGTGGCGAGCCGGTTGCGCAGTTCGACCGCGGTCAGGGAGTCGAAGCCCAGTTCGCGGAACGCCTGTCCGGCGCCCACCTCGTCGTGCGAGGTGTGCCCCAGGACGGCGGCCACTTGCCCGCGTACCAGATCGAGCACCGTCTGTTCCCGCTCGGCCGCCGACAGCCGCGCCAGCCGCTGCGCGAGTCCCTCGGCGCCGTCTCCGCCGCCGGTTTGGCCGTCGCCGGAGCGGCGACGGACCGTCGTGCGCACCAGGCCGCGGAACATCGGCAGGAGGTCGCCGCTCACCGCGGCGGCGCGCAAGGTACCGAAGTCGAGCCCGAGCGGAACCAGGACGGCCTCGCCGGACGCGGTGCTCGCCTGGCAGGCGGCGTCGAACAGGGCGAGTCCCTGGTCCGCCGACAGCGGCAGTACGCCTCCGAGTGCCGCACGGGAGCGGTCGGCGGCGGCCAGCCTGCCCGCCATGCCGCGTTCCTCGGCCCACATGCCCCACACCAGGGACAGAGCGGTCAGTCCGCGGGCGCGGCGGTGGCGGGCCAGCGCGTCGAGGAATACGTTGGCCGCCGCGTAGTTGGCCTGCCCGGCGGCGCCGAGCGTGCCGGCCGCCGCCGAGAACAACACGAACGCCGACAGATCCAGGTCCTGGGTCAGGTCGTGCAGATTGAGCGCCGCGTCGACCTTCGCCCGCAGCACCCGGGCGACACGCTCGGGCGTGAGCTTGTCGACGACACCGTCGTCCAGTACGGCCGCGGTGTGCACGACGGCCGTCAGCGGATGCTCCGCCGGCACCGTCGCGAGGAGTTCGGCGAGCGCCGCGCGGTCGGCCACGTCGCAGGCCGCCACCGTGACCTGCGTCCCCCACCGGCCGAGTTCCTCCCGGAGTTCGGCCATGCCCTCCGCGGCGGGTCCGCTCCGGCTGACCAGCAGCAGACGGCGGGCACCGTGCTCCGCCGCAAGATGCCGTGCGAGCAGCCGTCCCAGCCCACCGGTGGCCCCGGTGATCAGGACGGTCCCCTCAGGATCGAACGCCGGAGCCGTCCGCTCGACGACCCGCGCCGTACGGGCAAGGCGCGGCACGTACGCGGAACCGGACCGCAGGACGAGTTCCGGCTCCCCGGACATGACGGCCCCCGCAAGAGCGCCGTAGGAGGCATCGGTCCCGTCGGTGTCGAGCAGGACGATCCGGTCGGGGTTCTCCGACTGCGCGGACCGCACCAGGCCCCACACCGCCGCGTGCGCCAGGTCCGCGACGTCCTCTCCCGGGCCGGTGGCGACCGCGCCGGCGGTGAGGACCACCAGCCGGGTGCCGGCGAAGCGGTCACCGGCCAGCCAGGACTGCAGGGCGCCGAGTACCCGGGTGACGGAAGCACCGACCTGCGCGGCCAAGCGGGACCTGTCGCCGTGGTGGCCGTCACCGCCGTCGCCGTGCCCGCCGTGCTCGCCGTGAGCGGCGCGCGGTCCGGATACGCACGGCAGCAGGATCACGTCCGGAACAGCACGGCCCGCGCCGACGGCCGTCTCCAGCGACGACACGTCGTCGAAGACCTTGGCCCGGATGCCCGCCGTCATGAGCGACGCCGTCACTCCTGCGTCGTCCAGTGCGCCGATGACGGCGTAGCCGCCGCTCTCGGATCCGGCGACGGATGCGACGGGCGTGCGCAGCCACTCGAGGCGGAACAGCGAGTCGTGGTGGGCACTGCGGTCGCCCAGCGCCGCGACGGTGGCGGCCACCTGCTCGGCGGTGAAGGAGCGCAGGACCACGGACTGTGCCGTCACCACCGGGGCACCGGCGGAATCCGTCGCGGTCAAGGCCACGGAACCGTCGCCCGCGGAACCGATCCGCACCCGCAGCACGGAGGGAGCCGGGGCGTGCAGCACCACCTCCCGCCAGGCGAGGGCCAGATCACCCGCCCTGACACCGCCCGGAGCACACCGGTGAGCCGCCAGGAGCGCCGCGTCGAGCAGCGCGGGAGGCAGGGTGAACCGCTCAGCGATTCCTCGCTGGCCGCCTTCTCCCCGGTCGCCCTCCTCGTGGTCCGGAGCGAGCCGCACCTCGGCGAAGACCACTCCGTCGCGCACCCACACCTGCTGCAGCGTCCGGAAGGATGCGCCGTGCACGACCCCCGCGGCCGCCGACGCCTCGTACAGCGTGTCGACCGGCACCGCTTCGGCACCGGCCGGCGGCCAGACCGCCAAGTCGGCCGCGCCGGGGAGGGTGTCTCCGGCATCCGGGGCAGCGGTGAGCGTGGCGCTCGCGTTGCGGGTCCACGGGAGGTCCGGCCGAATGCCGTCACCGGCACCGGAAGTCGCCCGCTCGGGCCGCGAGTACACCGTCAAGGTGCGGCGGTCCGACCGGTCCCTCGTGCCGTCGTCAGGTCCGGACTCGCCGACCTGCACCCGCAGTTGGACGCCGCCGTGCTCCGGCAGCACCAGCGGCGTGTGCACGTCCAGCTCGACCGGCACCGGGCAGCCGACCTGGTCGCCGGCGTGGATCGCCAGCTCCACGAACGCCGACGCGGGCAACACCACTTGCCCCATGACCGTGTGATCGGCCAGCCAGGGATGTGTCTGCAACGACAGCCGCCCCGTGAACAGGCAACCGTCCGAGTCGGGCAGCTCCACGGCGGCACCCAGCAACGGATGGTCCGCCGAGCCGATGCCGACGGACGTCACGTCGTCGGAGCCGGTGAAGACGTCGACCCAGTAGTGCCGACGCTGGAAGGCGTAGGTGGGCAGGTCGACGCGTCGGGCGCCGGTGCCGGCGTAGTACGCCTGCCAGTCCACCGCGATGCCCCGGGTGTGGGCGTGCGCGAGGGCCGTGGTCAGGGTTTCCGGCTCCGGACGGCCCGCGCGGAGCACCGGAACGAACGCATGGTCCTCGCCGGTGACGCAGTCCTGGCCCATCGCCGAGAGCACACCGTCCGGGCCCAGCTCGACGAACGTGGTGACGTTCTGGGCTTCGAGGGTGCGGATGCCGTCGTGGAAGCGGACCGCTGCACGGACGTGACGGACCCAGAAGTCAGGGTTGGTGATCTCGTCCGGGGTTGCGATCGTGCCGGTGAGGTTGGAGACGAGCGGGATGCGCGGGGCCTCGTACGACAAGCCCTCGGCGACCTTGCGGAAGGCGTCCAGCATGCCGTCCATGTGCGGCGAGTGGAACGCGTGACTGACCGTCAGACGCTTCGACTTGCGGCCCTGCTCCTCGAAGCGGGCGGCGATCTCCAGTACGGCGTCCTCGTCACCGGCCACGACCACGGAGGCGGGTCCGTTGACGGCCGCGATGCTCACCCGGTCGGTCAGGTACGGGGTGACCTCGTCCTCGGCGGCCTGCACCGCCACCATCGCACCACCGGACGGCAGCTCCTGCATCAGCCGACCACGCGCGGCCACCAGGGTGCACGCGTCCTCCAGCGACAGCACACCCGCACAATGCGCCGCAGCGATCTCACCGATGGAGTGACCGGAGACGAAGTCCGGCCTGACGCCCCATGATTCGAGGAGCCGGAACAGCGCCACCTCCACCGCGAACAACGCGGGCTGCGTATACGACGTCTGGTCGATCAGCTGAGCGTCATCGCCGAACACCGCTTCTCGCAGCGGCAGTTCGAACCGAGCGAAGACCTCGTCCAGGGCCTCGGCGAACACGGGGTAGGCGTCGTACAGCTCCCGGCCCATCCCCAGCCGCTGGCTGCCCTGCCCGGTGAACAGGAACGCCGTGCGGCCCTCACCGACCGTTCCCCGGACCGCCTGCGACCCCGGCTCCCCCGCCGCCAGTGCGGCGAGCCCGGCCAGCAGGACGTCGCGGTCCCCACCGACCACCGCCGCCCGTCGCTCCAGCGCGGCCCGCGAGGTGGCCAGCGAATAGGCGACATCTGCCGGCCTCGCATCGCCGTCTGAGGCGATCCGCGCCCACAGGCGCTCGGCCTGAGCCCGCAGCGCCCCGTCGGACTTGGCGGAGAGAACCCACATGGTGCTCAACGGTGCGGCCTGGTACGGAAGGGTCTCCGTCCGGTCCGCATCTTCTGCCGGTGGCTGCTCGAGCACGGTGTGGGCGTTGGTGCCACTCACACCGAAGGACGACACGCCCGCCCGGCGAGGGCGGCCGGTCTCCGGCCACTCCCGCGCCTCGGTCAGCAACTCCACCGCGCCCGCCGCCCAGTCCACGTGCGGCGTCGGCTCGTCGACGTGCAGGGTCCGCGGCAGCACTCCGTGCCGCATCGCCATCACCATCTTGATGATCCCGGCGACACCGGCCGCGGCCTGCGTGTGACCGATGTTCGACTTGATCGAGCCCAGCCACAACGGCCGGTCCTCGGCACGCTCCTTGCCGTAGGTGGCCAGCAGCGCTTGCGCCTCGATCGGGTCACCCAGCGTCGTACCCGTACCATGCGCCTCCACCACGTCCACCTCGGACGCCGAGAGCCCGGCACTCGCCAGCGCCTGCCGGATCACCCGCTGCTGCGACGGCCCGTTCGGCGCCGTCAGACCATTGCTCGCACCATCCTGGTTCACCGCCGAGCCACGGACCACCGCCAGCACCGGGTGACCGTTACGACGGGCATCGGACAGCCGCTCGACCAGCAGCATGCCCACACCCTCACCCCAGCCGGTGCCGTCCGCACCCGCCGCGAACGCCTTCACCCGGCCATCGGCAGCAAGACCACGCTGCCGGCTGAACTCGATGAACGCGCCGGGTGTCGACATCACGGTCACACCGCCGGCCAGCGCCAGATCGCACTCACCACTGCGCAGCGCCTGGGCGGCGAGGTGCAGGGCGACCAGCGACGAGGAGCAGGCCGTGTCCACCGTCACGGCAGGCCCTTCGGCACCGAAGGTGTAGGCGAGACGCCCGGAGACGACGCTGGCCGAGTTGCCGGTGCTCATGAAGCCGTCCGTGGCCTCGGGCGAGTTGAGGACCAGGGACAGGTAGTCCTGACCGTTGGTCCCGATGAACACGCCCGCCTGGCTGCCGCGTACGGACGACGGATCGATTCCGGCGCGCTCGAACGCCTCCCACGACGTCTCCAGCAGCAGCCGCTGCTGCGGGTCCATGGCGAGCGCCTCGCGCGGGCTGATCCCGAAGAACGCCGGGTCGAACTCGGCCGCGTCGTAGAGGAAGCCGCCCTCATGCGCGTACGACGTGTTCGTCGTACCGGAAGCGGGAGAGCCGGTGGTGGGCAGCGCGTCCGACCGGGAGCCGTACAGCGAGTCGAGGTCCCAGCCGCGGTCGGTGGGGAAGCCGGAGATCGCGTCCCGCCCGGAGGCGAGGAGCTGCCAGAGGTCTTCCGGCGACCGTACGCCACCGGGGAAGCGGCAGCTCATGCCGACGATCGCGATCGGGTCGTCCGTCGCCTCCGCCGACCGCGACACCGGGCCGCCGGACACCTCCTGCGTGCCGAGCAGTTCGGTCCACAGGTGATCGGCCAGCGCGGACGGAGTCGGGTAGTCGTAGATCAGCGTGGCGGGCAGCCGCAGCTCTCCTGCGGCACCCAGGCGGTTGCGGAGCTCGACCGCCGTCAGCGAGTCGAAGCCGAGCTCCTTGAACGCGCGGTTGGCGCCGACGGTCCCGGGACCGGCGTGGCCGAGCACGGCCGCGACGGTCTCACGTACCAGATCCAGCAGCAGGCGCCGCTGCTCCGTCTCGGGGAGACGGGACATGCGCTGTGCGAGGGAGGACGCGCGGACCTTGTCCGTGCCGGAATCGGCGGCGGATTCGGCGGGTGCCAGGGCCCCGCGTACTTCGGGGAGTTCCGCCAGCAGGGGGCTTCGGCGCACGGCGGTGAAGCCGGGTGCGAACCGCTGCCAGTCGACGTCCGCAACGGCCACCACCGTGTCGTGCGAGTCCAGTGCGTGCTGCAGCGCGTCGATCGCGGCCGAGGTGGTCATCGGCGGTACGCCGCCGGCCCGCATCCGCTGCGCGAGGGTCTCGTCGGCGGCCATGCCGCCTTCGGCCCAGGGGCCCCAGGCGATCGAGGTGGCGGGCAGTCCTTCGGCGCGCCGCTGCTCGGCGAGCGCGTCGAGGTGGGCGTTGGCCGCTGCGTAGTTGGCCTGGCCCGCGGTTCCCCATACGCCACTCACCGAGGAGAAGAGCACGAAGGCCGACAGGTCCATGTGCCGGGTCAGTTCATGCAGATGCACCGCGGAGACCGCCTTCGCCCGCAGCACCGCCTCGAA
>NZ_JBVIJE010000076.1:0-7513 GCF_055581585.1 Streptomyces sp. NPDC031426
CCCCGCTCGGCCACCAGATGCCGCGCGAACACCCCACCCAACTGACCACCGGCACCCGTCACCAACACCGTGCCCGTCGAGGACCATTCGGCAGCCGGCGCCTCCGCCGGGATCTCCGTCCGGGCCAGCCGCGGCACCCGTACCGCACCGTCGCGGATCAGGAGTTGGGGTTCCCCGGTGGCCAGTGCGGTGGTCAGCGCGTGCCAGGAGGTGTCGGTGCCGTCGAGGTCGGCGAGGACGAGCCGGCCGGGGTTCTCGGACTGGGCGGAGCGCACCAGGCCCCACAGCGGGGCGTGCGCCAGGTCCCGCGGGTCCGCGTCCGCCACGGGTCCGATCGCTCCGTGGGTGACGAGGACCAGACGCGCGTCGGCGAAGCGGTCGTCGGCGAGCCAGGTCTGCAGGGTGTGCAGCGCGCGGGCGGTGGCGGCCCGTGCCGTCGCGGGGAGGTCCCCGGTGATGCCGGCGGGCAGGTCGAGCAGGACCGTGTGCGGTGTGGGTGCGCCCGCTTCCACAGCCCTGATCAGCGCGGACAGATCGGTGTGGCGCTCGGCCCGCTCCGGACCGGCGGGACCGTCGCCGAGTACAGCCCACGGACCGTCGTCCGGCGTGCCGGCGGTAGCCGGTGTCAGCGGTGCCCAGTCGACGCGGAACAGCACGTCGTGGTGGGGGTCGCGAGCCGTGCCGAGCTGCTCCGGGGAGACCGTGCGCAGGGCGAGGCCCTCCACGACGGCGGCCGGGGTGCCGACCGTGTCGGCGATCTCCAGCGTCACCTCACCGCTGCTCAAGGGCCGCAGCCGTACCCGGAGCGCGTCCGCGCCCGCGGCCGTGGCGGTGACGCCGCGGAAGGAGAACGGCAGCCGCCCGGGCTCTCCGGTGCCGGCGGCGTCCAGCCCGAGGGGGTGCAGCGCGGCGTCGAGCAGGGCGGGGTGGAGGACGAACCGGGCGCCTTCGGTGGCGGCGTCCTCGGGGAGGCGCACCTCTGCGAAGACCTCCTCGCCCCGGCGCCATGCGGCTATCAGCCCCCGGAAGACGGGGCCGTAGCCGAATCCGGATGCGGCCAGGCCGTCGTACAGGCCCGTCACCTCGACCGGCTGGGCGCCTTCGGGGGGCCAGACGGAGAGGTCGAACGACGGGGCGGGGCCGCCCTGGGCCAGGACGCCGGTGGCGTGGCGGGACCAGGATTCGCCCGTCGCGTCCTCGGGGC
The DNA here is from genome assembly GCF_055581585.1 of Streptomyces sp. NPDC031426. Classification (NCBI taxonomy): domain Bacteria; kingdom Bacillati; phylum Actinomycetota; class Actinomycetes; order Kitasatosporales; family Streptomycetaceae; genus Streptomyces; species Streptomyces sp. NPDC031426. Next base: position 1,205 of record NZ_JBVIJE010000076.1, read on the forward strand.
GCGAGTGGAGGGTGAGTGTGCGGTGGCCCGAGCCGTCGGGGTCGCCGAGTGTCAGGCGCAGCTGCACTCCGCCGTGTTCCGGTACGACCAGCGGTGTTTCCAGGGTGAGTTCCTCGACGCGGTCGCATCCGACCTGGTCGCCGGCGCGCAGTGCCAGTTCGACGAAGGCGGTGCCGGGCAGCAGGACCGTGCCCAGGACGGCGTGGTCGGCGAGCCAGGGGTGGGTGCGCAGCGACAGTCGGCCGGTGAGCACCACCGCCCCCGATTCGGGCAGCTCCACCGCGGCGCCCAGCAGCGGGTGGTCAGCGGGGCCCAGGCCGGCCGCCGAGACGTCGCCCTGTGCGGAACCGGCGTCCAGCCAGAACGGCTGCCGCTGGAAGGGATAGGTCGGCAGGTCGGTGCGGTGTGCGCCGCTGCCCTCAAAGAGCGCCGTCCAGTCGGTGGCCGCCCCGCGGGCGAACGCCTGGGCCACGGCCGTGGTCAGCGTCGACGCCTCGGCGCGTCCCTCGCGCAGTGCAGGGACGAACACGGCGTCGTCGTGGGTGAGACAGTCCTGGGCCAGTGCGCACAGCACACCGTCCGGGCCGAGTTCGACGTAGGTGGTGACGCCCTGCGCGTCCAGGGTGTGGACGCTGTCGTGGAAGCGGACCGTCTCGCGAGCGTGCCGTACCCAGAAGTCGGGGCCGGTGATCTCCTCGGCGGAGGCGAGGGCGCCGGTGAGGCCCGGGACGAGCGGGATCCGCGGCGCGCGGTACGACAGCCCCTCGGCGACCTCGCGGAAGGCGTCCAGCATCGGGTCCATGTGCGGAGAGTGGAAGGCGTGGCTGACGGCGAGGCGCTTGGTGCGGCGGTCCTGCCGGTCGAAGGACGCGGCGATGTCCGTGACGGCGTCCTCGTCGCCGGCGATCACCACGGACCGCGGGCCGTTGACGGCGGCCACGCTCACGCCCTCGGTGAGGAGGGGCGTGACTTCGTCCTCCGTGGCCTGCACGGCCACCATGGCACCGCCGCCGGGGAGTTCCTGCATCAGCCGGCCGCGCGCGGCGACCAGGGCACAGGCGTCCGCCAGCGACAGCACACCGGCACAGTGCGCCGCCGCCAGGTCGCCGATGGAGTGCCCGGCCAGCACGTCGGGCTCCAGGCCCCACGACCGGACCAGCCGGAACAGTGCCACCTCGACCGCGAACAGCGCGGGCTGGGTGCGGGCGGTCTCGTCCAGCAGGGCCTGGTCACCGGCGAACAGGACGTCCTTCAGCGGCAGTTCGAAGTGGGCGCAGACCTCGTCCAGGGCCTGCCGGAAGACCGGGTAGGCCGCGTAGAGCTCCCGGCCCATGCCGAGCCGCTGGCTGCCCTGGCCGGTGAACAGGAAGGCCACCTTGCCGTCGCCGGCCGCGCCGTGCACCACATGGGTGGTGGTGCCGTCCTCCGCCAGCGCCGTCAGGCCGCGCAGGGCCTCGTCCCGGTCCGCCGCGACGACCACCGCGCGGTGCTCGAAGAGGGCGCGGCCGGTGGCCAGGGAGTAGCCGACGTCGGCGGGTGAGAGGTCCGGACCGGCCGTCATACGGTCCCTGAGCCGCTCGGCCTGGGCGCGCAGTGCGGCAGGGGACTTCGCCGACAGCGGCAGCGGCACCGTCGGCAGCGGTCCGGCGTCGTGCGCCGCGCTGTCGTCCGCGGGCTGCGGGGGCTGCTCGACGATGGCGTGGGCGTTGGTGCCGCTCATGCCGAACGAGGAGACACCGGCGCGGCGCACCCGCCCTGTCTCCGGCCACGGCCTGGCCTCGGTGAGCAGTTCCACGGCGCCCGCCGACCAGTCGACGTGCGGGGTGGGGGCGTCCACGTGCAGCGTCTGCGGCAGGACACCGTGCCGCATCGCCATCACCATCTTGATGATCCCGGCCACGCCGGCGGCGGCCTGGGTGTGGCCGAAGTTGGACTTGACGGAGCCCAGCCACAGCGGGCGGTCCGCGGGGCGCTCCCGGCCGTAGGTGGCCAGCAGCGCCTGGGCCTCGATCGGGTCGCCCAGGGTGGTACCGGTGCCGTGGGCCTCGACCGCGTCGACGTCGGCGGCGGACAGCCCGGCACTCGCCAGGGCCTGCCGGATGACGCGCTGCTGCGAGGGGCCGTTGGGCGCGGTCAGGCCGTTGCTGGCGCCGTCCTGGTTCACGGCCGTGCCGCGGACGACCGCCAGCACCCGGTGGCCGTTGCGCTCGGCGTCCGAGAGCCGTTCGACGAGGAGCATGCCGACACCCTCGCCCCACGCGGTGCCGTCGGCGGCGGCGGCGAAGGGCTTGCAGCGGCCGTCGGCGGCCAGGCCGCGCTGGCGGCTGAACTCGGTGAACACGTCCGGCGTGGTGATGATGGTGACACCGCCGGCCAGGGCCAGGGTGCATTCGCCGTTGCGCAGTGCCTGAACGGCCAGGTGCAGGGCGACCAGCGACGAGGAGCACGCCGTGTCGACGGTGACCGCCGGTCCCTCGAAACCGAAGGTGTAGGAGACACGGCCGGAGGCGATGCTGCTGGATCCGCCCGTGCCCAGGTAGCCCTCGACGCCTTCGGGCACCGTGTTCAGCCGGGACACGTAGTCGTTGTGCATCTGGCCGACGAACACGCCGACCTGGCCGCCACGCAGCGTCGCCGGGTCAATGCCCGCCCGCTCGAACGCCTCCCAGGAGGTTTCGAGCAGCAGCCGCTGCTGCGGGTCCATCGCCAGTGCCTCACGCGGATTGATCCCGAAGAAGGCGGGGTCGAAGTGGTGGGCGTCGTAGAAGAAGCCGCCTTCGCGGGCGTACGACGTTCCGGCGCTGTCCGGGTCGGGGTCGTAGAGGCCCTCCAGGTCCCAGCCGCGGTCCACGGGCAGGTGGGAGATGCCGTCCCGGCCCTCGGCGAGCAGGGTCCACAGGTCCTCGGGGCTGCGCACGTCGCCGGGGAACCGGCAGCTCATCGCGACGATGGCGATCGGGTCGTCCTGCGCGGCGGCGGTGGCGGCCCGGGTGGGCAGGGCGCTCGCGGCCTCGGCGCCGAGGAGTTCACCGCGCAGCCAGGCACCCAGCGCGGTGGGCGTCGGGTAGTCGAAGACCAGCGTGGCCGGCAGCCGCAGCCCGGCGGCCGCGCCGAGGCGGTTGCGGAATTCCACGCCGGTCAGCGAGTCGAACCCGAGGTCCTTGAACGCCCGGGTGGGCTCGACCGCTTCGGGCGAGGCGTGCCCGAGTACGGCGGCCACCTGGCTGCGCACGAGGTCGAGCAGGGCCTGGTCCCGCTCCGCCTCGGGCAGCCGCAGCAGCCGCTCCTTGAGCGAGGAACCGGCCGTGGTACCGCCGGCCTCGACCGCCCGGCGTGCCGGTGCGCGCACGAGGCCCCGCAGCAGCGCGGGCACGCTGCTCGCGTCGGCGTGCCGCAGCGGCGCGAGATCGAGCCGCATGGGGACCAGCAGGGCGTCACCGGCCCGGTGGGCGGCGTCGAGGAGGGCGAGGCCCTCGTCGTTCGCCAGGCCGAGCACGCCGGAGCGGGTCATGCGGGACTTGTCGGTCTCGTCCAGCTCGCCGGTCATGCCACTCGACTCGGCCCACAGGCCCCAGGCGAGGGAGGTGGCGGGCAGTCCCCGGGCCTGGCGGTGCTGGGCGAGGGCGTCCAGGAAGACGTTGGCGGCCGCGTAGTTGGCCTGCCCGGCTCCGCCGAAGGTGCCGGCGGCCGAGGAGAACAGCACGAACTCCGCAGGCTCCAGCTCACGGGTGAGCTCGTGCAGGTTGACCGCGGCGTCGACCTTGGGCCGCATGACGCGGTCGAGTCTTTCCGGGCTCAGCGATCCGACGACACCGTCGTCGAGCACGCCCGCGGTGTGCACGACGGCGGTGAGCGGGTGTGCGGCCGGGATGCCGGCCAGCAGCCCGGACAGCGCGTCACGGTCGGCCGCGTCGCACGCGGCGACGGTGACCTCAGCGCCCAGTTCCGCCAGTTCGGCGGCCAGTTCCGCGGCGCCCGGCGCATCCATGCCGCGCCGGCTGGTCAGGAGCAGGTGACGGGCACCGCGTGCGGTGACCGCGTGCCGGGCGACGAGACCGCCCAGGGTCCCGGTGCCTCCGGTGATCAGCACGGTGCCGTCCGGGTCCCACTCGGCGGGAACGGTCAGGACGACCTTGCCGACGTGCCGCGCCTGGCTCAGGTGGCGGAAGGCGTCGGGCGCCCGCCGCAGGTCCCAGGCGGTGATCGGCGGCGGGGTGAGCGCGCCGGCGGCGAACAGCTCCAGCAGCTCGGTGAGCATTTCCTGGATGCGGTCAAGGCCCGCCTCGACGAGGTCGAAGGCCTGGTAGGACACCCCGGGATGGGCGGCGGCCACCTCCTCGGGCGTCCGTACGTCGGTCTTGCCCATCTCGACGAAGCGGCCGCCGCGCGGCAGCAGCCGCAGTGACGCGTCGACGAACTCCCGGGCCAGCGAGTCCAGGACGACATCGACGCCGCGGCCGCCGGTGGCCTCGCGGAACGTCTCCTCGAAGTCCAGGGTGCGGGACGAGGCGATCCGGTCCTCGGTCAGCCCGAGGCCGCGCAGCGTCTCCCACTTGCCCTCGCTCGCCGTGGCGTACACCTCGACGCCCCAGTGCCGGGCCAGCTGCACGGCGGCCATGCCCACACCGCCCGCGGCGGCGTGCACCAGCAGTGACTCCCCCGGCTGGAGGCCGGCGAGGTCACGCAGGGCGTAGTACGCCGTCATGAAGACGATCGGCACGGCCGCCGCCTCCGCGAACGTCCAGCCCTCGGGCATGGGCGCGATCATCCGCCGGTCGGCCACCACGAGCGGACCGAAGCCACCGGGCAGCATGCCCATGACCCGGTCGCCGGGGGCGAGATCGGTGACTCCGGGGCCGGTCTCCACGACGACACCGGCGCCCTCGCTGCCCATCAGGCCGGCGTCGCCCGGGTACATGCCGAGGGCGTTGAGCACATCGCGGAAGTTCAGGCCGGCCGCCCGGACCGCGACCCGGACCTCGCCCGGACGCAGCGGCCCGGACGCCTCCGGGCACGGGACGAACGTCAGGTTCTCCAGGGTGCCCTTGTCCCGGATGTCCATCCGCCAGGCGGGCTCCCCGTCAGGGGGCACCAGGTTTCCGCCGGACGCCACCCTCGCCAGCCGTGGTGCGTGGACCGTGCCGCGCCGCACCGCGAACTGCGGCTCCCCGGACGCGAGGGCGCCGGGCAGCGCCTCGTACGATCCCGCCTCGGTGTCGAGGTCCGCCAGGACGAAGCGGTCGGGATTCTCCGACTGCGCCGAGCGGACCAGACCCCACACCGGGGCGTGCGCCACGTCCCGCACGCCGGCGTCGGACTGCGTCGCCACCGCCCCGTGGGTCACGAACACCAGGCGGGACGAGGCGAACCGCTCGTCCTCGAGCCACGCCTGGACCAGGCTCAGCGTCTCATGGGTGGTCCGGCGCGCGGCACCGGCCGTGTCATCGGCGGCGGATCCGCCCATGGGCACGAGGACGTACTCGGCGACGGCGGTGCCCGCGTCGGCCGCCGCCCGCAACGCGGTCAGGTCCGCGTAAGCGGCGTACGGCAGCGGCAGCGCGGAGTCGCCCAGTACGGCACAGTGCTCCGTGGCTGCGGGCGCCGCCTCGGGCGGCGGCACCGTGGCCCAGTCCAGGCGGAAGAGCGACTCGTGGTGCCCGGAGCGGGCACCGGCCAGCTGGTCGGCGGAGACCGGGCGCAGGGTCAGGCCGGCGACGGAGGCCACCGGCTCGCCGTTCATGTCCGCCAGTTCCAGCGTCACCGCGTCGGCGCCCGCCGGGGCGAGCCGGACCCGCAGCGCGCCCGCGCCGACGGCATGGAGGGACACGTCCCGCCAGGAGAACGGGAGACGGCCCTGTCCGTCGCCGCCGTCCTGCACGAAGGTGGCATGCAGCGCGGCGTCGAGCAGTGCCGGGTGCAGGCCGAACAGTCCGGCGTCGGACTGCCGGTCCTCCGGCAGCCGGACCTCGGCGAAGACCTCCTCGCCACGCCGCCAGGCCGCCCGCAGCCCCTGGAAGACCGGCCCGTAGCCGAATCCGCCTGCGGAGAGGTGCTCGTACAGGCCCGTGACGTCGACGGCTTCGGCGCCCGCCGGAGGCCATACGGAAAGGTCGACGGAGGACCGCGGCGCGCCGGAGACGGCCAGCAGGCCGCCGGCGTGGCGCGTCCACGGCTGGTCCGCCGGCGCGTCCTGCGGCCGCGCGTACAGGTCCACCGGCCGCCGTCCGTCGTCGTCCGGCGCGCCGACCACCAGCTGCAGTTGTACGGCACCCCGCTCGGGCAGCACCAGCGGCGCCTCCAGCGTCAGCT
>NZ_JBVIJE010000077.1:0-7314 GCF_055581585.1 Streptomyces sp. NPDC031426
CCGCTTCGCTCTGCCTCCGGCAGCCGAATACTCGCTTCGCTCGTTTCGCGCGTCCCCGCGCGAATTGCCCCGCCTCCGGCGGGGGTTGTGGAACTGGCCTCCGGCCATTCCACAACGGGCGTGCCTCCGGCACGGAAAGACAGGCAATGGGGTTTGTGCCTCCGGCACAAACTTGGGTGCGGGTTTTTTGTTGTGTGGGTGGGGTGTTGGGGTTTGAGTTGAGGGTCGGTCATGCTGCTTTGATTGAACAGGGGTTCAGGGAATCTCCGATCCCCTTGAAGACGAGGGTATTTGATTGGGATTCCGTGGAGAAAAGTACACCATGGAATTCCGGAGGCAATAGGGGCCCCTCCGGGGCCCGCCCGAGCCAGAGGGAGCGTTGGGCCCGCCTCCGGCGGCCGGACACTACCGAGCCCCTCCCCACGCTCCCTACGCCCCCACGCGGGCCGACAGGCCCGCACAGCCAGCGCGGAGGCTCCGCCGACGCGCAACCACACACCCCCGCCCCGATCCCCGAAGCAGCCGCGCCGCCCTAGCCCGCCCCCACCCTTCTTCTCATACGGGCAGGAAGAGCGGCAGCAGAGGGGATGTCAGCAGGCCGACCACGCGCTCGCAGAGCGTTGACCTGGGGTGACGTAGAAGCCGGCTACCAGGCCGCGCAACCTCCAGCGCAACACCTGACGCAACATCAGGCGCAACGCTGTACGCAACACGGGGCGCAATAGGTCTTCCAATCGACGCCGACACACACTATTATTTTAAGTACTGGGGAGGCGACCCCAGGAACCGCAGAAGGTCCAACGAAGGGTAAGACGTGGAGATCCAGATCTCTGACGGAATCGTCCGCCGAGTGCACGGCGGTGAGGACGCACCCATGACCGGCCTTGCAATTCAGGCCCGTACGGTCGCAAACTTCCTGCCCCTGCTTGTTCAGCGGGTGGGTGCGAACATCGTGCACAACTCCGACGCGAATTACACCGGCATTCGGTTCGACACCAAGCTTGGCCCGGTGGTGCTAGAAATGCCGACGGGTGACCGTCCTTACCGGCTCGTTCACGAACTCCCGGAGCCGGACGAGAACGGGCGCACCGAAGTGGAAATGCGACGATTCCCCCAGATCTACAAACCGCAGGGAATCGCGCACATCACGGCCGAGTTCCTCCAATCGCGCGGGTTCCTGAAGTAGTCCGCCCAGGGGTGCCCCAGTCGGGGCACCCCCTCCACCCGGCATCACCGAGAAGAGAGAGGGACAACCGTGGAGAACACGCGGATTACGGAGCAGCCCGAGGAGACCAGGGCACCGCTCACGGACGCGGAGCGGGAGCAGGCGACTTACGCGCTGCTGGAGTTGGCGCGCAGCGAGAGCGACCCGGACGCGCTGAGGGTGCCGAGCGAGCAACTGGAGTTGATCCGGCCGTTCTTCGAGTTGGGTTGGGCGATGGGTGTGCGCACCGGTCACACAGGCCCGGCCATGACTGACGTGGCGGTGGACCGCGCCACGGTCGCGCGCGCGTTCGTCCTGCTGATGTCCGAGCGCGTGGCGGATCAACTGGTGATCGCGGTTGCGCGGAGTCTCGATCCTCAGCACGTCGGACCGGTGCTGTGGCAAAAGGTCGAGTATCACGGCAGTGTGACGCAGCGTCATGGGACCTACTGGGTGAACGCGATTCACGCCCACGCCGACCCGTTCAGCGAGGCCCCGGAACTGCGCTACGACCTGTGCGAGATGCGCGGTGTCACGCCGGTGCCAACGGTCACGAACGTGCGCCGGACGAGCCTGACGCCGTTGCCCGCGTACCGCATGCGCTAAGTGTGCTGGTCAGGGGTGGGTTCCCTCACCCCTGAATCACACTATTATTGAAGTTGTTCGGGGGCGGTGGCCCCGCCCCCGAACCGCAGAAGCCAACACGAAGGGGAGAACACCGCATGACTCAGCAGTTTGCCGAGCGCGCCACGAACGTGGCCCCCACGGGTGCCCGTAACGCCGACCTCTCCGACCTGGTCCGCATCCTGGAGCACCAGAGCCGGCGCAAGCTGGATGTGATCACCCCCGCCGCCGCGCTGCGGTTCCGTGGGGGAAACGTGCACGTCGAGGGCGTGGAGTCCCTGATCACCGAGGACGGTGTGACGGACGTCGACGGCATCTACCGGCCCACCGCCGTGGCCGACGAGGGGATCGCGGACAAGCTCCGTATCCCGCTCGCCTACCTGCGCCGCATGCGCGCCGAGAACGTCCCGCTGCTGGACGAGAACGTGAACGCGTGGCTGCGTGAGGAGCCGGAGCGCCGTTTCATGCTCCGCGCGTTCCGGGGCGAGAGCGGCCCCGGCATGCCGCCCGCCGAGGGAGTGGCCCGCGCACTGCTGTCCGACAGCTACAAGCTGATGGACAACGTCGACATGCTGCTGGCCGCCCTGGACGGGGTGAAGCAGTCCGGCCACCCCACCCGCGTCACGGGGTGCGACCTGACGGACCGGCGCATGTACGTGCGCGTCGAGTCCGAAGCGGTCGCCGTCCAGGCCCGCGCGCTGCTGCGCGGCTACCGCTCCCCGTTCGACGGCCGCAGCGGTGACGAACTGCCGATGATCTCGGCCGGTTTCGTCATCACCAACAGCGAGGTAGGCGCAGGGGCGTACACCATCACCCCGCGCGCCGTCATCCAGGTGTGCCGCAACGGCCTGACCGAGACCAAGGACGTCATGCGCGCCGTGCACCTCGGAGGCAAGCAGGACGAAGGTGTCGTGAACTGGTCCGGCCAGACGCAGCGCAAGACACTGGAGCTGATCACGTCCAAGACCGCCGACGCCGTGCGCACCTTCCTGTCACGGGAGTACGTCGAGGCCAAGGTGCGCCAGATGGAGGCCGCCGCCGGTAAGACGCTGGCCGAGCCGACGAAGACGATCGAGCACGTCACCAAGACGCTCAGCATCGGCGCCGAGGCCAAGGACATGATCCTGTCGCACTTCGTGCGGGGCGGTCAGATGACGGCCGGGGGCGTGATGCAGGCCGTCACGTCGACCGCGCAGACCCTCACCGACGCGGACCAGGCCGCCGCCCTGGAGGCACTCGCGCTGCCCGCCCTGACGGCCGCCGCCACACACGAGTGACAGACCCCCGTGCGGGCCGGGAACCTCCCCGAGCCCGGCCCGCACGGGCCCCACGCCCCGCCCCAGCGCCGGGCGGGCACCCCGCCCGGACCGCCCGGGGGCCGGCCGGTCCCAGAGCGCGGAGCGCTCCCCCACCCGTCCAGGAGCGCGGAGCGCGCCCGCCCCGCCCTCTGCCGCATAGCGGCAGCGCGACGCGACGCGTCTGCGGAGAGCAGACCGCGCGCCCAGAAGATCCCCGGCGCGCCACGAGACACGTGCGCCGGCCCCCGGTGCCCACCGCCCCGTCACACACGGAGGAGAACCCATGCGTCAGTTCACGGAAGGCCAGTACGTCTCCTGGGACCACGACCGGGACGGTGCGACAACCGTGCAGATCACGGCCGTTGACCGGTTTCACATCACCTACCGGAGCGCGGATGACCACCGGGAATTCGTCCACGAGACCGTGTTCCACTCCCTCGCGGAGCAGACGGCCGATTGGCGCCCCGCCACCGAGGCGGAGGCCGCGGCCTTCAAGGCCCGGTTCCGCCCCGCCCCCGACAACTGGAACTGATCACCACCGCTGCGCCCCGGTCGGGGCACAGCCCCACGCCACGCCAGCCGCAGGGAGCCCGCATGCCCGCACGCCCGGAGCTGATCCGTCCCGATAACGCCGCCACGGCGGCCGCCATGGGCCGCGCCATGAACGCGCTCACCGCCCTACTCGTCGCGCTCGGCGAGGGCAGCCACCAGTTCAACGTCGTGGCCGAGCGCACGAACAACACGATCGTCACCACCGACCTGACTCTGTCCGTCGGGGCGTCGCCGCTGCGGGTGAAGCACACCGAGGGGGGCTACCTCCGGTTCTTCGCGCTGCTGACGTTCGCCCTGGAGTACAGCACCATCCGGCACGCCGTCCTGGTGGCCACGACCGCCGACGAGCCGTTCCGGGGCGGTCATCCCCCACCCCGACGCCGCCGCGCCGCTGCGCCTGGTCCACGACGCCCCGGAACTGCCCCAGATCCCCGACACCGACGAGGAGAGTCCCGTGGCTGACACCCCCGCCGCCACCGCCAACGGTTACTGCACCAACACCACCCCGGTCCCCGGCACCATCCGCACCGTCAACGCCAAGAACACCGGCCCGAAGTTCTTCCACCTGCACGGCCGCCGCTACGGCGCATGCCCGTGCGGCAAGGAAGTGTCCCTGACCGAGCGGGACAACCTGCGCCGCCACAAGCCGCCGCAGGAGTAACCCCACAGACGCCGTTCCCGTCTCCCCCTCCCCCAGAGAGGCGGGAACGGCCAACCCGGCCAGAACCACCGGCCGAAGATCCCCCGCCCCGACGCCCACGCCCTCCCCTTCGGCGAGCGCGGGACGGCAGGCCCCAGCCCACCGAACCGCCGAGGAGCCCGCAGCCCACGACCAGCCCGAACCTGACCATCAACACGCCCGCCGGCACCGTGCGCACCACCGCCAGCCCCGTCAGAACGACGCCGTCGTCTTCGAGCTGGTCGGGGCGATGCACGGCGGCGTGCACATCACCGGCACCCACCGCCCCGACCGCTGGGACCAGTTCACCGCCGTGCGCGCCTGTCTCGGCCCCGTCGACGCTTTCCAGGCCACCGCCCCCGACGAAGACCTGCCGCGACTCGCCCGCAGCCGCAGCGGCTACCGGGGCATCCTGACCCTCTACGACGACTCCATCCACCGCCCCAGGTCACGGTGTACCCGATGGAGTCCACCGCCGGACACGAGCCGGCCGAGAAGACGGCGACGACGCTCACCGCCCGCCTGCGGGCCGGCGCCGCCCATGTCGCGCAGCGCGACGACCTGCCCGCGATCCTTCAGCTCTCCCGGCAACGGGACACTCCCACCCTGCACCGCCTCACCTGGTCGACCGCCCACCACCAGGCCGAAGCCACCCGCTTTGGAGCGGGAGGCCCGCGCTGATGGGGATGCCCGAAATTGGCTCTGTCTGCAGTTTCGTGAATTCTCAGCCGGAAGCCGGTGAGCCATCTGGGGGCGCCTGCCCTGTGTGCGAGGCGGGCGGCCTGCGGCGAAAGATCTCGGCCATAGCTGTATTCGCGACCACGACGACCGTCATGGCCACGGCGGCACCAGGATGCCCGACCCCGTACAAGGCCGCTGCTCCCCCACCCAGCACTGCCGCCTTGACCACGAGCACGAGCGACAGCCTGGGCCGCAGCCGGGCCCTGGGTGCCGCGAACAAGGACCACAGCACCATGGCCAGCAGGGGCGTTCCCACGCCGAGCAGGATACGAAGAGCCTGGTCGTGGCTCACGACGAATCCCCACCAGCTCAGGCACGCCAGAGCGGCAAGCTCCACCACGAACGCCAGGAGTTCGTTCGCGGCGTACCAGCGCCGCTCGTCTATCCAGACCGCGGCGGCAGGGCGTGTTGACATGGAGTCCTCTCCCTGTACCCGAGGGGGAACCCAGCATGCCAAGGCGGCGCCGCGTGGGGTGGGCTTTCACAGAACTGCGGCCAGAGCCCCGAAATTCCCCAGGGTCTGCTCGATTCCCCACTTGGTTGAGCGGTAAACGATGAGGTCGAGGCCGCGCCCCGGACCGCCTTGGCTCAACCCAGCGCGTCCATCAGGGAGGTGACATAGGCATCCAGCCGCTCCTCCACGGCTCGTGTCGTCAGCTCGGGCCGTCCTGCCTCCCGCCACGGCTGCGGCACCGACTGCACTTCCTCCGAGAACGCCAGGGGCTCCCGCACCTGCCAGTACAGCCGCTCGTCCGCGGCCGCGGCCAGCCTCCCGCCGGCCTCCTGGTACGCCTCGGTGAAGCGCAGGCCCCACGCCGGGCCGTGCAGCAGCGCGAGATTGGTGGAACAGTGCGCCACGTCGAGGTCCGCCGGGCCCCGGGAGGCCGCCGCCCAGTCGACGACGCCGGTGATCCGGGCACCGACGGCACCGGCCGGGTCCTCGGGCGGCAGGTCAAACAGCACGTTGGTGGGCTGGAAGTCCCGGTGCAGGAACCGCCCTTCGTAGCGCGGCGCGGGCTTGCGGATCACGTCGATGGCGGCGGCCCAGACCGCGGCGTCGGCGCCCTCGGGGGTCACGACCGTGTCAGCGGTCGTCAGCGCCACGTACTCCCGGGGCCGGTCGGCCGGCCGCACCGCGTGGACCGCCACGAGTTGACGGGCCAGCAGGGGCAGGCGCCTCTCCAGCCCCTCGTCGTCGAGGACCGTCCGGCCCGGCAGGTGGGTCATGAGGAGCGAGGGGTACTCGCAGTGCGCGGCGGTCGGGTCGACGGCGACGAGTCCGGGAGCCGGCACGCCGGTGCCGGTGAGCGTGGTCAGGGCGTCGGCCTCCCTGTGCAGGAGGTCCTCGGCCGGCCCCTGCCGGTTCGGGCCGACGAAGGAGCGCAGCACCAGCTGCCGGGTGCCTCCGTCCCGCGTCCCGATGGTCAGCCTCCGCATGTCGGCGGTGGCGCCGCCGTGCAGCGCCTCGGCTCCGACGATCCGCTCGCCGGCCTCCAGGTGCCGGCGCACCCAGGCCAGTGTCAACGGTCGGACAGTCGCCGCCTCATCATGATTGGTCACCGTGCCACCTCATCATCCGGACGGCGGCACGCGCGAACCCTTACAGGCCTGTCCGCGAGTCAGCATGCAGGTGGTGGGTGGGGAAGTTGGGCAAGCAGGGCTGTCCGCACCCATAGCGAGGGGTGGGGCATTTCAAGGCTCTGGCCGCGATTTCGTGAAACTGCAGGCCAGAACAAGCGACGAAAGATCACTTACCCTAATTGGTTGTCGGAGCCCCCACGCAACTGACGGGGACTCACCCACCCCTGAGGAGTACGTTGTTCGACCTCATCGTCATCATCCGGGTCTGCGAGACCACCAACGTCGACTCAGTTGCAGATGCTCTGTCTCGGATGCGCCCCTTGTGTCTGGCAGAAGACGGCTGCGTCAGCTGGGAGGCGTACCAGTCACACCAGGACCCCAGCCGCTTCGTCCTGGTCGAGCGCTGGGCCAGCCGCGCCCACTGGGAGGCTCACGATGCCGGTGACGCCATCCAGAAGATCTACATCCCGGAGCTCATGCCGCACATCGAACGCGAAGTGCATCCAAGCATGCGCGTAGGTAGCAGGCATGAAGCGGTAACTGAGTGCGTTGTGGCAAAGGGAGTCCCTGTTCGATGAGCAGGGGCTTCTTCGTGTGCGGGGCATGATCGCCGTGGGGTAGGGGCAGGCAGCGGA
>NZ_JBVIJE010000078.1:0-7066 GCF_055581585.1 Streptomyces sp. NPDC031426
GGTAACTTGGGGGGGGTCTTCGCGTCGGGGTTTGGGGTGTTTGTGGTGGGGGCGGTTTTGGAGAAAGGGGAAAGGGTGGGTGGGGGGTGTGGCTGCCCCCCCCCCCCCCCCCCCCCCCCCCCACGTCGATGCGTCGGATGCCGCCGCCCCGGACGGGGCGGCGGCATTGAGCTTCACATCTTGATACAGGGCGTCATGCCCGTGGTTGTGCCTGGCGCTCGCGAAGGATGGCAACGCCGTCTCCATCGAGCGCATCGAGGTAGGACGCGCGACCGGCCATCGCCATGATCAGGGCCAGGGTCGTGCCGGACACGCGTGGCCCGTCGCCGGCGGTGAAAGGGCTGTCGGTGGCGGTCAGGCGCAGTTCGCGGATGCGGGTCTTGGTGAAGACGGGCAGATCGGTGCGCTGGTAGTAGTCGGCCAAGGTGGTCAACGTGCGGACGGGGTAGTCGCGTTCGATGCCGAGCGGCCGGCGGATGTCCTCGCCGTGCACGATGGTCTCGCCGAGCATGGCCACGGTCGAGGGGATCGGCTTCGTCGTGCGGGTGGCCACTCGGCGGAACCGGTCGAGCGTCTCGGCCGGGGTAGCGCCAAGCTGTTCGGCCAGCCGCATGGCGACCTGCTTGTCGAAGTCGAAGCGGCAGCGGATCACGCCCGCCATCCACCGCACCGGGTTGAGGCCGGCCGCCGAGGTCAGGTGCGCGAGCACCTCACGAACGGTGAGCCCCTCGCACAGCGACGGGGTGGCCCACTGATGGTCGGTCAGCTGCGCGAGGTCGGCGGCCAGGGCGGTCCGCTCGGTGTGGATCAGTGGCCAGGTTCCGGTGGCGGGTGTCGTCATGGGGGTGATGCTCCTGTGCGGTGGTCGGGCGGGCAGGGGACCGGTCAGCGGCTGATGAGGCCGACGTGGTTGCCATCGAGATCGGTGAAGACGGCGATGCGGCTGGCGGGCGTGTTGGTCGGGGAGAGGATTCGGGTGGCGCCGAGCCGCTCGGCGCGGGCGAGCGCGGCATCGACGTCGTCGACCGGGAAGTAGGCGACGAGCCCGGTGTACGGGCTGTCCGGGCCCGCCTGCCCGACCCCGCCGGTCGGTCGGCCCTCCTCGTCGCCGACCAGGGCGTAGGTGTCGTCCAGCACGTGGACCGGCCAGCCGAACAGCTCCTGGTAGAAGCGGCGGGCGCGCAGCGCGTCGGGAGTGGAGATGTCGAACCAGGCGGCACTGCTCATCGGGGTCTCCTCGGGGGGTCGGAAACGATCGGTCGAAGAGGTGACTCCCGGAGTGGGGCAGAATCGTCCCTCGTGGGCGAGGAAATTTCGGCGGGATCCGCGACGGGTGACCTGGCCAGGGCGCGCGAGGGGGACGACGCCGCGTTCACCCGCCTGGTGGCGCCGCTGTGCCGGGAGCTGCACGCGCACTGCTACCGGATGCTGGGGTCGACCCACGACGCGGACGATGCACTGCAGGAGGCGCTGCTGCGGGCCTGGCGGGGCCTGGACCGCTTCGAGGGACGTAGTTCACTGCGCGCCTGGCTGTACACCGTGGCCACCCGCACCTGCCTGGACGCCGTCGACCGGCGCGGCAGGCGGGCGATGCCCATCGACCTCGGCCCGGCCAGCGACCACGCGGTGGTCGACGCCACCCCGCTGACCGAGGTCGCCTGGCTGGGCCCCTACCCCGACGCGGGCCTGCCCGCCGGCCCGGCCGGACCGGCCGCGCGGTACGAGCAGCGCGAGGCCGTCGAACTCGCCTTCGTCGCGGCCATGCAGCACCTGTCAGGCAACCAGCGGGCCGCGCTGCTCCTGTTCGACGTGCTCGGCTTCTCCGCCGCCGAGATCGCCACCATGATGGACACCTCCACCACCTCGGTGAACTCCGCGCTGGCCCGCGCCCGTCGACTGCTCGCCGAGCGGGTCCCGGCGCGCTCGCAGCAGCAGACTCTGCGCAAGCTCGGCGACGCCCGGGTCCGCGAGACCGTCACCGCCTTCGCCACCGCCCTGGAAAGCGGCGACGCCGACGCCCTGGTCGCCCTGCTCACCGAGGACGTCGCCTGGTCGATGCCGCCACTGGCCCAGTGGTACCGGGGCCGGGCCGCCGTCATGGACTTCGCCGTTGAGGTCCCGCTCACCCGCTGCCCGAGCTGGCGCTACCACCTCACTTCAGCCAACGGCCAACCGGCAGTGGCCTTCTACGTGGGCGCGAGCCGGTCGGCCCCGCACCTCGCGTGGTCGATCACGGTGCTGACCCTGCGCGGCGAGCTCGTCGAAGGCCTCACCTCGTTCCTGGGCGCGGAGCACGTGCAGCGGTTCGGGCTGTAGACGGAGTGGGCTTGACCCAATGTCAGCCCCCGAGGCCCCCAGGGTGTGGCTCCGGCCGGGACCATTGACCATGGAGGCCAGACGACGGCGTTTCCCATTCTGAAACGATCAGTGAACCGCAGGGCGCCGAGCCGTAGACTTCGGCAGTGAACGCCGACGACGTCTGGCCGTTGCGCGTCCCGCGGGGAGGAGATCGCATGCAGGACCCTTCGGACTCGACGGAGATCGCCGAGCCTGAGGAGAACGGCCAGAGCAATACCGCCGATTCACCTGTGGTGGACGATCCGACACCCGACTCGGGCATCGGCTCAACGACACCGTCGACGGTCCTGGCGGAGGTGCTCCCAGGGGTCGCTGTCGTCTTCGGTGAGGTCCCGGCGGAACTCAAGCCCGATCTGCTCGACTTCGGGCTCGTCCCGGCCACCGACCGCAAGCGCATCTCCACAGTCCTCGCCTCGATCGGAAACGCAGCGACCGCGGCCGGCCACCTCAAAGGCGCATTCGCCAGCGCGCAGGGGCTCTACAGGATCAGCGACGCGACACAGGCTCTACTGCGGGCCGGCGCGACGCTCGCCGTCAAGGACGGCGCGAACCTCGGAACGGTGATCTCCTCCGGCCGCTTCATCGCTCAGGCCCGCTTCATCCCCGTGGCTGAGGTGAGCGCGGTGCAGAGCGCGGCTTCCCTCGGGCCGACGCTGGCCATGATCGGCCTTCAGATGCAGTTGAGCGAGGTCACGGGCCTTGTCAAGACCAACATCGCGCTGACCAGCCAGGTACTGACCACCATCCGCAACGAGCAGTGGGCCGAACTGACGGGCCTCGTCGCCACCGTCGATCGCGCAGTCGACCACGCCCGAGAGGTCGAATCGGTCCCCACCACCTTGTGGCACAAGGTCGCGGACAAGGAGGCGGACCTGGGCAAGCAGCTGGAGCTGTACCGCCTCAACGTCCGCGGCCACATCGGGCAGATCCATGAGCTCGACCTACGTGGCCGCCGTGAGTATCTCCAGACGAACGCCGCGGCGATCTTCTTCGACGCCAACGCCTTGCTGTCTTCCCTCAAGGCATGGACCGGATATCAGGCGCTCCACGCCGCGCGGGCGCGCGCCGCTGGACCCGACGACGCCGGCGAGGCGCGGCTCGTCGACATCATCGCGCGCGACACTCGCGCAGAGCTCGACTCCGCTCTCGCCGAGACGACGAGCCTCGTCGACTCCCTCACGCGGGAGCTACGAATCATCGCCGAGCTCCCCGGACGCGACACACTGCCACTGTCGGGGAAGCGGAGGGACTCCAACGCAGCCCGCCACATCTCCGCCCGTCTTCTGGAGGCGATCGAGCCTCTTGCCGACGCTCTCCATCCGCCAGCCCCTCAACTCGAAGCTCCGGACGTCGTCTGCGCACCCACATCGCCGGCTCTTGAGCCGTACCTTCGCATCCTGCGATGGTTCCTCGAGGACGGCGAGACCCTACGTGTCCTCGGCTTCTCCGAGCAGCTCGATGCCGCCGATCCCCTTTCTGCGATCCTCGGCGGAGCGAAGGAGATGTTGGCGGCAGCGTGGGACAAGGCCCCGGCAAAGACACTGATCGCCGTCACGGATCGACGCATCATCACGGCCAAGACGAACGCCTTCCTTGAGCAAGGCGAGATCCGTCAAGTCATCCCGATCGACCAGGTGCGATACGTCCGAGCAGCAACCACACAGGACAAAAACGCGCGCTCGGCGATCGACCTCATCACGCGCGACGAGAACATCCGGTGGCACTTCCACACTGACATCGACAACACCCAAGTGGACGCGCTCGCCGCCGTGCTTGCCGAGTCGATGACGATCCCGGACAGTGAACGCGATGCGCTTCAACGGCGGCGCTACGCCCCCATCGAGGCGGGAAAGAAGGGCGAGAGCATGGGCACGAGGTCTACGGAATCGACGGGATCCGAGGCCACGACCTGCGCTGCCGAGTAGGCCTCGAGTCAATTGACGAGGGGCCGCCCCGACCGCACGTACCGAGCCCGGTCACGTACGGCGGTAGGCATCGGTGCCAGATGCAGGCACGTTCAATGGAGCGAGTGAGCAGCTTTCCCGCGTGATCGATGCTCACTCGCTCCACATGGGCACAGGTGTGCGGCCGACCGGCGCGGACATCGACGCCACCTCGCGGATCACGTTCGCACCTGGCTCCGGCAAGCCCCCGAAACGCCCGCTCATCGGCAGATGAGTGCGTGGTCCGCCGGGCCCAGCAGACCGGCCATGGTCCGGCCTCGGCCTTGCAACTGTCCGGGTACCTGGGCACGAGGCAGTGGCAGCACGTCCGCCGCACTGGCCAAGGCAGCGGGCGTCCTTCCATGCCCCGGCTGGGGGGAGAGAACTGAGCGGCCAGCCATAGCGAGACGCGCGGCCGGTTGTGGGTTGGTTACAGGCGTCCAGGAACTCCATGAACGACCTCACAAGAGGGCGGGGCTCGCGCCCACGGGCTTCACCGACTTGGAAGGTAGTCCTCGTACAGCAGGCCGGCGGCCCAGCGTTGCCCGGGCCTGCGACCTCGCCTGTGCATTCGCCGATCTCGTCCGCCACCAGCGCGGATACCTGAAGCTGGAGTGGATCCGGCCAGCCGAGCAGGACGCCCCGAAGCCCATGAGCAAGAGTGCGGCTCGGAGACGAAGCGCTTGGCAGGCCAAATGAGCCCGGCTCCGGCTCCATACATCCCTTCGATGCCGTTCTCTCTGGAGTGGGGCAGTGAGGCCGGCAGGCTCCTGCTGTCGCCGAACGGGCACCCGGTCTCCGTGTCGGTACCGGGGGCGCCGGGGTCGTGAGCACCGACAGGATCGAGTCATCCCCATGTGCGCAAGTACTTGCTCTATGCAAGGAAAGTACTGGTCAAGACCTTGATCACATCTTCCGCCTCCAGCTTTGTTGAACATAGGATCACGCCGCTACGCATGGGGAGGGATTGTGAAGAACGGGTATTGCGACGTGAAGAAGGCAGCCGAGGAGGAGCCCAAGGCCATCTGACGGCCCTGGGCTGTCGGCGGCTTCCTGTGGCTGCGTTCGTGCGGTTGGACGGACGGTGCCCCAGTCCTGGGGGCCCTCGGCTACTACCCGCTCTGGGTCTTCGGCAACGCCGCGACCTGCGTCGCCAACTACGCGTCATACAAGGTCAGCGAACGGGAAGTGCTGGTGTGTCGTGACGCGCTCGGCCGTTAGGGAGTGGCACATGGTCGTGGGTGCCGCTGACCGCACGGGCCTCACCCGGGAAAACGGCCAGGCACCGCGGAACGTTGAACTTCCCCGGACTTCCGGTGCTGCAATCCCGTCAATTTCGCCTGATCAACGTCTGTTTGGAGGAGTCAGATGGCTGTCCGTAAGAGCATGGAGGAGTCCCTGGTCGTGGCTGGCGACCGCGACGAATGGCTTACCCGGTGCGCAAAGGGTCTCATAACTACTGGTTTCAAAGACGTGCAGACGAGCTCCACGCTCGGACAGGTGACCGGCAAGTACAGGAAATTCCCCACGACACATGGGGAATTGACGATCACCGTGACCCCGAGCGCGCAGCCCGGATACATTCAACTGCATCTTCGCTCGACTGCGGCAGTCGACAACATTTATGCCTTGTTCTCCAGCCCGAACAAGAAGATCCTCTCTGTTGCGAAGGGTGGCTTCGCGTGAACTCAGCTCCCTCAGGGTCCCACCCGACGAAGCTCTGCTCCGCCTGTGGCACGCTGACTCAGACGGCTAAGACGTTCTGTCCGGAGTGTGGTACCACTTACGGCGAGCCGGGCGGAGGCAGGTCAGCAAGTTTTGTCTGGGGTGCATTTGCATGCGCTGCGGCCTCGCTGCTCTTCTTCCCTATAGTTCTGGGGCCTGTCGCCATCATCCTTTCCGCAGTCGGAATGAAACGGCAGGAGCCACATGCTGCCTTGGCGTTGGGCGCCTCGGTTGCTGGGATGGTCATCGGCTTCATCCTCGGTGCCCTTGCTTTCGGCGGCTAGCGAGAGGGACATTGCAGCGGCACATCGGCGTGAGGGCGTATCGCAGGCTGAGCAGCGTTTCGTGGATCTCCCTGCGTGTGCGCAAGCGGCGGAAGTGGTGCAGGAGTGCGAACCCTCTCTCGCCACCCACGGTTGGGTGCCCAGGCCGGAGCCGTGCTCGGTGTTCCGGCGTGCAATCAGCGGTCGGACGCCGAGTTCGCGCACCAGTGTGCGGCTTTTATGTGAGCTCACGTGGTAGACGTGTCCGTTTCATGGATCCCGGTGGTTTTGCTGTTCGGGTGGTCGGTCAAGATGTCGCCGCTTGAATGAGGAATGTGTAGGGAAGGAGTGTGCGTGGTGTTCGAGCCGGTGTTCTTGCGGCGGGGGCTTCAGGGCGTCGATCCCTGGCAGGTTGAGTACACGGTCGTCGATGTGGAGACCACCGGTTTGTCTCCTGCACGCGGCCATCGTGTGTGTGAGGTTGCGGCGGTGCGATTGCGGGCCGATGGCACGGTGGTGGAGGAGTTTTCCACCCTGGTCGACCCGCAGCGGCAGATGTCGCGGCAGAACCAGTCACAGCACGGGATCAGCGAGAACGACGTCGCAGATGCGCCACTGTTCACGCAGGTTGCGGGGACGCTGCTGCGGCTGATGCGCGGCTCGCTGGTGGTGGCGCACAACCTTGAGCTGCCCCGAGTTTCGTAGAGTCCGGTGATCTTGTTTCAGGCGGACTGCGGGGTTTGCTCCTGGCTCTGCCAGAAGGCTTCCTCGTACTCG
>NZ_JBVIJE010000079.1:0-5992 GCF_055581585.1 Streptomyces sp. NPDC031426
AGCTGACGCTGGAGGCGCCGCTGGTGCTGCCCGAGCGGGGTGCCGTACAACTGCAGCTGGTGGTCGGCGCGCCGGACGACGACGGACGGCGGCCGCTCACTGTCGCCTCGCGACCGCAGGACGCCCGAACGGAGCAGGCGTGGACCCGGCATGCCACCGGCCTGCTGGCCGTCTCCGGCGCCCAGCGGTCCTCCGTCGACCTGTCCGTATGGCCTCCGGCGGGTGCGGAACCGGTCGAGGTGGCCAACCTGTACGAGGGGCTGGCCGAGACCGGTCTGCGCTACGGGCCGGTCTTCCAGGGGCTGCGGGCGGCCTGGCGGCGTGGCGAGGAGGTCTTCGCCGAGGTCGCCCTGCCCGAGACGGCCGTGGACGGGGCGGGACGGTTCGGGCTGCACCCCGCCCTGCTCGATGCCGCGCTGCACGCGCTGGGGCTGGGCGTGCTGGACGACTCCGGTGGCGGGCGGCTGCCCTTCGCCTGGAGCGGGGTGTCGCTGCACGCCGGCGGTGCGTCGGCATTGCGCGTGCACCTCGCACCGACGGGTGGGGACGCTGTGCGGCTGGCGGTCGCGGACGCCGCGGGGGCGCCCGTGGCGACCGTGGAGTCGCTCGTTCTGCGCGCTGTCTCCAAGGATCAGGTGCAGGCCGCACGGGTCGCGTACCACGAGTCGGTCCTGCGAGTGGAGTGGGTGAACCTCCCGGCCGGCCGGGACCAGGCCGCCGCGGTGACCGAATCCGCGGCCGTGGCCGGTGTCCGTCGAGCCGTGCTCGGCAGCTGGGCCTCGTTCCCGGCGGGCGTCCCGGCGGGCGTCCCGGCGGGCCTCCTGGAAGGGACGAGCGGACTTCACGCGGACCTGACGGCGCTGTCGGCCGCCGTGGACCTGGGTGCTCCGGTGCCGGACGAGGTGTTCGTCCACATCGGTGCGACGGGTGCCCTCTCCGGTGCCGCTGTGCGTGCCGCGGTGGTGGAGGCGCTGGAGCTGGCGCAGGCGTGGCTGGCCGACACCCGGTTCGCGGGGGCGCGGCTGGTCGTGGTGACGCGTGGTGCGGTCGCGGCGGCCGAACGGGACGCGGACGTCGATCCGGCCCTGGCGGCCGTATGGGGGTTGCTGCGCTCGGCCGTGTCGGAGAATCCGGACCGTTTCGTCCTCGTCGACTGCGACGGGGAGGAGGCGTCCTGGCGTGTCCTGCCCACCGCACTGGCCGCGGACGAACCGCAGCTGGCGGTACGCGCCGGGGAACTTCTGGTGCCGCGCCTGGCCCGGGTCGCGGCAGGGGCCGCCATCGAGAGTCCCAGGGCGTACGACCCCGAGGGGACGGTGCTGCTGACGGGTGCTTCGGGGATGCTGGGCGGGTTGTTCGCCCGGCATCTGGCGACGGAGCACGGGGTCCGGCGTCTGCTGCTGGTCAGCCGACGCGGCGCCGAGGCAGCGGGTGCGGACGAACTCACGGCAGAACTCGGCGCGCTCGGTGCGCACGTCACCTGGGCGGCCTGTGACGTGGCCGACCGAGAGGCGCTCGCCGAGGTCATCGCATCCGTCCCGGCCGACCATCCGCTGACCGCCGTCGTGCACACTGCCGGCGTGCTGGACGACGGCGTGTTCGCTTCCCAGTCGCCGAACCGTGTCGAGCGTGTCTTCGGGCCCAAGGTCGACGGCGCCCTGCACCTGCACGAGCTGACGCGCGACGCGGACCTGTCGGCGTTCGTGCTGTTCTCGTCGTCCTCCGGTGTCTTCGGTGGCCCCGGACAGGCCAACTACGCGGCGGCCAACGCGTTTCTCGACGGGCTGGCCGCGCACCGGCGAGCCCAGGGGCTGCCGGCCAGTTCGCTGGCCTGGGGCCTGTGGGGCGAGTCCGGCGGCATGGCGAGCACACTGGACGAGACGGACATCCGCCGTCTGCGCCGCGCGGGTCTGCCTCCGCTGTCGGCCGCCGAGGGCCGTACGCTGTTCGACCTCGCCCAGGACACCGACGAGGCGGCTCTCGTCCTGATGCGTGTCGACGTGCCTACCCTGCGCGGCCAAGCGGCGGGCGCCATGTCACCGTTGCTGCGAGGGCTGGTGCGTGCTCCGCGGCGCCGGGCGGCCGGCACCGTCGGCTCCGCGGCGGGCGGCGCCTCGCACCTGCTCGAACGGCTGACCGGCCTGACGGCACCCGAGCAGGACCGGATCATGCTGGATCTGGTACGGACCCAGGTCGCGAACGCGCTCGGGCACGCCGGGCCCGCGGCGGTGGAACCCGCACGCGCGTTCAAGGAGCTCGGGTTCGACTCGCTCACCGCCGTCGAACTGCGCAACCTCCTCGGCGATGCGACCGGCCTGCGGCTGCCACCCACGCTCGTCTTCGACTATCCGACCTCGGCCGCGCTCGCGACGCACCTGCGCGGT
Source organism: Streptomyces sp. NPDC031426 (assembly GCF_055581585.1). NCBI lineage: Bacteria > Bacillati > Actinomycetota > Actinomycetes > Kitasatosporales > Streptomycetaceae > Streptomyces > Streptomyces sp. NPDC031426. Next base: position 2,385 of record NZ_JBVIJE010000079.1, read on the forward strand.
GAGCTCCTCGGCCGGCAGGCCGAGACCGCCGTGGTGCCGGTGACAGGTGCCGCGGCCGACGATCCCATCGCGATCGTGGCGATGAGCTGCCGTTTCCCCGGCGGCGTCCGCACCCCCGAGGAGCTGTGGCAGCTGCTGGTGTCCGGCCGGGACGGCATCACGGGCTTCCCGACCGACCGGGGCTGGGACCTCGACGCCCTGTACAGCGACGACCCCGACCGTGAGGGCACCAGCTACACGCGCGAGGGTGGCTTCCTGCACGACGCCGCGTACTTCGACGCGGACTTCTTCGGGATCTCGCCGCGCGAGGCGCTGGCGATGGACCCGCAGCAGCGGCTGCTGCTGGAAACCTCCTGGGAGGCCTTCGAACGGGCCGGGATCGACCCGGCCACGCTGCGCGGCAGCAGGACCGGTGTCTTCGTCGGCTCCAACGAACAGGACTACCTGACCCTGTGGCTGCGGGACGCCGACGGCCTCGAAGGACACCTGGGCACCGGCAACGCGGCCAGCGTCGCCTCCGGCCGCCTCTCCTACACGTTCGGCCTCGAGGGCCCCGCGATCACCGTCGACACCGCCTGCTCCTCCTCGCTGGTCACACTGCACCTGGCCGCGCAGGCACTGCGCAACGGCGAGTGCTCACTGGCCCTCGCCGGAGCCGTGACGCTCATGTCCACGCCGGGTGCCTTCACCGAGTTCAGCCGGCAGCGCGGCCTGGCCGCCGACGGCCGGATCAAGGCGTTCGCGGCTGCCGCCGACGGCACCAGCTGGTCCGAGGGCGTCGCCATGCTGCTCGTGGAACGCCTGTCGGACGCCCGCCGCAACGGCCACCCCGTGCTGGCCGTACTGCGCGGCAGCGCCGTCAACCAGGACGGTGCGAGCAACGGCTTGACCGCGCCCAACGGCCCCTCGCAGCAGCGCGTCATCCGGCAGGCCCTGGCCAACGCCGGGCTGTCCGCCGCCGACGTCGACGCGGTCGAGGCCCACGGCACCGGTACCACCCTGGGCGACCCGATCGAGGCCCAGGCGCTGCTGGCCACCTACGGCCAGGACCGCCCCGCCGACCGCCCGCTGTGGCTGGGCTCGGTGAAGTCGAACATCGGCCACACCCAGGCCGTCGCGGGCGCCGCCGGTGTGATCAAGATGATCCTGGCGATGCGGCACGACCTCCTTCCGCGGACCCTGCACGTGGACGAGCCGACCCCGCACGTGGACTGGTCGTCGGGGGCGATAGAACTGCTCACCGAGTCCAGGGAATGGCCCCGGACGGGCCGGCCGCGCCGTGCGGGTGTCTCCTCGTTCGGATACAGCGGAACCAACGCACACGTTGTCCTCGAACAGGCGCCCGCGGAAGAGCCGGAGCGGCCGACCGTCCCTCCGGCGCCGCCCGTGCTGCCCTACCTGCTGTCGGGCCGCTCCAGTGACGCTCTCCGTGCCCAGGCCGACCGACTGCTGTCCCACCTCGGCACGCACACCGGGCCGGAGCCGCTCGACGTCGCCTGTTCGCTCGCCACCGGACGCTCGGCGTTCGACGTACGCGCCGTCGTCGTCGCGGACGACCGCGACGGTCTCGTGTCCGGGCTGACCGCGCTGTCCGAAGGAAGCAGCACCACCGGACTCGTGCAGGGCACTCCTGCCGGCGGCAAGTCGGCGTTCCTGTTCACCGGCCAGGGCAGCCAGCGGCTGGGGATGGGCCGGGAGCTGTACGACGCCTATCCCGTGTTCGCCCGGGCGCTGGACCAGGTCCTCGCCCACTTCGAACTGCCGCTGCGTGAGGCGCTGTTCGGTGACGATGCCGGGCTGATCGACCGGACGGCGTACACGCAGCCCGCGTTGTTCGCGGTGGAGGTGGCGCTGTTCCGGCTGCTGGAGTCGTGGGGTGTGCGCCCGGACTTCGTCTCCGGTCATTCGATCGGTGAGATCGCTGCGGCGCACTGTGCGGGTGTGCTGTCGCTGGCCGACGCGTGCACGCTGGTCGCGGCCCGTGGTCGGCTGATGCAGGAGCTGCCCGCCGGTGGTGCGATGGTGGCCGTTCAGGCCGCCGAGGACGAGGTGGCGCCGTTCCTGACCGACGCCGTGAGCATCGCGGCGGTCAACGGCCCCACCTCCGTGGTCGTGGCCGGTGACGAGGACGCCGTACTGGGGATCGCCGCCCGCTTCGAGGAGCAGGGGCGCAAGACCCGTCGCTTGACGGTCAGTCACGCGTTCCATTCCCCGCACATGGACGGCATGCTGGCCGACTTCCGCAAGGTCGTGGAGGGGTTGTCGTACGAGGCCCCGCGTATCCCGGTCGTCTCGAACCTCACCGGTGCTCTCGCGACCGCCGAGGAGATCACCGGCCCCGACTTCTGGGTGCGCCACGTCCGCGAGGCCGTGCGCTTCCACGACGGCATCCGCACGCTCGAGGCCGAAGGGGTGACGACGTATGTCGAACTCGGGCCCGACGGTGTGTTGTCGGCGATGGGCCAGGAGTGCGTCACCGGCGACGACCAAGCGTTCGAACCCGTGCTGCGTAAGGGGCGTTCCGAAACGGAGGCGCTGGTCAGGGCGCTGGCGCAGGTCCACGTCCGGGGTGTCGCGGTGGACTGGCGGGCATTCTTCGCCGGCACCGGTGCACGCAGCGTCGACCTGCCCACCTACGCGTTCCAGCGTCACCGCTTCTGGCCCGAGCACGCGGGCACCGCTCCCCGGCCCGCCGCGGTGGGCGATGCCTCCGGGGAAGCGCGGTTCTGGCAGGCCGTGGAGCGCCAGGACCTGGCGGCCGTCGCCGCCGAACTCGAGGTCGAGCAGGACACGTGGCTCGACGGCATGCTGCCCGCCCTGTCCTCCTGGCGCCGTCGGCGCGATGAGCGGTCGACAGTGGACGGCTGGTGCTACCGCACCGTGTGGAAGCCGCTGGCCGATGCCTCCGGCACACGGCTGTCCGGCCGATGGCTGGTGGTCGTGCCGGAGACGGGAGCCGCCGCGGACATCTGCGGCGGGCTGGCCGAACGCGGTGCGAACGTCCATGAGTTCCTGCTGACGCAGGCCGACGCGGACAACCGTGCCGCACTGGCCGAACGGCTCACCACCGCGGCGTCCGCGGTCACGGGCGTCATCTCGCTGCTGGACGGCCCCCTGGCGGTGACGTCGACCGCCGTACTGGTGCAGGCGCTGGGCGACGCCCAGGTCACGGCCCCCCTGTGGTGTGTCACCCGTGGCGCGATGTCGACCGCCGTCGGAGACCGGCCCCGGGACCCGGCACAGGCGGCGGTCTGGGGCCTTGGCCGGGTGGCCGCCCTGGAGCATCCGGAACGCTGGGGCGGGTTGATCGACCTGCCGGAGACCGTGGACGCCCAGGCGCTGTCCCGACTGGCCGGCACCTTGTCCCGTGCGACCGGCACCCTGTCCCGGACGGCCGGCTCCGGCGCGGCCGACGAGGACCAGATCGCCATCCGCCCCTCCGGCCTGCTCGCCCGCAGGCTGGTCCGCGCCTCCGCGGCCGGTGCCCCGCCGGCACGGACGTGGAAGCCCGAGGGCACGGTGCTGGTGACGGGTGGTACGGGTGCGTTGGGTGCCGAGGTGGCGCGGTGGCTTGCGCGTCGGGGTGCTGATCATGTGCTGTTGGTCAG
>NZ_JBVIJE010000080.1:0-5397 GCF_055581585.1 Streptomyces sp. NPDC031426
AATGCCCGCGCCGAGCCCAAGACGGCGTTCGCGCCCGACTCACCGATCCGGTCCTGGACCGATTACCCGACCAAGGCTGCGTGACGAGCCACTAGTTCGAGGAGCAATTCGACTCATCGATAGCCTGCATCCATGATGCGTGCGTGGATCCTGCCGATGCTGCTTGTGCTCAGCGGCGCAGCCGTCGCGACTGGGCAGATCTTCAAAGGGAGCCCCGGCACAGCCGCAGCACTCCTGCTGGCGTTCCTGGCGCTCGCCGGCGTGAACTCACCCCTGATCTTCCCCAGGTCGATCGGTGCGCAGGAGGCACAACGCCGCAGCGCGGTCGACGGCCGACCGGTCGTCTTCTGGCGGCCGGGCTGCAAGTACTGCATACGACTGCGCATCCGGCTGGGCCGCAGCGCCCGCCAGCTGCACTGGGTGAACATCTGGCGCGACCCGACAGCTGCCGCAGCGGTGCGAGCAGCCAACGACGGCAACGAGACCGTGCCGACCGTCGTCGTGGCGGGCCAGCCACACACCAACCCCGATCCCGAATGGGTGCGCGAACAGCTCTCCCCTTCAGCGTGATCAGAACCACGACCCACCGGAGAGGCGCCCGCAGACCCAAGCGCAGGGAGGTTAAAAGACAAGTTGAGTACCTGTTCCTGATGCAGCCATGACATGGTGGCGGCCGTGATGCGTTGGCGAACGGCTGGCTGTTGACGCGTGCGGCCAGTACCTCGGGAAGGACATATGAAGCTTCTCCTCACCGACTCCGGTATCAAGAACGCGAGCATCCAGGATGCGCTGGTCTGCCTGCTGGGTAAGCCGATTGCCGAGTCCAGCGCCCTGTGCATTCCCACCGCGGGGTATGGGGGCCCGTACGCCGATCCGGCTGGGCCATGGCGATTCATCAGCGGACGATCTCCCAGCCCCATGACCGAGCTGGGGTGGGAGTCAGTGGGCGTGCTGGAGCTCACCGCGCTGCCCAGCATCGACGAAGCGCGCTGGGTCTCCTGGGTCAGGGAGGCCGACGTCTTGCTGGTCAATGGCGGTGACGCGCTGTACCTGTGCCACTGGATGCGGGAATCCGGGCTGGCTGACCTCCTGCCGTCGCTGCCCGACACCGTGTATGTGGGACTCAGCGCCGGGAGCACGGTGATGACCCCCCGCATCGGGCAAGAATTCATGGGCTGGAAGCCGCCCACCGGCGGCGACAGCACGCTGGGCCTGGTTGATTTTTCGATCTTCCCGCACCTGGATCATCCGGCTTGTCCGGAGAACAGCTTGGCCGCGGCAGAACGATGGGCGGCCGGGATCGCGGGTCCGGCGTATGCGATTGACGAGCAGACTGCCATCAAGGTGGCCGACGGCGCCGTCGAAGTAGTGTCCGAGGGCCATTGGAAGCTGTTTTAGTGGCTGATCCTGATCCGGACCATGACATGGCCTGGCTTCGCCATCCGTCGCTCAGCCGCCTTTAGGGTGTTGATCGCGGATCGACCGGCCCGGAGGTGCCATGCCCCTGCAGATGAAGTTGGTTGCTGTAACGCTCGATTGCCCCGATCCCCTGGCTTTGGCGGCGTTCTATCAGCAGGCCACCGGCCTTGAGCTGCATCCGAAGTCGGACGCAGACTTCGCGGGTCTCAACGGTGAGTACGGACTGTTCATCGGTTTCCAACGGGTCGACGATTACCGGGCTCCGAGCTGGCCTGATCAGATCGTTCCCCAGCAGCTTCACATCTGCTTCAAGATCGAGGGGGCTCTGCATCAAGCCGAGGCCCGGCTGCTGGAGCTGGGTGCGGGCAAGCCGGATCACCAACCTCACGGGGACGAGGCGCGGGTCCTCACTGATCCGGCTGGGCACCCCTTCTGCATCAGCACACGCTGATTGTCTGAAGAGGCGCGGATGACGCCCCGATGTAGCGCTGACGAATCCACTGTCATCCAGGGCCTTCAGCCAACCGCCCGTGTAGCGGGCGGGTAAATGGAAGGGTTGGCATCGGCTGGGAATTCGGGCTGGGCTGGGGCGAGGCGACGCCCTGACCGGGCCGGACAAGGAGCACGCCGAGACGTCGATGCTCGCGCTGCACCTGCTCCAGTCCGCGCCCGTGCACGTCAACACCTTGCTGCTTCAGCAGGTCCTCCCCGAACCGGCCCGGGCGAAGAAGCTCACCGACGAGAACCGGCGCGGGCTGACCGCCTTGTTCTGGTCGAACATCAACCCGTACGGCACCTTCCGCCTGGACATGGACTCCGGCTCGAACTCCCGCTGCTCGCCACCCTGCCCCGCCCGCGCCGCGCGGCCGACGACGTTGGGCAGCCCATGACGGCAAAGCGGTAGCGGGGCAGTTGCTGTTCCGTCTGGCCCTGCTGCACCCGGAGATCACCATCGTCTGGGCCGACACCGCCTACGCCTAGAACGGTCTGGTGCCCTGGGCGAAGAAGTGCGTTGACATCACCGTCAAGACGGTGCGGCGCCCACCGGAGGCCAAGGGCTTCGTCGTGCTCCCGCGCAGGTGGGCAGTGGAACGGTCCTGGTCGTGGATCATGCGGGCTCGACGGCACTGTCGCGACTACGAACGGTTGCCCGAGATGAGCGAGTCGCGGATCACCTGGCCCGCCAGCACATTGATGACACGACGGCTCGCGCGCCGCAAGAACCGTGCCGCCGAATGCCGCGACGTCGCCCACGGCTACGTGATGGCAGAAGCCGCCTGAAGACGACCAGCGGGCTCAACGGTGCCTCGCGTCGGCGTGCTTGCCGTCGTGCGGTGGGGCAGGCCAGCATGCTCGGGTGGCAGCCGATTGGTTGGAGCAGAGCCTGCTCGACGCGGTCCGCGACGGCGAGATGCTGGACCTGGCCGGTGACGGGCAGGTCGACGTGGCCGCGATGCGATCCTGGGACAGCACTCATACCGTCCCGGCGGCGCTGATCCGTGACCTGGTCCGCGGCCGCCGGGACATCGAGGCGGACCCGCACGGGCTGCGGCTGCGCGGGGCGCGCATCACCGGCCGCGTCGACCTGGCGAACATCACCAGCGATCTGCGGGTCGAGCTGGTCGACTGCTTCGTCCCCGACGGTCTGAACCTGTGCGACAGCCAGCTGCCCGGCCTCGTGCTGGACGGTTCCTGTTTCGGGCACCCCGCGGGTTCGCACGACCCACCGGTTGACGCCGCACGCTTCACCGCGCCGGCGATGACGATGCGCAGAGCGGTTGCCAACGCCGACACACCTTCCGACGCGGTCCGGTTCCTCGGCGCCCACCTCGGTCTGCTGGATTGCGACGGTGCGCGGCTGGCGAACACGTCCGGTCCCGCCCTGCACGCCGAGTTTCTGCGGGTCGATCAGAGCGTGTTCCTGCGCGATGGGTTCCGGGCCACCGGCGTCGGCGAACAGGGCACGGTCCGGTTCGCCTACGCCCATCTCGGTCGGCTGGCATGCGACGGGGCGCGGCTGGAGAACACCTCCGGACCGGCCCTGCACGCCGACGGCCTGCGGGTCGACCGAGCCGTGTTCCTCCGCGCCGGGTTCCGGGCAACCGGCGCGGTCCAGCTGATCGATGCCCACCTCGGTCTGCTGGATTGCGACGGGGCGCGGTTGGAGAACATGTCCGGACCGGCCCTGCACGCCGACGGTCTGCGGGTCGACCGAGCCGTGTTCCTCCGCGCCGGGTTCCGGGCAACCGGCGCCGGACACTCCGTGCTCGCCTTGAACGGCGTGTCGGTCGAAGGTTCGCTGTGGTTGGACACCAGCGGGGTGACGCGGTCGGGTCAGGCCACAGGGGCCCTGGTCGGCATCGACGGGCTGACCTACGCGGACCTGCCGGCGCCGGTCGGGTTGTCCCGGTGGCTGGAGCTGTTGCGTGACCACACGCCCGGCTACTCCGCTCAGCCGTACCAGCAGTTGGCCGCCGTCCACCGGGCGGCCGGTCACGACAGCGAGGTGCGGGACATTCTCATGGCACAGCGGCGGGACCAGATCGACCGCGGCGGGCTTCGGCGGCGTGACCGGGCCTGGGCCCGATTCACCGGGCTGGCCCTCGGCTTCGGTTATCAACCCTGGCGAGCGCTGCTGCTGTTGTTCGCCGTCCTCGCCAGCTCGGTCGCGCTGGCGGTCATCCTCGGCGGGCCGGGCGGCGGCCTGGAGCACACCGCCGGCGCGAGCACACCCACGACGCCCTGCAGCGTCGTGGAGCGGGTCGGCGTGGGTTTGGATCTGGGTCTGCCGGTGGTCAAGACGGGGGCGCAGGACCTATGCGCCCCCACCGGCACCCGCGCAGGGCAGACCCTCACCGTCGCGGGCTGGCTGCTGCAGCTGGCCGCGTGGGCGTCGGCCACCCTGTTCATCGCCGGCTTCACCGGCGCCGTGCGCAAGACCTGACGATTCGCCGAGATGAAGATATGCCCGAAATCAAGATCGGTGCGGCGATCGTGAGGCGGGATTCGAACCCGCGACCTCCGCCGCGCAGGTAGCGGCGCTCTACCCGCTGAGCTACTCGGCCGGGGCGGCGTTCCGTAGGCGTCGGAAAACGACGGCACCCTCAAATGATCAACGCACCACCCACGGATGATCATGTGATCGTGGAGGCACAGGTGCGTGACTACGGGTTTTCGCCGGCTGAGCAGGAGGAGATCTGGAGACGCTGGCGCGAAGGGCAGTCGTTCAGTTTGATCGGGCGGGCGCTCGGGGCACCGATGCAGAACGCCCGTCGGTTCCTGCACCAGAGCGGCGGCGTCCGCATCACCCCGCAGCAGCGATCAGAGCGGCATCTGAGCGGCAGCGAGCGCGAAGAGATATCCCGCGGCATCGCCGCCGGGGAATCTGGCCGGCAGTTGGCCAGGCGGCTGGGCCGATCGCCTTCGACCGTCTCCCGAGAGATCGCCCGCAACGGAGGCCGGGACCGCTACCGTGCCGCATCCGCCGATGAGGCCGCCTACGCGCGCGGGCGCCGGCCCAAGCAGGCCAAGCTCGCCCAACGACCGGCTCTGCGCGCTCTGGTGGAGGCGAAGCTGGCTCTGTGCTGGTCTCCCGATCAGATCGCAGGGTGGCTGCGACGTCAGTTTCCTGGCGACACCACCATGCAAATCTCGCACGAAGCGATCTACCTCTCGCTCTACGACCCTCGTCGCCGCCAGGCAATCGACCGCAGTCTCACTCAGCGCCTGCGGTCAGGCCGGCCCATGCGCCGCCCGAAGATCGCCCGTCGGCCTACCGGGCGGGGCATCATCCGCGGCATGGTGTCCATCACCGCCCGCCCCGCCGAGGCCGAGGACCGGAAGGTCCCCGGTCATTGGGAGGGCGACCTCGTGATGGGCACCAGGCCCTCGGCGGTCGCCACGCTCGTCGAGCGCACCAGCCGCTACACGGCCATCGTCGCGCTGCCGGACGGCATCAAGGCCGAGCAGGTCACCCCG
>NZ_JBVIJE010000081.1:0-3191 GCF_055581585.1 Streptomyces sp. NPDC031426
AACACAGTGGACGCGAGCAACTGAGGACAAGCCCTCGGCCTATTAGTACCGGTCACCTCCACCAGTTACCTGGCTTCCAGATCCGGCCTATCAACCCAGTCGTCTACTGGGAGCCTTACCCCATCAAGTGGGTGGGAGTCCTCATCTCGAAGCAGGCTTCCCGCTTAGATGCTTTCAGCGGTTATCCCTCCCGAACGTAGCCAACCAGCCATGCCCTTGGCAGAACAACTGGCACACCAGAGGTTCGTCCGTCCCGGTCCTCTCGTACTAGGGACAGCCCTTCTCAAGACTCCTACGCGCACAGCGGATAGGGACCGAACTGTCTCACGACGTTCTAAACCCAGCTCGCGTACCGCTTTAATGGGCGAACAGCCCAACCCTTGGGACCGACTCCAGCCCCAGGATGCGACGAGCCGACATCGAGGTGCCAAACCATCCCGTCGATATGGACTCTTGGGGAAGATCAGCCTGTTATCCCCGGGGTACCTTTTATCCGTTGAGCGACGGCGCTTCCACAAGCCACCGCCGGATCACTAGTCCCGACTTTCGTCCCTGCTCGACCCGTCGGTCTCACAGTCAAGCTCCCTTGTGCACTTACACTCAACACCTGATTGCCAACCAGGCTGAGGGAACCTTTGGGCGCCTCCGTTACCCTTTAGGAGGCAACCGCCCCAGTTAAACTACCCATCAGACACTGTCCCTGATCCGGATCACGGACCCAGGTTAGACATCCAGCACGACCAGACTGGTATTTCAACGACGACTCCACACACACTGGCGTGCATGCTTCACAGTCTCCCAGCTATCCTACACAAGCCGAACCGAACACCAATATCAAACTGTAGTAAAGGTCCCGGGGTCTTTCCGTCCTGCTGCGCGAAACGAGCATCTTTACTCGTAGTGCAATTTCACCGGGCCTATGGTTGAGACAGTCGAGAAGTCGTTACGCCATTCGTGCAGGTCGGAACTTACCCGACAAGGAATTTCGCTACCTTAGGATGGTTATAGTTACCACCGCCGTTTACTGGCGCTTAAGTTCTCAGCTTCGCCCACCCGAAAGTGAGCTAACCGGTCCCCTTAACGTTCCAGCACCGGGCAGGCGTCAGTCCGTATACATCGCCTTACGGCTTCGCACGGACCTGTGTTTTTAGTAAACAGTCGCTTCTCGCTGGTCTCTGCGGCCACCCCCAGCTCGAGGAGCAAGTCCTCTCACCAGAGCTGGCCCCCCTTCTCCCGAAGTTACGGGGGCATTTTGCCGAGTTCCTTAACCATAGTTCACCCGAACGCCTCGGTATTCTCTACCTGACCACCTGAGTCGGTTTAGGGTACGGGCCGCCATGAAACTCGCTAGAGGCTTTTCTCGACAGCATAGGATCATCCACTTCACCACAATCGGCTCGGCATCAGGTCTCAGCCCCATGCGCGACGGATTTACCTATCGCACGGCCTACACCCTTACCCCGGGACAACCACCGCCCGGGCTGGACTACCTTCCTGCGTCACCCCATCACTCACCTACTACCAACTTGGTCCGGCGGCTCCACCACTCCCCTTCACCCGAAGGATCCGGGGCGGCTTCACGGCCTTAGCATCACTGGATTCGATGTTTGACGCTTCACAGCGGGTACCGGAATATCAACCGGTTATCCATCGACTACGCCTGTCGGCCTCGCCTTAGGTCCCGACTTACCCTGGGCAGATCAGCTTGACCCAGGAACCCTTAGTCAATCGGCGCACACGTTTCTCACGTGTGAATCGCTACTCATGCCTGCATTCTCACTCGTCAACCGTCCACGACTACCTTCCAGTGCCGCTTCACCCGGCAGACGACGCTCCCCTACCCATCACAGCACCCGTTGGGGCTATACGCTGCAATGACACGACTTCGGCGGTACGCTTGAGCCCCGCTACATTGTCGGCGCGGAATCACTAGACCAGTGAGCTATTACGCACTCTTTCAAGGGTGGCTGCTTCTAAGCCAACCTCCTGGTTGTCTGTGCGACTCCACATCCTTTCCCACTTAGCGTACGCTTAGGGGCCTTAGTCGATGCTCTGGGCTGTTTCCCTCTCGACCATGGAGCTTATCCCCCACAGTCTCACTGCCGCGCTCTCACTTACCGGCATTCGGAGTTTGGCTAAGGTCAGTAACCCGGTAGGGCCCATCGCCTATCCAGTGCTCTACCTCCGGCAAGAAACACACGACGCTGCACCTAAATGCATTTCGGGGAGAACCAGCTATCACGGAGTTTGATTGGCCTTTCACCCCTAACCACAGGTCATCCCCCAGGTTTTCAACCCTGGTGGGTTCGGTCCTCCACGAAGTCTTACCTCCGCTTCAACCTGCCCATGGCTAGATCACTCCGCTTCGGGTCTTGAGCATGCTACTGAACGCCCTATTCGGACTCGCTTTCGCTACGGCTTCCCCACCCGGGTTAACCTCGCAACACACCGCAAACTCGCAGGCTCATTCTTCAAAAGGCACGCAGTCACGAGAACCCGAAGGTTCCGACGCTCCCACGGCTTGTAGGCACACGGTTTCAGGTACTATTTCACTCCCCTCCCGGGGTACTTTTCACCATTCCCTCACGGTACTATCCGCTATCGGTCACCAGGGAATATTTAGGCTTAGCGGGTGGTCCCGCCAGATTCACACGGGATTTCTCGGGCCCCGTGCTACTTGGGTGTCTCTCAAACGAGCCGCTGACGTTTCGACTACGGGGGTCTTACCCTCTACGCCGGACCTTTCGCATGTCCTTCGCCTACATCAACGGTTTCTGACTCGTCCTGTTGCCGGCAGACAACAGAAGAGAGATCCCACAACCCCCACGACGCAACCCCTGCCGGGTCTCACACGTCGTAGGTTTGGCCTCATCCGGTTTCGCTCGCCACTACTCCCGGAATCACGGTTGTTTTCTCTTCCTGCGGGTACTGAGATGTTTCACTTCCCCGCGTTCCCTCCACATGCCCTATGTGTTCAGGCATGGGTGACAGCCCATGACGACTGCCGGGTTTCCCCATTCGGAAACCCCCGGATCAAAGCCTGGTTGACGACTCCCCGGGGACTATCGTGGCCTCCCACGTCCTTCATCGGTTCCTGGTGCCAAGGCATCCACCGTGCGCCCTTAAAAACTTGGCCACAGATGCTCGCGTCCACTGTGCAGTTCTCAAACAACGACCAGCCACCCGTCACC
>NZ_JBVIJE010000082.1:0-5149 GCF_055581585.1 Streptomyces sp. NPDC031426
GGCGAGTGGAAGGCGTGACTGACCGTCAGACGCTTCGACTTGCGGCCCTGCTCCTCGAAGCGGGCGGCGATCTCCAGTACGGCGTCCTCGTCACCAGCAATCACCACGGAGGCCGGACCGTTGACCGCCGCGATGCTCACCGCGTCCGACAGGTACGGGGTGACCTCGTCCTCGGTCGCCTGGACGGCCACCATCGCACCACCAGCGGGCAGCTCCTGCATCAGCCGGCCGCGCGCGGCGACCAGCGTGCACGCGTCCTCCAGCGACAGCACACCCGCACAATGCGCCGCCGCGATCTCACCGATCGAGTGACCGGAGACGAAGTCCGGGCGCACACCCCACGATTCGAGGAGGCGGAACAGCGCCACCTCGATCGCGAACAGGGCGGGCTGCGCGTAAGCCGTCTGGTCAATCAGCTCGGCCTCATCACCGAACACCGCCTCCTGCAGCGGCAGTTCGAATCGCGCCAAGACCTCGTCCAGGGCCTGGGCGAACACGGGGTAGGCGTCGTACAGCTCCCGGCCCATCCCCAGCCGCTGACTGCCCTGCCCGGTGAACAAGAACGCCGACTTGCCGCCGGCAGGGATGCCCTGCACGAGTCCGGTCGCGCCGCGCCCCTCGGCCAGCGCCTCGAGCCCCGCCAGCAGACCGTCACGGCCACCCGCCACGACCACCGCACGCCGCTCCAGAGCAGCCCGCGTCGTCGCCAACGAATACGCCACATCAACCGGTTCAAGACCACTGTCCTCGGCGACACGGTCGAGCAGGCGCCGGGCCTGCGCCCGCAGCGCCTCCTCGGTCCGGCCCGACAGCACCCACGGCACCACGGGCAGCGGTACGGGGTCGTCCTGTGCCCGCTCGGCGGTGTCCGCCTCGGAAGGCTGCTCGATGATCGCGTGGGCGTTGGTGCCGCTCACGCCGAAGGAGGAGACCGCGGCCCGGCGGGCCCGGTCGCTCTCCGGCCATTCCCGGCTCTCGGTCAGCAGCTCCACGGCGCCCGCCGACCACTCCACGTGAGTCGAGGGGGTGGCCACGTGCAGGGTCCGCGGCAGGACGCCGTGCCGCATCGCCATGACCATCTTGATGATCCCGGCGACACCCGCGGCGGCCTGCGTGTGGCCCAGGTTGGACTTGATCGAGCCCAGCCACAGCGGCCGGTCCTCGGCGTGTTCCTGCCCGTAGGTGGCGAGCAGCGCCTGCGCCTCGATCGGGTCGCCCAGGGTCGTACCGGTGCCGTGCGCCTCCACCGCGTCGACCTCCGCGGCCGACAGCCGGGCGTTGGCCAGCGCCTGCCGGATGACGCGCTGCTGGGACGGGCCGTTGGGCGCGGTCAGGCCGTTGCTCGCGCCGTCCTGGTTCACCGCCGTACCGCGCACGATCGCGAGCACGGGGTGGCCGTTGCGGCGGGCGTCGGAGAGCCGCTCGACAAGGAGCATGCCGGCGCCCTCCGACCAGCCGGTGCCGTCGGCGTCGTCGGAGAAGGACTTGCAGCGGCCGTCGGACGCGAGGCCGCGCTGGCGGCTGAAGTCGACGAACGTGTCGGGCGCGGCCATGACGGTGACGCCGCCGGCCAGGGCGAGCGTGCACTCGCCGGTGCGCAGCGCCTGCGCGGCCAGGTGCAGGGCGACCAGCGACGAGGAGCAGGCCGTGTCGATGGTGACCGCGGGACCTTCCAGGCCGAGGGTGTAGGCGACTCGCCCGGAGGCGACGCTGCCCGCGGTACCGGTGCCCAGATAGCCCTCCAGCCCCGCCGGTACGGCGGGCAGGCGGGTGAGGTAGTCGTGGTACATCACGCCGGCGAAGACACCGGTCCGGCTGCCGCGCACCGAGGCCGGGTCGATCCCGGCCCGCTCGAAGGCCTCCCAGGCGGTCTCCAGCAGCAGCCGCTGCTGCGGATCCATGGCGAGGGCTTCCCGCGGGTTGATACCGAAGAAGTCCGGATCGAAGTCGGCGGCGTTGTGCAGGAAGCCGCCCTCACGGGTGTAGCTGGTGCCCGCACGTTCCGGGTCGTCGCTGTAGAGCGCGTCGAGGTCCCAGCCGCGGTCGGTGGGGAACGCGGAGACGGCGTCACCGCCGTCCAGGACCAGCCGCCACAGGTCTTCGGGCGTGCTGACGCCACCGGGGTAACGGCAGCTCATGCCGACGATCACGATCGGGTCGTCGTCCGCGGCGGTGGCCACCGCCGCACCGCGGGCCGCGCTGTCGGCGTCCGGGCCGAGGATCTCGGTGCGCAGGAAGGAGGCAAGGGCGACGGGCGTCGGGTAGTCGAAGACCAGGGTGGCCGGCAGGCGGACGCCGGTGGCCGTGCCGAGGCGGTTGCGCAGCTCCACCGCCGTCAGCGAGTCGAAGCCGAGCTCCTTGAACGCCCGGCTCGCATCGACCGCTTCCGGCCCCGGGTATCCCAGGACGGCGGCGACCTGGGCGCACACCAGGTCGGTCAGCAGGCGGTCGCGTTCTGCGGGGGCGAGGGCGAGCAGCCGCTCCGTGAGCCCGCCGACGGCGGTGGCGCCCGTGGCGCTCACGACGCGACGCGCCGGGGTGCGGACCAGGCCGCGCAGCATGGCGGGCACGGCCGCGGGGTCGGCGTCGCGCAGGGAGGCCAGGTCCAGGTGCATCGGTACGAGCGACGCTTCGCCCACCGCGAGGGCGGTGTCGAGCAGTGCCAGGCCCTCGTCGGAGGAGAGTGCGGCGACTCCGGCACGGGTGATGCGCTGCAGGTCGGTGTCGTCGAGGCCGCTGGTCATGCCGCTGCGTTCGGCCCACAGGCCCCAGGCGAGGGCGGTCGCCGGGCGGCCCTCGGCGCGGCGGCGCTGGGCGAGGGCGTCGAGGAAGGCGTTGGCGGCCGCGTAGTTGCTCTGGCCGGGGCCGCCGAGGGTGCCCGCGGCGGCGGAGAACAGCACGAACGCCGACAGGTCCAGGTCGCGGGTGAGGTCGTGCAGGTTGAGCGCCGCGTCGACCTTGGCGGGCAGGACCCGGTCGATGCGGTCCGGGGTGAGGGAGTCGACGACGCCGTCGTCGAGCACGCCGGCGGTGTGCACGACGGCCGTCAGCGGGTGGTCGGCGGGGACGCCGGCCAGCAGCTCCGCCAGGGCGGTGCGGTCGGCCGCGTCGCAGGCGGCCAGCGTGACCTCGGCGCCCAGTTCCCGCAGCCCGGCCACGAGGTCCGCGGCACCCTCGGCGTCGGGGCCGCGGCGGCTGGTCAGCAGCAGGTGCCGTACGCCGTGTCCGGTGACGAGGTGGCGGGCGACGAGGGCGCCGAGGGTGCCGGTGGCGCCGGTCACCAGTGCGGTGCCGTCCGGGTCCAGGGCGGGGGCGATGTGCGCGGGGTCGGCGGCGACCCGGGCGAGCCGTGGCACCGTCACGGAGCCGTCCCTCAGGGCCAGTTGGGGTTCTCCCATGGCCAGGGCGGAGGGCAGGGCCAGTCGGGACGCTTCCGTGTCGTCGAGGTCGACGAGTACGAAGCGGTCCGGGTGCTCGGACTGGGCCGAGCGCAGCAGGCCCCACAGCGGTGCGTGCGCGAGGTCGGGCACGTCGCTGCCGGGCTGGGCGGCGATCGCGCCGCGGGTGACGAAGACCAGTCGGGAGTCGGTGAAGCGGTCGTCGGCGAGCCACGTCTGCACCAGGTCGAGGGCGCGGTGCAGCGCGGCACGGACCGCGGCCGGCAGCGACTCGGGGGCGGCGGGCACCGGTTCGGTGGTGCCGGTCGTGAAGGGCACCACGACGGCCTCGGGCAGCGGCGCCCCGGCGTCCAGGGCCCGGCCGAGCGCGGTCAGGCCCGGGTGGGTGACGGCGGTCGGCAGCGCCTGGGCGAGCCCGGCGAGGAGTCCGTTGCCGGTGTCGGCGTCCGTGCCGGGCGCGGAGCCGTCGGTGTGGAGCAGCGCCCACTGGCCGGCTGCCACGGTTGTCGTGGTGGGCAGCCGCGCGTCGCTCCACTCTGCGCGGAACAGCGCGTCGTGGAAGGTGCCGCGCGCGGTGTGGGAGCGGACCTGGTCGGGCGAGACGGGGCGCAGCAGCAGCGAGTCGATGGAGGCCACCGGAGTGCCGCTGTCGTCGGCGAGGGTGACGGCGACGGTGTCGCGTCCGGCCGGCGACAGGCGGACGCGCAGGGACGCAGCCCCCACCGCATGAAGGCGGATGCCGCCCCAGGAGAAGGGCAGCCTGCCGTGTTCGGTCTCCGTCAGCAGGCTGCCGATGCCGACGGCGTGCAGGGCGGCGTCCAGCAGGGCCGGGTGGATACCGAACAGCGCGGCGTCCTGCCGGGCCTGCTCGGGAAGACGGACCTCGGCGAAGACCTCGTCGCCGCTCTGCCAGGCGGCCTTCAGGCCCTGGAAGACCGGCCCGTAGGCGAATCCGGAGTCGGTGAGGTGGTCGTAGAGTCCGTCGATCTGCACCTCAATGGCGCCGCTCGGGGGCCACTGGGCGAGGTCGTCGGGGGCGGCCGGGGTGTCCTGGGTGAGCACACCGGTGGCGTGCCGGGTCCAGGTGGTCTCGGCCCAGGGGTCGTCGCCGTCCTCCGGCCGCGAGTGCAGGGTCAGCCGGCGGCGGCCGGTCTCGTCCGGCGCCCCGACCGCGAGCTGCAGCTGGACGCCGCCGTGTGGCGGCAGCACCAGGGGGGCTTCGAGGGTGAGTTCCTCCAGCAGGTCGCAGCCCACGTGGTCGCCGGCGCGCAGCGCGAGCTCCACGAAGGCGGTTCCCGGGAGCAGCACGGTGTCCATGACGGCGTGGTCGGCCAGCCAGGGGTGGGTGCGCAGCGAGAGGCGGCCGGTGAACAGCAGCCCGTCGGCGTCGGCGAGGGCGACCGTCGCGCCGAGCAGCGGATGGTCGGCGGCGCCGAGTCCGGCGGAGGTGACGTCGCCCACCCAGGAGGCCGGCGGTTCCGGCCAGTACAGCTCGCGCTGGAAGGCGTACGTGGGCAGTTCGACGCGGCGGGCGCCGCGACCGGCGAAGACCGCGGCCCAGTCCACGCGCGTGCCCCGGACGTGTGCCTCGGCCACGGCGGTCGCCAGGGCCTGCGGCTCGGGGCGGTCCTTGCGCAGGGTGGGGGCGAAGGCGGTGCCCTCGCGCGTCACGCAGTCCTGTGCCATGGCGGTCAGCACACCGCCCGGCCCGAGCTCCAGGTAGACGGTGACGTCCTGCTCCTCCAGGTACC
>NZ_JBVIJE010000083.1:0-5097 GCF_055581585.1 Streptomyces sp. NPDC031426
GAGCTATATCGGCCTGCGGAACAGCCCCGATCATGCCCGTCGGTCATGTCGCTGCACCGGGAAACTCCAAGATCCCCGACAGAGTCAAGCTAGGGCCTGTGTCGAAAGTGGCTGGCCGTGACTCTGTGGCCCGTGTTTCTATTCCGGAGTGAACATCGAGAGCTCCGGGGTGCCTGATGAGAGGCCGAGCCTCTGCGTGCGGCAGAGGGCTGATGGCGATGTTGAGGAGTGTGTGCGGGTCCTCGCGGAGGTCCATCAGCTTGACGGCTATCCGGTGAACTGGCCTGATCGGCCGGGCGAGTGGCTGTCACGCGGTCCCGTGTTGGGCTCCTGGGTTGCCGAGCTCGAAGGCCGCCTGATTGGGCATGTCAGTTTGTCGCAAGGCGGCGAAGGTGATCTGGCCCCGATGTTGTGGAGTGAGCGGAACGGGACTACGCGGGGTATGACCGCCGTGGTCGGCAGACTGTTCGTTGCCCCGCAGGCCAGGGGACATGGGATCGGTGCGCTGCTGATCGGCCAAGCAGTGGAGGAAGCGCGGCGTCGTGGCCTGCATCCGGTGCTCGACGTCGTCGCATCCGATACTGCCGCGGCAGCCCTGTATGAGCGGCTGGGCTGGAAGCTGATGGCTACAGTCGAGCAGCAGTGGAGCCCGCACCAGACGGTGGCCGTCCTCTGTTACGCAGCGCCATCGTGACGTGGCCGGTCATAGCCACTCGTTGATGGCCGCGACGAGGACGGTCGCTTCATAGCGGACCGCGAGCTTGTCGTACCGGGTGGCCACGGCGCGGTGCCTCTTGAGGCGATTGATGCCACACTCGACCGCGTGCCGGGCCTTGTAGTCCTGCGGGTCGAACTTCGGCGGCCGGCCGCCGCGGAAGCCGAGTTACTTGCGGTTGCGGGCCTGGTCGGCTTTATCCGGGATGGTGCAGCGGATCCCGCGCCGCCTCAGGTAAGCGCGGTTCTTCAGGGATGCGTACGTTTTGTCGGCGCGCACCCGATCGGGCCGGGTGCGCGGCCTGCCCGGTCCGGGACGCGGGACACGGACCTTGTTCAGGACGGGCTCCAACTGCGGGGAGTCGCCCCGCTGCCCGGCCGTGATCACAATGGACATGGGCTTCTGGCCCTGTTCGACGGCCAGGTGCAGTTTCGTGGTCAGGCCGCCGCGCGAGCGCCCGAGACCATGGTCGTCCGGTTCGATGCTGACGCCGCCAGGTGGCTCCTTCTGCAGCTCCCCTTTTTCCTCGCGCCGGCGGCGTGCTGGTGGGCCCGGCACACTGTGGAGTCGACGTTGATGTCCCAGGTGATCAGCTGTTTCGCGTCGGCCCTGGCCTGGAGCGCGGTGAAGATTCGATGCCAGGTGCCGTCCCGTTGCCACCGGCGGAACAGGTCGTAGGCCCGGCTCCACGGCCCGTACTCGACGGGCGGGTCCCGCCACGGGATGCCGGTGCGGACCCGGAACCGTATGCCGTCGATCAGCTGCCTCCTGGCGCACGCCGGCGGCCGTCCGGGCCTCTTGCCTTTCGGCAACAGCGGTTCCAGCACTGCCCATTGCGCGTCCGTCAGATCTCCACGTGCCACGAACCAAGATCATCGCACCTTCAAGATCCACTTTCGACACAGGCCCTGGTGCTGTTCTGCAGCCCGGTTCGGCCCGGCAGCTGTGCCGAGATCACCCAGCCCTGACAGCTCAAACCGGCCACGCCCCTGGCCGGCGCTCCGTTCGTGGGGGTCCTCGCGGATGCCGGCCATCAGGGCACGGGGGCGCAGACCGGCGGACGACGGGTGGTGGCACCCCCACGTCGCAAGTTCGGGAAGCACGCTCCCGCTTGGTCCGCGCCCGACCACGCACGAGGTCGTCAGGCCGCGGCCCGGCCGCAGGGTGAGTCGCGAGGCCGCGGCTCGTCACCGACGAGCACGCCCGCTTTTTGCCGCTTGCGATCCTTCAGGCGCCGACTTCTTGACTCAGTATTTCCTTCAACTTTCGGTGCCTTCGCATTGACGGAAGAAAAGGCGAGCGGTGTGGTCCCGCCTTCCATGAAAACCCTGCGCATCCTCATTGACCCGGACGCGTCAAGTCTGCTTTGCTTCTCGCCGTCTGACGGGGCATCACCCGCTGCGACCAGCGAAAACTGCGTCGCCGAAGGGGAATTGCGGTTCACCCGACCCTGCCCCGTCGACGTGTCACGCAGCTCGCCTCCGCCGCACCCACGGCGGAGGTCTGTACGCAGAAAGGAACCCATTACCCATGGGTAAACCCCACATTCGCGGCGCGGCCCGGGCGACCCTGACCGGTCTCGCGTCGCTGTCCCTTCTCACCGCCGCGGCACTCGCCTCCATACCGCAGGCGTCAGCCGCCCCCCAGGCCGTCGGTCACACGGCCAGACCGAACCCGTACGACCCGGCCTACCAGCACCCGTACCGGCACGGTGTCCTGCCGACCATCCAGCAGCACGCCAAGATGAAGTCCTGGTCGGCCGCCCACCCCGCCGCGACCGCGGCGACCGGGCCGGAGACGCTCTCCTACGGCGGCGGCATCGACGGCATCGGCGTCCAGAGCGGTCACTCAAAGGTCTACCTGGTCTTCTACGGCTCCCAGTGGGGCACGCAGAGCACCAACGGCAGTGGCGACGCCACGTTCTCCGGCGACCCGGACGGCGCGGCCCCGGTCACTCAGGAGATGTTCAAGGGCATCGGCACGGGTAACGAGCTGTGGTCCGCCGATCTCACCCAGTGGTGTGACGGGCCGAACGTGTCGGCGGGCGCCACCAGTTGCCCGTCCAACGCGAACTTCATTCCGTACCAGAGCGGTGGCGTTCTGGCCGGCGTGTGGTACGACAACTCGGCAGCCTCCCCGAGCGCCGCGACCGGACACCAGCTGGGTGCCGAGGCCGTCAAGGCGGCCGGTCACTTCGGCAACACCACCGCCGCGTCCAACCGGGACGCCTACTACGTCATCCTCTCGCCGCACAACACCAACCCGGACAACTACCAGGGCCAGTACTGCGCCTGGCACGACTACAACGGCGACAGCACCCTGACAGGCGGCCCGGTCTCCTCCTCCTACGGTGACATCGCGTTCAGCAACCAGCCGTACAACATGGACTCCGGCGCCGGCTGCGGCGTCGGCTTCGTCAACTCGCCCGGCACGCTCGACGGCTGGACCATGACACTCGGCCACGAGTGGCACGAGATGATGTCCGACCAGAACCCGGCCGGCGGCTGGACCAACCACACCGGCAGTTCCTACGACGGCCAGGAAAACTCCGACGAATGCGCCTGGATCTCGCCCGGCAGCACCGGCGGCGCGGCCAACGTGACGATGGGCACCGGCACCTTCGCCGAGCAGGCCAGCTGGTCCAACGACACCAACTCCTGCGCCATCTCCCACCCGATCGTGGGCGGCGGAGGCACGGGCGGCGGCACCCTCACCAACGGCACCTTCGAGACCGGCAACCTGTCCAGCTGGACCACCAGCGGCAGCACTTCCGCAACCACCTCGGCGGCACACAGCGGCAGCTACGGCGCGATGGCCGGCTCCACCAGCCCGACGAACACGTCCTCCCTCTCCCAGAGCTTCACCGCCCCGTCCGGCACCAGCAAGGTCTCCTTCTGGTACAACGTCACCTGCCCGGACACCGTGACCTACGACTGGGCGACGGCCACGCTCCAGGACACCACGTCCGGCACCACCACGACGCTGCTGGGTAAGACCTGCACCCAGGGCGCAGGATGGAAGCAGGTTTCCGGCACCGTCACCCCGGGCCACAACTACACGCTCACCCTCACCAACAAGGACGACGACTACGCGGGTGACCCGACGTACACCTACTACGACGACGTGACCGTCTCCTGACCCTCACCCCATACCGCGGGGGGCGGGCCGCCGCCCCGCCCCCCGCCCTCCGCCGCCGCCCGTCAGTCCTGTCGGGCGGCGCCCTCGGGAGCGCCCATGCCACACCCGCCGGCCCGCCGCAGCCCCGTCCGGCCGCGCCCGTTGCCCGCCACCGTCGCCTGCCTGGCGGCCGTGGTCTGCCTCCTCACCGGATGTTCCGGCGGACCCGCCGGATCCTCTCCCCTCACACCGCCGCCGGACTCCGGTGTCTCCCCGGTTCCGGCCGGCCACTCCTCGAGCCCCCTCGTCCTCGACGAACGGGCGCGGGGAACGACCGTCCGGGTGCCCACCGGCACGCTCGTCGTGGTGGGCCTGCACAGCACCTACTGGTCGACCCCGGCCGGATCGGACCCGCAGGTGCTCGCCCCGTCCGGAGGCGGCACGATCCCCGCCGGCACTTGCCCGCCCGGCCGCGGTTGCGGAACCTCCTCGGCACGGTTCACCGCCCGCCGTCCCGGCACCGCGCACATCACGGCCCGCCGCACCTCGTGCGGCGAGGCGATGCGCTGCTCCCCGGGCCAGGAACGCTACGAGGTCACCGTCACCGTGACCCGGTAGCTGGTCCGGTGCCGGCGGTGACCGGGTGTGTGGCGGCGCTGTCTTCCATGCTTGATATCTGCAGGAACCATTGCCGGCCCCGGTGGTGTCCCGCGCCGTTCCCGTGGAAGGGACCGCCACCGGCCGCGCATGGCAAAGGCTTGCTGCTCCCCAGTCGATCGCCTTCGGTGGCTGCGGCGTGGTGCTACCGAGGTTTTCGGTTCGGGGTGACGTCATGGCGGGGCCGACACCAGTCCGGTCTCGGCGACGAACCCGTCGAGCAGCCGGGACTGGTACTGCATCCGTTTCAGGCGGGTGCGGGGGTCTCGACCAGGCCAGCTTGGCCAGGCTCCAGGTCGAGAACGGCAGGCCGTGCTCAGCCGGCTTGGACTTGGCGGTCTTCTTGATCTCGCGGCGTTCCGGGAGGGCGAAAGGTCTTTGGACGGCCGCCCTTGTACTTCGGGTACAGCGAGGCGAAGCCATCGGAGTTGAAGTTGTGGATCACGTCGCGGACCCGGTCGGCGCTGGTGAACGTGACCTCGGCGATCTTCACCACGTCCATGCGCTGCGCGGCTAGTGGCTCGTCACGCAGCCTTGGTCGGGTAATCGGTCCAGGACCGGATCGGTGAGTCGGGCGCGAACGCCGTCTTGGGCTCGGCGCGGGCATT
>NZ_JBVIJE010000084.1:0-5080 GCF_055581585.1 Streptomyces sp. NPDC031426
GAGTACGAGGAAGCCTTCTGGCAGAGCCAGGAGCAAACCCCGCAGTCCGCCTGAAACAAGATCACCGGACTCTACGAAACTCGGGGCAGCTCAGGCCAGGGGGGATCTCGCCTTCTGCCCGGCGTCACTTCGGCCGCGAGACCGGAAAAATTTCATGCCCGGATCATAGGGATGCCACGCACGCCTGTTCGACGAAGGGTGCGAGTCCGGTCGGTCTATCCGTGGAGGAGGCTCCGATGAGCCTGGACACGTTAGTTGGAACCGGTGAGGCTCCGCGAGCTGGTGGTTTCTAGTCGGCGGGACAGGCTTGTTGGCACCAAGTGGTCACGCCTCTTGCAACCAACCGCGAGTTGTCGGTCTTCTTGGCGTCAGTTCGCTAGGTTCTGTCCGCTCCGCAAGCGGCGCCCAGCCGCACCCGGTGACGCTGGAGGTCGACCTCGGCGACCTTCACCGTGATCAGCTCGCCTTCATCGACAACCTGATCCGGGGTCTCGACCGGCTCGTCAGTCAGTTCAGAGAGATGAAGGAACCCCACAACGTCGGGAGCAAGCTGCACGAATACACCAAAAGGAATGATCTTGGTGATCGGCCCGGTGAGGACCCGGCCGACCTGATCCGCAAAGCGAATCAGTGGATCTCCCTGCAGAGCCTTCAACGAGAGAGTGACCTGTCCGGAGCGCGTCTCGGCAATGATCACCTCAGCGGTGATCCGCTGGCCGACTTCGACTGCCTCGGAGGGGTGGTTGATCCAGCCCCACGTCAGGTCCGGCACCCGGATGAAGCCGGTGCACAGGCCGTCCGGTTCGCCATCGATGTGAACGAAGACCCCGAAGTTGTGGACCGCGGAGACCGTCCCAGCAGCGACCTGCCCTGTTTCAAACGAGAGGAGAAAGGACCGCAAGGCCGGACTTTCGCATGCCCTGGCGGAGAGGTGGAGCTGACCTTCGCGCCAACGCCCGATCTCTTCGGCATTGATCTCCTGGCCGACCTCAAACAGCTCGGATGGATGCTCCATCCGACGCATCGACGCCTCATGTCGAGGAATCCGACCGATCTCGGCTTTCCCCCCTTCAGCATCTACGAGCTGCACCAGGACGTCCGCTCCGTCGAACCCGGCGACCTTCACCGTTCTTACGGCACCCGGCCGGAGCTGGTCGATCAAGAACTGCATGCGAGGGTCGGCTGGCACGGACATGGAGGTGAGCCTAGTCGGCGCTGGCCGCGCTGGTTCCAACTCTCGTGACCAGGTTCCAACTAGCGTGTCACGGCTCATCCGAATCACAAGCTGAGCACCGAAGCGGCCAACTCGCGTGCTCAGTCACACCTCCGCGCTGCGCCGGCGTGGTTCGCCTTGCCCCGGAAATCGAACACGCGCTCTATTAGCGGGTGTGCGCGGCGGCGAGCACGGGAAGGATGTGCAGCGCAGCGGCCGTCGCGTCACGGCCGGCGTGCCGGGCTGCCATCTGATCGGCGGCGAGCTCCTGGTGGCGAGCCAGGGACTGCGAGGTCCGCAGGAACATCCGGGCGTAGCCGACGTACAGGGTGCCGATCGCGTAGTGCAGCCGGGTGCTGCCCTCGCGAAAAACCTCCACCGTGTGCAGTACCGCAGTCCGGCCGCGCATCGTGACACCGCCGAGCCGGGTGTCGAGGTTGCTGTAGTGCCCGAACTCGTGGGCGAGGACGGCGCGCAGCTGCGGGACGGTCAGCCCGGCGAGCAGCGGCAGGCCCAGGAGCATACGGCGGCGTCCGGGCAGCAGCCCCAGCAGGCGGCTTTGTTCGGCAACCTTGGCGTTGACCTCAGCAATCAGATGGAGCTCATCGGGCGGCCGCTGCCCCGTCACTTCGGCAGCGACTCGTATCTGTTCCCACAGCTCGGGCTGGTCCTGAGGAGTGACAGCCACCGCGTGTGGCACCGGGCCCAGACGCCCAGCTCGCAGAAAGGCGAACATGCCCCGCAGAATCGCCGCCGCCAGCAGGACGGTGACGGTCAGGGCCATGCCTTCGAACCAGGCCGCCCGCGCGGTGAACAACCGTGTCAGCAGCAGCCAGTCGAGCACCGCCATGGCCAACAACAGAACCACGCCCATCACAAAGAAGCCGACCAGCAGCGCGAACGCGCGGACAGCGCGCAGTCGGAACGTCATCCCGAAATCCCCCGCCCACATGGTTCAACAGCCCGAGGAGGCCAAAGCGCTCGCGGATACTACCTGCAGCTTTGCGAGCGGGTCCGCCCCTCCCCGATGACCGAGGCAGACATTTCCGCTCAGAACCCGGCACACCATCGCCTATGGCCCTGGACCTGGAGCAGAACCTCCACTCTTGCGTTCGGACGGCTCCGGCACCACTGATGCGGTCTGTAAACACGGCTTGATGACCCAGGTCAAGCCTTGCTCACAGCCTCGGTCGACGGCGGTCCGGGGATGCCGTATCTGCTGCGCGGGGTGCGGCCGCGGCTCGCGCTGGAGCTGGGTGAGCTGATGAACCGCGTCCTCACCGAGAACCCCGGCCGGGCGTTCGCCGTCGAGTGGCGCTGAGCGCGAGAGCGGACCGGGTCAGCGGCAGAGCTTGTCCAGGTCCTCCGAGAAGGACGGGAACTCGGCCTGTGCCTCGGTGATGATGTCCCGGGCGGGTCGGCGCGCCGTGGTGGCGTGGCGCTCGGCGAGTTCGGTCAGTGCCGGGTTCGGTCGCGCTTCGCGCTGCTCGTACTCGACGACCTCCATCGGGCCGAGGCCGTCGGCCAGCAGCCACAGGAAGTCGGACAGGTTTCCGGCCACGACGCCACGCTCGCCCTCCGAGCCCAGGAACACCACGGGCTGTTCGGCGAGGGGCCGGCCCGGGCGCACACGCCACAGGGCGACGAGGCCGCCGGTGCCGTCCTGTCCGAAGACCCGGTAGGCGTCGCCGTCCAGTTCGTGGTTGCCGGTCCAGTTGCGGATCCAGTCGGTGGTCTCCTCGGCGGAGTCGAAGGCGCCGTAGGGCTCGAAGTCCACGCCCTCGCCGTCGTCGTAGTCAAACTCCACCTGGGCGACGGCGGCCAGGGCGGGCGGGAAGCGGCGGTCGTCGCCGGTCGTCTCGATCATGCCGGCAGGCTAGCCGCCGCCACTGACAACGGCCCTGGCCGACGGAGATGTCCACGGAGGGGCGCGGTTTCGCCGCCGCGGCCAGGGCCTCGTGCATGGGGTGGGTCCCTCTTAAAGAGCGTTTTGTCCCGGCGAGGTTGTTTGGTGGTGCTTCGAAGGGTGAGCGGGTCTGCGACTACTGAGGCGAGGGTGGTCAGTGCGGGCTGTGCGACAGGAGACTCCATACCAGTGCCCGTTTGCGTCGAGTGGCTCCTGTCTGATCCCCAAGCGCCCCCGGTTAGCACTGCTTGCACCCTGGGGACGGGTACGTGCCTGACGGTACTACCGAAACATGACGCGACAGCGCCCGTACCCCAGCGACCTCTCCGATGCGCGCTGGGAGTTGATCGGCCCCACGCTCACCGCCTGGCGAACCGAACGCAGAGGCAAGGGTCTGGACATCGGTCGACCGCCCGAGCACGACCTGCGCCGCATCATGGACGCCATCCTCTACGTCGACCGCACCGGGATCCCCTGGCGCTACCTGCCACACGACTTCGCACCGTGGGAGACGGTGTACGGCTACTTCGCCGCCTGGCAGAAGGAAGGCGTCTTCGACCAGCTCAACGGCCTGCTGCGTCGCCTGGTGCGTGAAGCCGAAGGCCACAACCCCGAACCGAGCGCCTGCGTGCTGGACGCCCAGAGCGTCAAGACCTCCGCCAACGTGCCCGCGGCCGGCCAAGGCGTCGACGCGGGCAAGAAAATCGCAGGTCGTAAGCGCCATATCGGGGTCGACACCCTCGGACTGCTGCTGGCCGTATGGGTGACCGCGGCCAGCGTCTCTGACAACGCCGGCGGCATCCAGATGCTCTCGCAGATTTCCGCCGCAACCCCTCGAGTGACCAAGGCGTGGGCCGACACCGGCTACCGGACGAAAGCCATCGACCATGGCGCCCGCCTCGGAATCGACGTCGAAGTCGTCCAACGCGATCCCGGCATCAAAGGGTTCAAGGTGATCCCCCGACGTTGGGTGGTCGAGCGGACCTTGTGCGCCACGCGGCGCTCTGTTTGTATCCCCGGCTGAGCCGGGAGGAACTCGGAAGGAGGTTCCTGGGCTCGATGACTTACCTGGATCCGAAAGGTGAAGGGGACAACAGCATGTCAGAAAACCAGTGACCGGGCTTAGTTGTCAGAGACGGTGCACTGGGTGGCCCGCGCGATACGGCGAAGACTGGATTGTTTGAAGCCCAATCTCCAGAAGATGCAAGTTCCCATCCGCCGGAAGGACAGTTGAAACCGGCGCCGCGCTCTGCTCTGGCTTCGATCGTGCGGCCGGAGCAACTTCCGGAGCTCGGAGCGATGTCCAGCGAGGACATTCAAGGAGATGAGTGGGACGCCTAAGTCGCGCTAGAACGTACAGACAGAGACGAACGTGGGATCGCCTACGGGACGCGAGTCCTATGGCGACGGAGGCCCCGTAGTAGTCGCCGGAGTAACGACCGGCCAGGGAGGGCGGGAAAGCCGTCCACATCGGGCGAAGGGGGCCAGGTGATCCGGACACCACAGAGTCGGGAGGTATGCGAAATGCAGAGTGCCAAAACGGTGCTGGGTGTCCTGCGTGAACGCGGCAGGCGTGGCCTGCCGTGCGAGGAACTGTATCGGCAGTTGTTCAACCCGCAGTTGTATCTGCTGGCCTACGGGCGGATCTACGCCAACCATGGCGCGATGACGCCCGGGGTAACGTCGGAAACCGTGGACGGCATGTCGCAGCGGAAGATCGGACGGATCATCGAGGCGATGCGCCACGAGCGCTATCGCTTCCGTCCGGTCCGGCGTGTCCATATCCCGAAGAAGAACGGGAAGATGCGTCCGCTGGGGCTGCCGACCTGGTCGGACAAGCTCGTTGGTGAAGTGGTCCGTCTGTTATTAGACCTCGTCTCATTTGGTGAGTCTGCGGTAGCAGATGAGGCTGCAGGCGATGGCGGTGAAGGCCATGAAGTGTTCGGCTTTGCGCTCGTAGC
>NZ_JBVIJE010000085.1:0-5056 GCF_055581585.1 Streptomyces sp. NPDC031426
ACTGCCAGGCGGCGTCGATTGCCGCGTTGCGGACCTGGGAGTAACCACGCTTCTCGACGCGCCGGTACGCGACGCCGCAGGCGTCCGCGGCCTCATCGTCCAGGGGAGCGACATGCGGGCATCCGCGGATGCTCAGGGGACTCTCGTACCAGGGCGACTTGCCACTCGTGCCGCGTGCCCGTCATGGAGATGCCCGAGTCGCCCGGCCGGATGCCGCGCGCGTTCCCATCGCGGGTCGGGGTACTCGTCGCCGTTGATGTCGCCGAGGCCGAACTCGTGGGCGACGCCTTCGTTCGCCTCCAGGCTGCCGGGGATACGCCCGGAGCATCCGGGACCGTGCCGGTGGCTGAGCCGGGGCCGCGCGCCGTGCCGTGGGTGATCCACGCCTGGCCTGCCTCGGGGGAGCCCGAGATCGGCGTGCCGTCACTCGTGCTGGGATCCCCCGCGGCGCTGCCCTGGCACGCGCCCTCGTGAGGTGGCCGGGCGAGGGCTGGCCCACAATGCCGGAAAGTGCTCCTGACCTGCAACGACAGGACTCGCTGAGGGTCCTGTCGGCTGCGTGGGAGAAGCACTTTCCAGATGGAGAAGCGTATGGGGTCCCACCCGCGTGTCCGCATCGAGGGCAGCGGCTGTTCGGTGGTCTCCCAGGCCGGAACCGTGCTGCTGGTGGAGGCCAGAGTCGGGCGGTTCACGGCGAGCAGGCGGGGCCTACCCCACGTACACGCTGTATCCGTAGCTGTCGACGGCGCTCGAGCCGGGCGTCAGAGTCTGAATCACGAACCCCGAGCAATTGGTGCCGCTGAAGATGTACGCGATGCCATTGGTCTGATTCTGCACCTGAGTCGGCAGACCCCCCACCATGTAGCAGCCGCTGGGGTTGTTGTACGTCGTGCTGCCGATGATCAGCTGTCCTTGCGCTGCGGACGCGGACTGTGTGATGCCGAGCGCAAGCACGGCACCGACACCGACCGCCCCAAGAGTCCGGGCAATGGATGGCATGTCTTTCTCCCCTGCTCAAGTGGGAGCCGCTGCTCGACTCCCAGCGGACATCACTTTATGCATACGCGTGACTCCATACAGTCATGATCGCGAGGGGAGTGACGCGCTCCGCTCTTTCGACCTAACCTCGTGCTTTCACGAGGCGGGCTGTCCGACTCGTGATCAAGAACGCAGAAAGTGCCTCTGACCAGCGAGAACGAGGATTGCTGAGGTCCTTGTTCCCGCCCCCGCCGGAGGCACTTTCCAGGTGAAGATGCGCATCGGGTGCTGTCCGCGTGTCGCGTCGACGGCGATGGCCGCGGGATCGTGTCGCAGGCTGATGCGGTGCTGCTGGTCGAGACGGTCCGCAAATCCGGCCTGGATGCGGCGATATCGGCGGCGCTTGTGCCGTGGCAGAAGCCGTGGGCAGTACACGATCCGGGCAAGATCCTGCTGGATGTCGCGCTCGCGGTGGCGCTGGGCGGGGACTGCCTGGCCGATGTGGGCATGCTGCGGGCCGAGCCGGCCGTGTTCGGGCCGGTGGCCTCCGACCCCGCGGTCCCTGCGAGCAGCACCGGTCCACCGGAACCGTGGAATCCGGCGCACACCCCGGCGCGACAGGCGGGCTCTCACCTGCCCGCACTTCGAGAATCCCACCAACACCCGCCACAAAGGGGTCCGTCAGCAAGCTGACGGACCCCCATGAACGATCGAGGTCGAGCCAGGAGTGGCTCCGGGGCAAATCCTGATCAGCTGAACGGGTGCCATTCACTCGGGGAGCAGATGCCTTTCGCCTCTGCAGCGACGATGCCGAGATATGAAAGGGATAAAGCAGTGCTGACGCAGTCCTAGCAAAGGAGTGACCGCGTTGAACTTCCTTTCGGACCCCGAAAGGCGACCACGGAGACGTCCCGTGGCAGCCCGGGGCCTGCTCGCCGCGTTCGTCACCGTGACCGGTGTGGCCGCAACGCCGGCGATCGCCCAACAGCAGCCTCCGTCTCCCCTCAACCAGCTCTATGCGGCGGGAGAAAAGCTGAAGCACAGCATCCCCGCCCAACATCAGCGGCTCCTGTCGGGATCAGGCCAGTTTCTGCTCAATCTGGCGAACAACAAAAAGTCGCTGAAGATCCGGCCCAGGCAACTGCCGCTGACGCCACGGCCGGCGCCTCAGGGCTACGCCAACGACCCGAACGCCCCGGACGACTTCATCTCCCGGTTCGCCGGCAACACACAGAGCGAGCCGAGCACGGCCTGGTGCGGCAAGACGGCGGTCATCGGCTACAACGACACCGGAAGTTTCATGTCGACGACTGTCAACCCCCCGCCGAGCGGCGCCATCAGCCTCCTTGGGTGGTCCCGCACCACCGACCCGGACAAGAAGCTGCCGTCGTACACCGACATGGGCGCCCTGATCGCCGATCCGCCCCCGCCCGGCGTGACCCGACGGGACCTGACCGGTGACCCGACGCTGGGCTGCTCGACCAGCAACAACTTCTACTTCGGGTCGACGTCCATGACGTTCCAGACCGACGGCACCATCAAGAGCGGTATCTCGGTGGCCCGTTCCACGGACGGCGGCAAGAGCTTCCACCACGGTGCCCTGGCGGCCAGCGGGGACCTCGGCACCCATTTCCTCGACAAGCCGATGATCACCGTCGAGCCGGGGCCGACCGCTTCCCCGTCCGACGACATCATCCACGTGACGTACACCGACTTCGACGGCTCCGGAACATTCTGTGGCGGCGCCTTCCGCACGGCGATCGAGTACGTCAAGTCGACCGACGGCGGGGCGACCTGGACGGCACCACAGGTGATCGACCAGGACTGCGGCCTTACAGCCACCGTGTTCGGGTCTCTGGTGAAAACGGGCAAGGGCGGCAACGTCTACGTCGCCTGGGAGCGCTACGACCCCGACTTCCAGCACCGGTCCATCCATGTCCGCCGGTCGGTCGACGACGGCGCGAGCTTCGGCGGGGACCACTTGATCAGTCCGGTGGTGCCCACCGGCGACGGTACGTTGCTGCAGGGTTTGTTCCGCAACTTCGTGGATCTGCAGGGCCTGGCGGTCGCACCGTCGAACAAGGCCTTGTACGTGACATGGCACGACGGCCGTTACGCGCAGCAGCCCGACCCCAACAGCAACTGCGAGAACGTCAAGAAGTACTGCTTCTCCAGCGCGCTGTTCTCCAGGTCGACGGACGGCGGTGCCACATGGAGTGCCCCGACCCGGGTGAACGACGGCCCCGTCGGGGAACAGGTCGACTGGTTCCAGCCGGCTCTGGACGTGGACTCGCGCGGAAAGCTCTACAGTCTCTACTACGACCGGCAGGGCATCTACCGGGGCGTCGCGAGGAACTTCAACATCCAGGCCGTGGTCGCCCAGTCCTCCGACGGGGGAAGCAGCTGGAAGAGGGCACCCGTGAGCTCCCGGTTCTTCCCGACCTTTATGGATCAGGTGCCGCCCCCGCACTACATGGGCGACTACATCTCCATCGCCACGGACACGCTCAGCACGTATCCGGGTGCCATCGCCGCCTGGGGAGACAACAGCCTCGGTGACGCGAACGTCGGCACGGTGCACGTGGATCCGGGGTGGCCCAAGCCCGATCCCAAGCCGCATCCCAAGCCCCATCCCAAGCCGCACCACGAGGAGAAGCCGGAGCATCACCGGCACCACAGGTAGGACTTGGCTGAGCAGATCGGGGTCGCCGGAGGGCCGTTGAAGACAATCGTCTTCTCGGCCCTTCGGCGTTGGCTGTGGTGCTCTGGCTCCTGGGTGGTGAGCGCCGGGGTGAGGTCCTCGCCGGAAGCGGGCGTTCCCCGTCCGGGCCGGGTGCGTGGCGAACGGTGGACGGAAGCGCGGGCGTCACTCGAAGTGCTCCGGCTCGCGCGGCCCTGCGGCGCCTGCTGTTCCTGCGGGGGCGCGCGGTCGCGTTCGAAGCGACGCCGTACCGGCCGCCGCGTACGGCACGGCGAACCACGTGGAAGCCACCGCCCACACCTGGCACGTCACCGTGTTCCAGGCGTACCACCGCGGGCCCGAGCCGGATGGCCCGGGCCCGCGGTGGTACGCGGCGTGGTCGCCCGCCTTACGCTCCGCCCCCGCGGCCGGCCGGCCGCCGTGCCCAGCAGGCGGCGACGAGGGCGACGAACCGGGTGTTGCCCACCGCGTAGCGAAGGAACATGCGGCGGGGCTCCTGGACCAGGCGGTGGAACCATTCGAGGCCGGCCCGCCGCATCCACCGCGGTGCCCTGCTGCGCACTCCCGCCACCACGTCGAAGGATCCGCCGACGCCGACCACCAGGGCGCAGCCCAACTCCTGCTGCCGACGCGCGAGAAAGTACTCCTTGCGCGGGGTCCGCCGGCTGTGTGCGGTTCCGCGTGGGAAAAGCACTGGCTTGGCTGGGCGTCTCCGGTGCCGGGTTCCGGATCACCGTCACCGACCTCGTACCGCAGCCACTGGCACGCAGTTCCGCGGCCACGTCCTCGCTCAGGACGATCCAGTGGGCTCCGCCCAGTGCCTTCCGCAGAAGCGGGGCCGCAAAGAGCCGGGCCGGCAACTGGGCGACGTGGAGGTGCAGCACCGGCGTGGACCGGCCGGCCTTGGCGAGGGCGACGATGAGGGCGTCCCGCAGCAGGGGAAGACCCCACTGGGAGATCGGCAGGTAGACGGCGTCCGGACGGTTGCGGCCAGCACCCGGGCGAAACACCGCATGGCCAGCCCGTGGCGCCGGCCTTGGCGAGCTAGGGCGGCTCGAAGTGGTCGGACATGCGTTCCGCGGAAAGGGAGACGACACCCACGACATCACACAGGCGCCGCAGCACCGGGGTGAAGAATTCGGCGGCCCTGCCCATGCCCCCGAGGCCCGCACTGTGCCTCAGCGCGAGGACGGTCGGCGCCAAGAGCTGTGTATCTCTCGGGTGGAACGGGAACATGAGGTCTCCCTCCCGACAATTTATCGAGATGTTGTCTGGGGTTTCGCGGCATCATGCCCGGGGCTGCAGAGTCCAGTGCGACACGTTGACTTCTTTTTATTCATAGGATATGCCGATGTAGAGAAATAGGGGACTCACGGG
>NZ_JBVIJE010000086.1:0-4613 GCF_055581585.1 Streptomyces sp. NPDC031426
ATGTTGCCGCCGTTGCTGCGGTCCCTGGTCCGGGTGCCCGTACGTCGTGCTGCGGCGGCCGATGCCGCGGCCCCCGGGGCCCTGGCCCAACGCCTGACCACACTCCCCCCGGCCGAGCAGGAGAAGGTGCTGCTCGACCTGGTCTGCACGCACGTGGCGGCCGTACTCGGATACGCGGGACCGGCAGCGGTGGACCCGGAGCGGTCCTTCAACGAGGTCGGCTTCGACTCGCTGACCGCGGTGGAGCTGCGCAACCGGCTGACCGCGGCCACCGAGGTCCGCCTCCCCGCGACTCTGATCTTCGACTACCCCACGCCCACCGCCCTGGCCGCCTTCCTCCGGGAGGAGACCGCCCCGGACGGGCCGGCGGCGGTGACCCCGCTGCTCGCGGAGCTCGACAGGCTGGAGGCATCTCTGGCGGTGGTCCTCCCCGATGACGACGGGCATGCGCAGATCACCGCACGCCTCCAGGACCTGCTGGCCAAGTGGGGTGACGGCCGGAAGGAGCCGGAGGACGACGCGGCTGCGGCCGAGGTCGCCGAGGAGATCGAATCGGCGACGGACGACGACCTGTTCGACTTCATCGGTAAAGAGTTCGGGATCTCCTGACGTGAACGGCTCCGCCTTTCTGGCTGCCGCGAGAGGGATGCACGTATGAACGAGGAAAAGCTCCGCTACTTTCTCAAGCGGGTGACGGCGGACCTTCATGAAACCCGGCGCCGCCTGGAGGAAGTCGAGTCCGGGGAGCAGGAACCGATCGCGATCGTCGGGATGAGCTGCCGCTACCCCGGTGGCGTCGGATCGCCCGAGGACCTGTGGCAGCTGGTCCTGGACGGCCGGGACGCGATCTCCGGTTTCCCGACCGACCGCGGCTGGGACATCGAGCGTCTCTTCGACGCCGATCCCGAACAACAGGGCACGAGTTACGTCAGCGAAGGCGGGTTCCTGCACGACGCCAACTACTTCGACCCGGCGTTCTTCGGCATCAGCCCGCGTGAGGCGCTGGCGATGGACCCGCAGCAGCGGCTGCTGCTGGAGACCACCTGGGAGGTGTTCGAACGCGCGGGCATCGACCCGGCGTCGGTGCGCGGCAGCCGGACGGGTGTCTTCGCCGGCGTGATGTACCACGACTACACCTCCCGCCTGCGCGCCGTACCCGAAGGCGTGGAGGGCTACCTCGGCACCGGCGGATCCAGCAGCATCGCCTCCGGCCGTGTGGCCTACTCGTTCGGCCTCGAGGGCCCGGCGGTCACCGTCGACACCGCCTGCTCGTCCTCGCTGGTCACCCTGCACCTGGCCGTCCAGGCGCTGCGCAACGGCGAGTGCTCGCTGGCGCTGGCCGGCGGTGTCACCGTCATGCCGACACCGGGTACCTTCACCGAGTTCAGCCGCCAGCGCGGCCTGTCCTTCGACGGCCGCTGCAAGTCGTTCGCCGCCGCGGCGGACGGCACGGGCTGGGGCGAGGGCGTGGGCATGCTCCTGGTGGAGCGGCTCTCGGACGCCCGGAAGAACGGCCACCCGGTGCTGGCCGTGGTCCGCGGCTCGGCGGTCAACCAGGACGGCGCGAGCAACGGCCTGACGGCGCCGAACGGTCCCTCGCAGCAGCGAGTGATCCGGCAGGCACTGGCCAACGCCCGGCTGACCGCGAAGGACGTCGACGTGGTGGAGGCGCACGGTACGGGTACGACGCTGGGTGACCCGATCGAGGCGCAGGCGCTGCTGGCGACCTACGGCAAGGCCCGGGCCGAGGAGACGCCGCTGTGGCTGGGCTCGATCAAGTCGAACATCGGTCATACGCAGGCGGCTGCCGGTGTCGCCGGGATCATCAAGATGGTGATGGCGATGCGGCACGGTGTGCTGCCGCGGACCCTGCACGTGGACGAGCCGTCCCCGCACGTGGACTGGTCGGCGGGTGCGGTGGAGTTGCTGACCGAGGCGCGGGAGTGGCCGGAGACCGGCCGTCCCCGCCGGGCGGCGGTGTCCTCCTTCGGCATCAGCGGCACCAACGCCCATGTCATCGTCGAACAGCCGCCACTGGCCGACGACGGACAGCTCGCACCCGAGGACGGCACGGCGGCCTCGCCCGCCAAGATCTCGCTGCCCGTGCTGCCCTGGCTGCTGTCGGCCCGAGGTGAGCAGGCGCTGTGCGCCCAGGCGGAGCGGTTGCTGGCCCACATGCAGCAGCGCCCCGAACTCGACCCGACCGACATCGCTCACTCCCTGGCGACGACACGGTCCGCCCTGGAGACCCGCGCCGTGGTGATCGCGGCCGACCGCCGCACCTTCCTCGACCGTCTGGCCGAGGTGGCCGCCGGCAAGACCCCGGCCGGCATGCCGTTCGGAAACGCCGACGGCCGGGGCAGGACGGCGTTCCTGTTCACCGGTCAGGGCAGTCAGCGGCTGGGGATGGGCCGGGAGCTGTACGACGCCTATCCCGTGTTCGCCCAGGTGCTGGACGTGATCCTCACCCACTTCGAACTGCCCCTGCGTGAGGCGCTGTTCGGTGACGATGCCGGGCTGATCGACCGGACGGCGTTCACGCAGCCCGCGTTGTTCGCGGTCGAGGTGGCGCTGTTCCGGCTGCTGGAGTCGTGGGGTGTGCGCCCGGACTTCGTCTCCGGTCATTCGATCGGTGAGATCGCGGCGGCGCACTGTGCGGGTGTGCTGTCACTGGCCGACGCGTGCACGCTGGTCGCGGCCCGTGGTCGGCTGATGCAGGAACTTCCGTCCGGTGGTGCGATGGTGGCCGTCCAGGCCGCCGAGGACGAGGTGGCGCCGTTCCTGACGGACGCCGTGAGCATCGCGGCCGTCAACGGCCCGACTTCCGTCGTCATCGCAGGTGACGAGGACGCCGCACTGGAGATCGCGGCCCGCTTCGAGGAGCAGGGCCGCAGGACGAGGCGGCTGACGGTCAGTCACGCCTTCCACTCCCCGCACATGGACCCGATGCTGGCCGACTTCCGCAAGGTTGCCGAGGGTCTGTCGTACGAGGCTCCCGGCATCCCCGTCGTCTCCAACCTCACCGGGACGATCGCGACCGCCGAGGAGATCACCGACCCCGGCTTCTGGGTCCGCCACGTCCGTGAAGCCGTCCGCTTCCGCGACGGCATGCGGCTCTTGGAAGCGGAGAACGTGACGACGTTCGTCGAGCTGGGCCCGGACGGTGTGCTCTCGGCGATGGCGCAGGACTGCGTCACCGGCGACGGCCACGCCTTCGTCCCCGTGCTGCGCCAGGGACGGGCGGAGGCCGAGTCCCTCACCGCCGCCCTGGGCGTCGCCCACGTGCGTGGGGTCGCCGTCGACTGGACCGCGTACTTCTCCGGCGCCGGAGCCGAACGCGTCGACCTGCCCACCTACGCCTTCCAGCACGAGCACTACTGGCTGGACGCCGGCACCGCGGTCGGCGACGTCACCTCCATGGGGTTGCGGTCCGCCGATCACCCGCTGCTGGGCGCGGCCGTCTCCCTCGCCGACGCCGAAGGCTTCCTGTTCACCGGCCGGTTGTCGGTAGAGACGCAGCCGTGGCTGGCCGATCACGTGGTCATGGGTGCGGTGCTGCTGCCCGGCACGGCGTTCGTCGAACTGGCACTGCGCGCCGGCGAGCAGGTCGGCTGCGAACTGGTGGAGGAACTGACCCTCGAGGCGCCGCTCGTCCTGCCCGAAGAGGGCGGAGTCGAGCTGCAACTCGTCGTCGGCGCGCCCGACCGCTCGGGCCGCCGTTCGCTCGCCTTCCACTCACGTTCCGACCAGGCGCCTGCGGAGGAGCCGTGGGTGCGGCATGCCACGGGTGTGCTGGCGGAGGGTGCGGGTGAGGTGTCCGCGGTTGATCTGGGGGTGTGGCCGCCTCGGGGTGCGGAGTCGGTCGAGGTGGCCGGTCTGTATGAGTCGCTGGCGGCTTCGGGGTTCGTCTACGGTCCTGTGTTCCAGGGGCTGCGGGCGGTGTGGCGGCGTGGTGACGAGGTGTTCGCGGAGGTGAGCCTGCCGGAGGGCGGTGGGGGTGCGGCCGATGGTTTTGGTGTGCATCCGGCTGTTCTGGATGCGGTGTTGCATGCGATCGGGCTGGGTGGTCTGGTGGCGGACACCGGTCAGGGGCGGTTGCCGTTCTCGTGGTCGGGTGTGACGTTGCATGCCGTGGGCGCCACCGCGCTGCGGGTACGACTCGGCCGTGCCGGCCAGGACGCCGTGTCACTGTCCCTGGCCGACACCACCGGGCGGCCCGTCGCGTCGGTGGACTCCTTGGTGCTGCGGCCGGTGTCGCCGGAGCAGTTGCGCGTCTCCGGTGACGGTCCGGCCGATTCGCTGTTCCGCGTGGAGTGGACCCCCGTGCAGGTGCCGACGACGGTTTCGGTGTCCGCCGCGGACTGGGTCGTCCTCGAACCCGAGGGCCTGGATGCGCTCGATGTGGTGCCGGGGACGGTGGTGGTGGACGGGCTGACGCCGTGTGGTGGGGTGGTGTCTGCCGGGGTGGTGCGTGAGGCGGTGCGGCGGGCGCTGGCTGTGGTGCAGGGCTGGTTGGCGGGGGAGCGGTTCGCCGGGTCGCGTCTGGTGGTCGTCACGCGTGGTCTTGCGGGTGCGGCGGTGCGTGGTCTGGTGCGGTCGGCGCAGTCGGAGAA
>NZ_JBVIJE010000087.1:0-4480 GCF_055581585.1 Streptomyces sp. NPDC031426
GTGTTCCATGCGGCGGGTGTGCTCGACGATGGTGTGCTGGACGCGCTGATCCCGGAGCGGTTCGAGCGCGTGTGGCAGGCCAAGGCCGACTCGGCACGCCATCTGCACGAGCTCACCCGTGATCTGGACCTGTCGGCGTTCGTACTCTTCTCGTCGATCAGCGGCACTCTGGGCAGCAGCGGACAGGCCAACTACGCCGCCGCGAACGCCTACTTGGATGCGTTGGCCGAGGAGCGGCGTGGTGAGGGGCTGCCGGCGGTGTCGGTGGCGTGGGGTCCGTGGGCTGATGGCGGGATGGCGGCCGAGGGGGTCCTGGAGCGGCGGTTGCGGCGTGAGGGCATGCCGCCGATGGATCCGCAGTTGGCGATGCGGGCGCTGGAGCAGGCTGTGGGCCTGGGTGAGCTCGGTGATCCGGCGCTGTGTGTGGTGGACCTGGACTGGGAACGCTTCGCGTCCGGCTTCACCGCCGTACGCCCCAGCACACTCCTCGACGAACTGCGGCTCGTCCAGGCGTCGTCGGAGGCCTCCCGCGCCGAAAACGACCAGCAGCACTCCGTGCGCGACTCGTCGTCGCTCGCCGACCGCTTGGCCGACCTCGGTGACGTCGAACGCGAGAAGGAACTGCTGGACCTGGTGCGGGCCCAGGTCGCGGCCGTGCTCGGGCACAGTGGTGGCGATGCCGTCCATGGTGACCGTGCGTTCCGGGAGTTGGGCTTCGACTCCCTCACCGCTGTGGAGCTGCGCAACCGTCTGGGCGCCGTCACGGGGCTGAGCCTTCCGACGACCCTTGTCTACGACTACCCCACGGCCTCCGCTCTCGCCGCCCACCTGCGCGACGAACTCCTCGGACGGCTCGGACACTCCGGGCAGGGAGCGACCGTCGTCAGCTCGGTACCCGGCGCCTTGGCGCTCTCCGTGGCCGATGACCCGATCGCGATCGTCGCGATGAGCTGCCGCTTCCCCGGTGGTGTGCAGTCACCGGAAGACCTCTGGCAGCTGCTGGCCGGCGGACGCGACGCAACCTCCCGGTTCCCCGCCGACCGGGGCTGGGACATCGAGTCCCTCTACGATCCGGACCCCGAGCAGGCGGGCAAGACCTACACCCGAGAGGGTGGCTTCATCCAGGACGCCACTCAGTTCGACGCGCGCTTCTTCGGCATCAGCCCGCGTGAGGCGCTGGCGATGGACCCGCAGCAGCGGCTGCTGCTCGAGACCGCGTGGGAGGCGTTCGAGCGGGCGGGAATCGCCCCGGACACCCTGCGCGGCAGTCAGGCCGGCGTGTTCATCGGCACGAACGGCCAGGACTACCTGTCGCTGCTGATGCGGGCACCCGAGGGACTTGAAGGTCACCTCGGCACCGGGAACGCCGCCAGCGTCGTCTCCGGCCGACTCGCCTATGTCTTCGGGCTGGAAGGCCCGGCCGTGACGGTGGACACAGCCTGTTCGTCGTCGCTGGTCGCCCTGCACTGGGCTGCCCAGGCCCTGCGGAACGGCGAGTGCTCGTTCGCGCTGGTGGGCGGTGTCACGATCATGGCTACCCCGGAGAACTTCGTCGATTTCAGCCGGCAGCGTGGTCTTGCTGCCGATGGCCGGGTGAAGGCGTTCGCGGCGGGTGCGGACGGCACCGGCTGGGGTGAGGGTGTGGGGATGCTGCTGGTGGAGCGGCTGTCGGATGCCCGTCGTAACGGTCACCCGGTGCTGGCGGTCGTGCGGGGTTCGGCGATCAATCAGGATGGTGCGAGCAATGGTCTGACGGCGCCGAACGGTCCGTCGCAGCAGCGCGTCATCCGTCAGGCGCTGGCGTCGGCGGGCCTGAGCACGTCGGACGTGGACGCGGTGGAGGCGCACGGCACGGGTACGACGCTGGGTGACCCGATCGAGGCGCAGGCGCTGCTCGCGACGTACGGGCAGGAGCGTGCCGAGGACACGCCGTTGTGGCTGGGTTCGATCAAGTCGAACATCGGTCACACGCAGGCGGCGGCCGGTGTCGCGGGCATCATCAAGATGGTGCTGGCGATGCGGCACGGTGTGCTGCCGCGGACCCTGCACGTCGACGAGCCGACGCCGCACGTGGACTGGGCGGCGGGCGCGGTGGAGTTGCTGACCGAGGCGCGGGAGTGGCCGGAGACCGGCCGTCCCCGCCGGGCAGGTGTGTCGTCCTTCGGTATCAGCGGCACCAACGCCCACACCATCATCGAGCAGGCACCCGAGGTGGAGGCGGAGGCCGGGGCGGTGCCGGGTGCGGTGTTGCCGGTGCTGCCCTTCGCGCTGTCGGCCGGCAGCGGGCGGGCACTGCGTGAGCAGGCCGAGCGGCTGCACGGGCAGCTTGCCGCACAGCCGGGGCTGCGCCCCCTGGACGTCGCCTATTCCCTGGCGACGGGTCGTGCCGCGCTGGAGCAGCGGGCGGTTGTGGTCGCTGGTGATCGTGAGGGATTGCTGGCGGGTCTGGATGCCGTGGCTCGCGACGGGGGTGCCGCCGGGGTCGTGGCTGGTGTGCCGCAGCCGGGTGGGGTGGCGTTCCTGTTCACCGGTCAGGGCAGTCAGCGGCTGGGGATGGGCCGGGAGCTTTACGACGCCTATCCGGTGTTCGCGGACGCGCTGGACGCGGTGTGCGCGGTTCTTGACGGGCACTTGGAGCGCCCGTTGTTGGAGGTGCTGTTCGGGGACGATGCCGGGCTGATCGACCGGACGGCGTTCACGCAGCCTGCGTTGTTCGCGGTGGAGGTGGCGCTGTTCCGGCTGCTGGAGTCGTGGGGTGTGCGCCCGGACTTCGTCTCCGGTCATTCGATCGGTGAGATCGCGGCGGCGCATTGTGCGGGTGTGCTGTCACTGGCCGACGCGTGCACGCTGGTGGCGGCGCGTGGTCGGCTGATGCAGGAGCTGCCGTCCGGTGGTGCGATGGTGGCGGTGCAGGCCGCCGAGGACGAGGTGGCGCCGTACCTGACGGACGCGGTGAGCATCGCGGCGGTCAACGGTCCGGTGTCGGTGGTGGTCGCGGGTGACGAGGACGCGGTACTGGAGATCGCGGGCCGCTTCGAGGAGCTGGGCCGGAAGACGAAGCGCCTGACGGTCAGTCACGCCTTCCACTCGCCGCACATGGACGGCATGCTGGAGGCGTTCGGCCGGGTGGTCGAGGGGCTGTCGTACGAGGCTCCGCGTATTCCGGTCGTCTCCAACCTCACCGGCACGATCGTGACTCCCGACGAGGTGTGCTCGCCGGAGTTCTGGGTGCGGCATGTGCGGGATGCGGTGCGGTTCCTGGACGGCGTGCGGGTGCTGGTGGCCGAGGGCGTCACGACCTTCGTGGAGCTCGGGCCCGACGGTGTCCTGTCCGCCATGGCGCAGGAGTGCGTCGCCGACGGCGACGACGTGGTGTTCCTCCCTGTGCTCAGGCGGGAGCGTCCCGAGGCGGAAGCGCTGACCGCTGCCCTTGCACAGGCCCATGTCCACGGCCTCCCTGTCGAGTGGGAGACGTTCTTCGCCGGGACCGGTGCTCGCCGTGTCCAGTTGCCCACCTATGCGTTCCAGCGTGAGCGCTACTGGCCCGACACCGCGTCGTTGGTGAGCGGGGACCCGGAGTCGATCGGTCTGGGTGTTGCGGGTCATCCGTTGTTGGGTGCTGCGGTGG
The DNA here is from genome assembly GCF_055581585.1 of Streptomyces sp. NPDC031426. Taxonomy (NCBI): domain Bacteria; kingdom Bacillati; phylum Actinomycetota; class Actinomycetes; order Kitasatosporales; family Streptomycetaceae; genus Streptomyces; species Streptomyces sp. NPDC031426. The sequence continues at coordinate 3,629 of NZ_JBVIJE010000087.1, forward strand.
CGTTGGCGGACAGTGACGGGTTTTTGTTCACGGGTGTGTTGTCGGCGGGTGTGCAGGGGTGGCTTGCGGATCATGTGGTGCTGGGTGAGGTGGTGTTGCCTGGTACGGCGTTCGTGGAGTTGGCGTTGCATGCTGGTGGGCGTGTGGGGTGTGGGGGTGTCGAGGAGCTGACGTTGGAGGCGCCGTTGGTGCTTCCTGAGGGCGTTGGTGTGCGGGTGCAGTTGTCGGTGGAGGCTGCTGACGGGTCTGGTCGGCGGTCGTTCGGGGTGTTTTCGCGTCGGCGTGATGCGGTGGGTGGTGAGCCGTGGGTGCGGCATGCCACGGGTGTGTTGTCCGTCGTTGCTGATTGCGATGCCGGCGTGGGTGTGGGGGATCTTGTGGTGTGGCCGCCGGAGGGTGCGGTGGCTGTTGGGGTGGAGGGGTTGTATGGGGAGCTTGCGGAGTCGGGTCTGGGGTATGGGCCGGTGTTCCGTGGGTTGCGGGGTGTGTGGCGGCGTGGGGACGAGTTGTTCGCCGAGGTGGTGCTGCCGGAGCAGGCTGCTGATGCTGCGGGTGCTTTCGGGTTGCACCCGGCCCTCCTCGACGCCGCCCTCCACGCCCTGGGCCTGAACCCCCGCAAGGAATCGGACTCCGGCCCGCTTCTGCCCTTCTCCTGGAGCGGGGTGTCGTTGTTCGCGGCGGGGGCGTCGTCGCTGCGGGTGCGGCTTGGTGAGCTCGGCTCGGATGCGGTGTCGTTGCTGGTGGCCGATGGTGCGGGCCGGCCGGTTGCGTCGGTGGGGTCGGTGGCGTTGCGGGCTGCTTCGGCGGAGCAGGTGCGTGCTGCCGCCGGTGAGCGTCACGACTCCCTCTTCC
>NZ_JBVIJE010000088.1:0-4040 GCF_055581585.1 Streptomyces sp. NPDC031426
AACTACGCAGCGGCCAACGCCCACCTCGACGCGCTCGCCGAGCAGCGGCGCGCCGAAGGACTGCCCGCCACCTCGATCGCCTGGGGCCCCTGGGCGGCCGGCATGGCGTCCGACGAGGCGCTGGCGAAGCGCATGGCGCTCGGCGGAGTCCCGCCCATGGCCGGCGACGCGGCGATCTCCGCGCTGCAGCGGATGCTGGACCAGGACGAGACCGTGATGACCGTCGCGGACGTCGACTGGCAGCGCTACGCCACCGGGTTCACCGCCGTGCGGCCCAGCCCACTGCTGGCCGACCTGCCCGAGGCGCGGACCGAACAGGCCGCGGCCCCCGCACCCGGCGCGGCCCCCCGGTCCTCGGCGGCCCAGCGGCTCGCCGGACTCGCCGAGGCGGAACAGAAACAGCTCCTCCTCGACCTGGTCCTCACGCATGTCGCCCAGGTACTCGGCCACGCGGACGCCGCCGACGTCGACGCGGGGCGGGCGTTCAAGGAGCTCGGCTTCGACTCGCTGACGGCGGTCGAGCTGCGCAACCGACTGGGCGCCGCGAGCGACCTGCGGCTCCCGACGACGCTGGTGTTCGACCATCCGACTCCGTCCGCGCTGGCCGATCACCTGTGGACCGAACTGGTCGGCACCCGGGCCGTGGCCCACGGCCCGGTGCCGCGAGCGGGGCAGACGGCGGACGACCCCATCGCGATCGTGGCGATGAGCTGTCGCTTCCCGGGCGGCGTACGGTCGCCGGAGGACTTGTGGCAGCTCCTCGTCTCAGGCGCGGACGCCGTCTCCGGTCTGCCCCTCGACCGCGGCTGGAACATCGAACGCCTCTACAACCCGGACCCCGAAGCGCCCGGCACCTCGTACGCGCGTGAGGGCGGATTCCTCTACGACGCGGGCGACTTCGACCCGGGGTTCTTCGGGATCAGCCCGCGCGAGGCTCTCGCCATGGACCCGCAGCAGCGGCTGCTGCTGGAGACCACCTGGGAGGCGTTCGAACGGGCCGGGATCGACCCGGCGACCGTGCGCGGCAGCCAGGCCGGTGTGTTCGTGGGCACCAACGGCCAGGACTACCTCTCGCTCCTCCTGGAAGACCCCGAGGGGCTCGAGGGGCACCTGGGCACCGGCAACGCGGCGAGCGTGGTCTCCGGACGGCTCGCCTACGTCTTCGGCCTCGAAGGCCCCGCCGTGACGGTGGACACGGCCTGCTCGTCCTCCCTGGTCGCCCTGCACTGGGCGATCCAGGCGCTGCGCAGCGGTGAGTGCGATCTGGCGCTGGCCGGCGGTGTGACCGTGATGTCGACACCGGGCACCTTCATCGACTTCAGCCGGCAGCGTGGCCTTGCTGCCGATGGCCGGGTGAAGGCGTTCGCGGCGGGTGCGGACGGCACCGGCTGGGGTGAGGGTGTGGGGATGCTGCTGGTGGAGCGGCTGTCGGATGCCCGTCGTAACGGTCACCCGGTGCTGGCGGTGGTCCGTGGCTCGGCGGTGAACCAGGATGGTGCGAGCAATGGTCTGACGGCGCCGAACGGTCCGTCGCAGCAGCGGGTGATCCGGCAGGCGCTCGCCCACGCCCAGTTGTCGGCGTCGGACGTCGACGCGGTGGAGGCCCACGGTACGGGTACGACGCTGGGTGACCCGATCGAGGCGCAGGCGCTGCTGGCCACCTACGGGCAGGAACGTGCCGAGGACCAACCGCTGTGGCTGGGCTCGATCAAGTCGAACATCGGTCACACGCAGGCCGCGGCCGGTGTGGCCGGTGTGATCAAGATGGTGATGGCGATGCGGCACGGTGTGCTGCCGCGGACCCTGCACGTCGACGAGCCGACGCCGCACGTGGACTGGTCGGCGGGCGCGGTGGAGTTGCTGACCGAGGCCCGGGAGTGGCCGGAGACCGGCCGCCCTCGCCGGGCGGGCGTGTCGTCCTTCGGTTTCAGCGGCACCAACGCCCACACCATCATCGAGGAGGCACCCGAAGACGACGTGACCGACGCTCCCCGGACGCGGTCGTACCCCGCCGCCACGGTCGTGCCGCTGCTCGTGTCGGCGATGGACGCCGACGCTCTGCCGGCGCAGGCCGACAGGTTGTGGTCGCATCTGACGGCGCGCCCCGAACTGGAGCTGGCGGACATCGGGTACTCACTGGCCGTGGGCCGCTCGTCCTTCGAAGAGCGCGCGGTGGTCGTGGCATCGGAGCACGACTCTGCGGTGGCCGGCCTTCAGGCCCTGGCCCTGGGCAGCCCGTCGCCCCGAGTCATCCGTGGCAGCACAGACAGCCGGGGCAAGTCGGCGTTCCTGTTCGCCGGTCAGGGCAGCCAGCGGCTGGGGATGGGCCGGGAGCTGTACGACGCCCACCCCGCCTTCACCCGGGCACTGGACGAGATCTTCGCCCACTTCGAAATCCCGCTGCGCGAGGCGCTGTTCGGTGACGATGCCGGGCTGATCGACCAGACGGCGTATACCCAGCCCGGCCTGTTCGCGGTGGAGGTGGCGCTGTTCCGGCTGCTGGAGTCGTGGGGTGTGCGCCCGGACTTCGTCTCCGGTCATTCGATCGGTGAGATCGCTGCGGCGCACTGTGCGGGTGTGCTGTCTCTGGAGGACGCGTGCACGCTGGTCGCTGCGCGTGGTCGGCTGATGCAGGAGCTGCCCGCCGGTGGTGCGATGGTGGCCGTCCAGGCCACCGAGGACGAGGTCACCCCGTACCTGACCGACGCCGTGAGCATCGCGGCCGTCAACGGCCCCGCCTCCGTGGTCGTGGCCGGTGACGAGGGCGTCGTACTGGAGATCGCCGCCCGCTTCGAGGAGCAGGGGCGCAAGACCCGTCGCCTGACGGTCAGCCACGCCTTCCACTCCCCGCACATGGACGGCATGCTGGCCGATTTCCGCAAGGTCGTGGAGGGGCTGTCGTACGAGGCCCCGCGTATCCCGGTCGTCTCGAACCTCACCGGTGCTCTCGCGACCCCCGAGGAGATCACCGGCCCCGACTTCTGGGTGCGCCACGTCCGCGAGGCTGTGCGCTTCCACGACGGCATCCGCGCCCTCGAAGCGCACAACGTGACGACTTTCGTCGAACTCGGACCCGACGGTGTGTTGTCGGCGATGGGCCAGGAGTGCGTGACCGGCGAGGACCGGATGTTCGTGCCCGTGCTGCGCAGGGGACGCGCCGAGCCGGAGACGCTGGTGACGGGGCTCGGACAGGCCCATGTGCGCGGTGTCGCGGTGGACTGGCGGGCGTTCTTCGGCGATGGGGGAGCCCGCCGCGTCGACCTGCCCACCTATGCGTTCCAGCACCGGCGCTACTGGCCGCGGACTTCCCTGCCGTCGGCGGACGCGGGGTGGCGCTACCGGGTGGTCTGGCAGCCGCTGCGTGAGAGCGGTGCGACCCGGCTGCCCGGGGAGTGGCTGACGGTGGTGCCACGCGCCGGAGCCGCGGCAGACGTCATCGAGGGACTGGCCCGGCACGGGGCCAGCCTTCGGCAACTGACCTTCCCCGTCGAAGGCGCCGACCGGCACTCGCTGGCCGCGCTGATCCGGGACGTCGTCGGCGACGCGCCGGAGCTCGAAGGCGTGCTGTGGCTGCCGAACGCCGGCACGGGCGCCGCTCTGACCGCCTTGCTGGTCCAGGCACTGGGCGACGCCGGTGTCACGGCACCCCTGTGGTGTGTCACCCGTGGCGCGGTCGCCACGGCAGCCTCCGAGCCGGTGCACGATGCCGTGCAGGCACAGATCTGGGGTCTGGGACGGGTGGCCGCCCTGGAGCACCCGGGACGCTGGGGCGGACTGGTCGACCTGCCGCGGACGCCGGACGAGCGGGCGCTGTCCCGGCTGGCCGGCGTGCTGGCCGGCAGCGGCCACGAGGACCAGGTCGCGGTACGCTCCTCGGCCCTCTTCGGACGCCGGCTGCTGCGGGCACCGCAGGGCCCCGAGCACGAGGACGCCTGGACCCCGCGCGGCACGGTGCTGGTGACGGGTGGTACGGGTGCGTTGGGTGCCGAGGTGGCGCGGTGGCTTGCGCGTCGGGGTGCTGATCATGTGCTGTTGGTCAG
>NZ_JBVIJE010000089.1:0-3906 GCF_055581585.1 Streptomyces sp. NPDC031426
CTACGAGCGCAAAGCCGAGCACTTCCTTGCCTTCACCAGCATCGCCTGCACCCTGATCTGCTACCGCAGACTCACCAAATGAGATGAGGTCTTAGGACGCGTTCTGTCCGAAGCCGTGAACGGCGGCACCACGACGTACGAGTACAACGTGCTCGGGCGTTGCACCCGCCGGGTCACCCCCTCCGGACTGGTGTCGACCTGGACATACGACGAGGCGGGACGCCCGGCGGCAATGCACTCGGACGCCGGCAGGCTGTCCTTCACACGCGACGCACTGGGCCGCGAGACCGAGCGCCAGGTGGGCGAGGGCGTGAGGCTGGCCCAACGCTGGAGCGCTACGGGCCGACTGACCACGCAGTCGGTGACAGCGACGGCGACATCGAGCGAGGCCGATCGACTGCTCCAGCATCGCAGTTACGCGTACCGAGCCGACGGCTACGTCACCGAGATCCGTGAGCTGACGTCCGGCACGCGCCAGTTCGATCTGGACGGCGCAGGCCGCGTCACGAGTGTGCACGCTCAGGGCTGGACCGAGACATACGCCTACGACTCGGTGGGCAACCTTGTACAGGCGACGGCACCCGGACACGACTCCCCCGGTGAGCGCGAGTTCGACGGCACGCTCATCCGCCGTGCGGGCCGTACCTCCTACGAGCACGACGCGCAGGGAAGGCTGATCCGTAAGACGCGCAGGCTGCTCAACGGGCAGACACGGACCTGGACGTACTGTTGGAGCGCCGAGGACCGCTTGACCGAGGCGGTCACACCGAACGGCGACCGATGGCGGTATCTCTATGATCCACTCGGTCGTCGCATCTCCAAACACCGTATCGCCGAGGACGGATCACCGGCAGATCGTGTCGAGTTCTCCTGGGACGACACCCGCCTCATGGAGCAGGTTCGTGCCTGCGGCAGGGTCACGACCTGGGACTACGAGTCAGACACGCACCGTCCGGTCGCACAGACCGACCACAGCCGAGTCGATCGCAGCTCCGGCACTTCCTTCCTCGCGAAGGCTGGCTGACGAGACGGATCCGGAGACCGCTACACGCTTCCACGCGGTGATCACTGATCCCGTCGGCACTCCCATGGAGCTTGTGTCGTCGTCCGGGGACGTCGCCTGGCAATGGCGGACCTCACTGTGGGGCACCCGCATGCCTGGCTCTGCAGCTGATGACTCCAGCCTGGACTGCCCGCTTCGGTTTCCGGGTCAATACAGCGACGCAGAGACGGGTCTGAACTACAACCGGTTCCGTTACTACGACCCCGACACCGCCCGGTACACGGCTCCTGATCCGCTCGGCCTGAAGCCCGCGCCCCACCATTACGGCTATGTGGAGAACCCTTGGGCTGCCAGCGACCCACACGGGCTCGCCAAGTGCCTCGACGACCTGTCGAAGAGCGGCGAGCGACCGGACAAGGGGAAGCTCACCCGTGCCGGACGCGAATACCAGAAGCCCATGAACCGGGGAGACCTTGACGTCGTGCCCGGCAAGCAATTGGATTCGGCTGGTCAGAACCTCCTCGATGATATTCTGACCAACCCGAACACGACTCAGGTTCCCGTGACTTCGGGAAACTTTGCCGGGGGAACCCGATATATCATGCCGGATCCGGCCGGCGGCCGCGGATTCGGGGCTACATTCGACGCCAATGGCGATTTCCAGTATTTCGGACGGTACTAGCCATGACTACTCTTCTTCCCTGGCTCGAGGAGCCGCTCTACCGGGAACGGCTGGCGACTCTCCTGTCAGACGTCGCGGACGCACCGCTTGCAGCAGTGCGCTATGTAGCCCCGTCGGGTGGAACGTGGCCCGAAGGCCATCGCGCGGACCGCGGCGCACACGAAGTTGACATGGCGGTTGCCCTCACCCTGGGCAACGGATGGGTCCTGGTGGCGTCCTGGGCCATGGACGGCCTCAACGAAGGCTTGGCCCTGGAACTGACGGAACCGGGTGACACACCGGACCTCTCCGGGACAGCTGTCGACGTGTCCGGACGAGCCGAGTGGTCCGAGTTCCTCGGGATGACCCTTACCGGCATCACGCCTGTGACACATGTACCGAATGAAGGATGCCCGGAAATGCCCTGGGCTGTCCGGCTTGATTTCTCTGCTGCCGCGCCTGTGACAGTCGCCCTGGGAGAGTCCACCGGCTCAGGGTTCACCTACATGCCGGACTCATTGGTCGTCATCTTTGATGAGAAGGAGGCCGCCGCATACAGAATTCCCGCCAGCTCCGAACCCGCCCTCGGGCACAGGTGACAGCACCGATCGGTACGGCAAGCCACCCCGGTGCCCTGTGGCATGTCCCGGCCGACGGTGAAGCGCTCGGACCTGGCCGGATGGGCGGGCTACGGCTACTGCGCCAGCCACTCGCGGTTCTACTGGGGGCTGAAGCTGTACCTGGTGTGCACTCCGTCCGGGATGCCGATCCTGTGGGCGCTGGCCGACCCGAAGATCGGAGAGCGAGAGGTGCTGGCCGTGATGCTCGAAGTCGACGCGGGTGTGGCGGCCGAGCACGACGGCATCCTGCTGATCTGCGACAAGGGGTTCGCTGGGAAGGACTTCGAGACGCTGCTGGGTGAGTACGGGATCACCATGCTGCGGCCCTCCCGCAAGGACGAGAAGGCTCGCTACGGCGAGTCCATGCTCAAGAAGGTCCGGCAGCTGATCGAGTCGGTCAACGACACCCTCAAGGGCCAGCTCGACCTGGAAGACCACGGCGGCCGTTCCTGCGAAGGAGTCGCCATCCGCGTCGCCCAGCGCGTCCTTGCGATGGCCGCAGCGATCTGGCACAACAACGCAACCAACGCCCCGATCACCCGGTCACTGATCGCCTATGACCACTGACCGGAGGTCGGACTTACTCGTCTAGTTCCTCAGGCTTTGCGTGATCCGTAGGAACTCGGCGTCAGTCATGAACGGGTCTTCTGCCCAGACGGTGATGGTGTATCCGTTCTGCGGCCACACTGCCGTCCACGTCGGTTCGGTACCCGGCGTCTTTTGGAGCCGGGCGGGGTGATGGTTGACGGATATCGGGGTCCCCTGTGTGGGGGTGGTCTCGCCGGTGATCGCCGTGATGCTCACGGCTCCGGCCTGCCCTCCTTTATCTCGGTTACGTTGATAGGTGTAGGTCCATGTGGGTTTGGCACCCCTGCTGTACGGCGGGTCTGCGCGGTTGCCCAGGCCGATGACGTTGTCCGCGGGAGTGAAGCCGGACGGCAGGTATCGGGGGTGGGGGAAGTGCGCGTCGTCGAAGGGGGCGATGCCCGAGCCGGTGACCAGGTCGGTGATCTTCCTATCGCCCGCCGGGTGGTCGAGGGAGGTGCTGGCCAGTCCGTCGTGCATGCCGTCGCACGGGTCGCTGGCGTGCTGGAAATCGTGCCGTTTCCGCTTCAGCACCAGCGTGATGGCGTGGGCGGATTCGTGAGCTTCCAGGCGGGGTTTATCCTCGCAGTCCGTCCAATCTATGGGGGTGGTGAGGGTACGCCCGTGGTTGCTCATGAGTACGTCGCCCGACACCGGCGCGTCGTGAATATGCGCGTGGTCCCAGGCGACCCAGCCGGTCGCAGCCGCCGCGAGACAGACCGAGAGGGCGCCGGCCCAGATCATGCGGCGCAAGCGTCGGGAGTTCTTCAAGGGCACGGTCGCATACTCCGTAGTCTTCCGGCGGATGGCTGGCGTTAAGCCTGCCATCGCGGATCCGAAGAGAGGAATGCGGGTGGGTGCTCCACCCGCCATCACATCAGCCGGTGACAAGCGTCCAGTTCATGTCGTGCAGCGTCTCGTAGATCGGCACGTAGTAGAGGCCCTTAGACCTCGTCTCATTTGGTGAGTCTGCGGTAGCAGATGAGGCTGCAGGCGATGGCGGTGAAGGCCATGAAGTGTTCGGCTTTGCGCTCGTA
>NZ_JBVIJE010000090.1:0-3840 GCF_055581585.1 Streptomyces sp. NPDC031426
GTTCTCCTCGGCTGCCGGTGTGTTCGGTGCGGCGGGTCAGGGCAGCTACGCGGCGGCGAACGCGTTCCTGGATGCTCTGGCTGAGCATCGCAGGGACGAGGGGCTGCCGGCGGTGTCGCTGGCGTGGGGTCTGTGGGACACCGCCGACGGTATGGGCGGCGCACTCGCCCGCACCGACCGCGAACGCATCCAGCGGGGCGGCATCACCGCGCTCACCGTCGACACGGGCCTCGCCCTCTTCGACCGCGCGGTCGGCCGGTCCGCACAACAGGCCGCTGACGCCCTGCTGGTGCCCGTCCCCCTGGACCCGGCGGCGCTGCGGGCACAGGCGAGCACCGGGATGCTGCCGGCACTGCTGCGCGGCCTGGTGCGGGTACCGGTCCGACGTACGGCCGCGGCCGTGGACACGGCCGCCGCGGGCGAACTGGCGCAGCGGCTCACCGGCCGCCCCGCCGAGGAGCAGCAGGCGGCCCTGCTGGAGCTGGTGCGCGGCCAGGTGGCGGCGGTCCTCGGACACCCCTCACCGGACACGATCGAGGCCGGCCGGGCCTTCAAGGAACTCGGCTTCGACTCGCTGACCTCCGTCGAGCTGCGCAACCGGCTCGGCACGGCCATCGGGCAGCGGCTGCCCGCCACCCTCGTCTTCGACCACCCGACTCCGCTCGTTCTGGCCGAGTACCTGCGCTCCGAGCTCCTGGGCGGCGCAAACGACGCCGAACAGGCCGAGAGCGGCATCACCGGCCCGATCACCGACGACGACCCGATAGCCATCGTCGGCATGAGCTGCCGTTACCCCGGCGGCGTGCAGACCCCGGAGGACCTGTGGAACCTGGTCCTGGGCGGCGGCGACGCCATCAGCGAGTTCCCCCAGGGACGTGGCTGGGACCTGGCGGCGCTGTACGACCCGGACCCGGACGGCAAGGGCACCAGCTACACCCGCGAGGGCGGATTCCTGCACGACGCGGGCGAGTTCGACCCGGCGTTCTTCGGCATCAGCCCGCGCGAGGCGGTGGCGATGGACCCGCAGCAGCGGCTGCTGCTGGAAACCACCTGGGAGGCGTTCGAACGCGCCGGGATCGATCCGGCCACGATGCGTGGCAGCCGGACGGGTGTCTTCGCGGGCATCATGTACCACGACTACGCCACCCGGATCACCTCCGTGCCCGACGGCGTCGAGGGCTACCTCGGCACCGGCAACTCCGGCAGCATCGCCTCCGGCCGCGTCGCCTACGCCTTCGGCCTCGAAGGCCCGGCGGTCACCGTCGACACGGCCTGCTCGTCGTCGCTCGTCGCCCTGCACTGGGCGATCCAGGCGCTGCGCAGCGGCGAGTGCTCCATGGCGCTCGCGGGCGGTGTGACGGTCATGTCCACTCCCGGCACCTTCACCGAGTTCAGCCGCCAGCGCGGGCTCGCGGCCGACGGCCGCATCAAGTCGTTCGCGGCGGCCGCCGACGGGACCAGCTGGTCGGAGGGCGCAGGCATGCTGCTCGTGGAACGGCTCTCCGACGCCCGCAGGAACGGCCACCCGGTCCTCGCCGTCGTACGCGGCAGCGCCATCAATCAGGACGGCGCGAGCAACGGCCTCACCGCGCCGAACGGCCCGTCCCAGCAGCGCGTCATCCGTCAGGCACTGGCGGGCGCGGGCCTGGCCGGCGACCAGATCGACGTGGTGGAGGCGCACGGTACGGGTACGACGCTGGGCGACCCGATCGAGGCGCAGGCGCTGCTGGCCACCTACGGCAAGGCCCGGGCCGAGGACACGCCGCTGTGGCTGGGCTCGATCAAGTCGAACATCGGTCACACGCAGGCCGCCGCCGGCGTCGCCGGGATCATCAAGATGGTGATGGCGATGCGGCACGGTGTGCTGCCGCGGACCCTGCACGTGGACGAGCCGACCCCGCACGTGGACTGGTCTGCGGGTGCGGTGGAGCTGCTGACCGAGGCGCGGGAGTGGCCGGAGACCGGCCGTCCCCGCCGGGCGGCGGTGTCCTCCTTCGGCATCAGCGGCACCAACGCCCACACCATCCTCGAACAGGCGCCCTCCGACGAGCCGGCACCTGCCTTCCGGACGGAGCCGGCACCGCGGGCCACACCCCTGGTACTCACCGCCAAGACCGCCGACGCGCTGCACGCCCAGGCCCAGCGGCTGAGGGACCGCATGGCGGCCGACCCGGACCTCTCGCCCGTAGACGTCGGCTACTCGCTGGCCACCGGACGGGCGGCCTTCGACCACCGCGCGGCGGTCGTCGGCACCGACCGGGACACCCTCCTCGCCGGCCTGACAGCTCTCGCCGAGGACGGGACGGCCACGGGCCTGGTGCGCGCCACGGCCACCACGGGCAAGCTGGCCTTCCTGTTCACCGGTCAGGGCAGTCAGCGGCTGGGGATGGGCCGGGAGCTGTACGACGCCTATCCCGTGTTCGCCCAGGTGCTGGACGTGATCCTCACCCACTTCGAACTGCCCCTGCGTGAGGCGCTGTTCGGTGACGATGCCGGGCTGATCGACCGGACGGCGTTCACGCAGCCCGCGTTGTTCGCGGTCGAGGTGGCGCTGTTCCGGCTGCTGGAGTCGTGGGGTGTGCGCCCGGACTTCGTCTCCGGTCATTCGATCGGTGAGATCGCGGCGGCGCACTGTGCGGGTGTGCTGTCACTGGCCGACGCGTGCACGCTGGTCGCGGCCCGTGGTCGGCTGATGCAGGAGCTGCCCGCCGGTGGTGCGATGGTGGCCGTCCAGGCCGCCGAGGACGAGGTGGCGCCGTTCCTGACGGACGCCGTGAGCATCGCGGCCGTCAACGGCCCGACTTCCGTCGTCATCGCAGGTGACGAGGACGCCGCACTGGAGATCGCGGCCCGCTTCGAGGAACAGGGCCGCAGGACGAGGCGGCTGACGGTCAGTCACGCCTTCCACTCCCCGCACATGGACCCGATGCTGGCCGACTTCCGCAAGGTTGCCGAGGGACTGTCCTACGCCCCTGCGCGCATCGCGGTCGTGTCGAACCTGACCGGCGCCGTGGTGACCGCCGAGGACATCACCGAGCCGGAGTTCTGGGTGCGGCACGTGCGGGAGGCGGTCCGCTTCCACGACGGCGTACGGGCCTTGGAGGCCGAGGGCGTCACCACGTTCCTCGAACTCGGCCCCGACGGGGTGCTGTCGGCCATGGGCCAGGAGTGCGTCACGGGCGAGGACCACGCGTTCGCACCCGTGCTGCGCAAGGGACGTCCCGAGACGGAGACGCCGGTGTCCGCGCTGGCCACGGCGTTCGTCCGCGGTGTGCCACTGGACTGGCGGGCCTTCTTCGCCGCCACCGGCGCCAGCCGTGTGGAACTGCCCACCTACCCGTTCCAGCGGCAGTGGTACTGGCTGGACTCGGCCGCCCCGGCGGGCGGTCCCGCCGACGCGGCCGGGCTGGGTCTCGAGACCGCCGATCATCCGCTGCTGGGTGCCGCCGTTGAACTGCCCGACACGGACGGCTTCCTGTTCACCGGCCGGTTGTCGGTGGAGACGCAGCCGTGGCTGGCCGATCACGCGGTCATGGGTGCGGTGCTGCTGCCCGGCACGGCGTTCGTCGAAATGGCACTGCACGCCGGCGAACAGGTCGGCCGCGAGCACGTCGAGGAGCTGACTCTGCAGGCGCCGCTCGTCCTGCCCGAACAGGGCGGTGTCCAGCTGCGTCTCTCCGTCGGTGCCGACGACGGCGACGGCCGCCGCCCGCTGACGCTCCATTCACGAGCGGAAGGCACCGCGGCGGAGGAGCCGTGGGTGCGGCATGCCACGGGTGTGCTGGCGGAGGGTGCGGGTGAGGTGTCCGCGGTTGATCTGGGGGTGTGGCCGCCTCGGGG
>NZ_JBVIJE010000091.1:0-3823 GCF_055581585.1 Streptomyces sp. NPDC031426
TGCCAGCGCGGTCCGTTGCCCATCCAACCCGCTCATGCCTGACCAACGAACCACCAAGCAGAAAGCCACGAGTTAAAGATCTGCACGCCCTAAGGCCCTTCGCCTCTGGCCTCCCTATGACCGTAGGCGGCAGTTTCTTCGTCGCCATCGCCAGTGTTGTTGGGTTGCGGCGTAGACAACGGAAGCAGGGTCGATGAGGTGGAGCCGGTTGCCGTACAGCAGCGAAGTACAGCAATCGGTACGACCACAGGAGACCATCACTGTACGCATCCGGCTAGCTGGCCAGCCCAGCAAACCTCAGCGACCACCCCGCCCGTAGTTCGCATCGCGGGATAACCAGCCACAAGGACTGCCGCACCCCGGCCATGCCAAGGGTTGAGCCGTGCAGGGGTCGCCCGTTGTGCTCCGGCGTGCGCCGATGGAAATTTCACCACCCATACGAAATGCATTTCTGCACCTGATTCCATCTTTCAGGTGTTGCCGTATCCGTTGACGGCATTTCAGCGAAGCGGGACTGTATTGAGGTCTTCAAGGTGACTGAGTGTCACCGCTGTGATCGCCGAAATGGCGTGGCCAACTGGTCGTCACCATGACCGTGGCGTCTTTTCTCCGGCCATCGTTTGGCGGGCGGTTACAGGAGCGGAGGAGGAGAGATGTCGAAGAAGAGACGAGCCGGGAGAGCCCGGAGAGGCCGAGGATATGTGATCGCCGTGTTGGCGGCGGTGACGGCGCTGTTCACGGCTCAGGGCACCGCGTGGGCGGGTGCCCCGACCTTTGCAACCGCTGTCAACTACGCGGCAGGGAATGCCGCTCAGGCGGTGCGGGTGGCCGACTTCGACAAGGATGGCCACCTCGACCAGGCCGTGGCCAACTCGTTTGACAACACGGTGTCGGTGCTGCTGGGCAACGGGGACGGCACCTTCAACACCAAGGTCGACTACGGCACGGGGGACTACCCGGGCGGCATCGCCGTCGGTGACTTCAACGAGGACGGCAATCTCGACCTGGCGGTCGACAATCTGAACGGCAACACGGTGTCGGTGTTGCTGGGCAACGGGGACGGCACGTTCAACACCAAGACCGACTACGCGACCGGGTCGGGTCCCTACAAGGTGGAGGTCGGTGACTTCAACAAGGACGGCCACGTCGACCTGGCGGCCTCCAACACGAACGACAACACGGTCTCGGTGCTGCTGGGCAACGGAGACGGCACCTTCAACACCAAGGTCGACTACGGCACGGGAGCGTACCCGTTCTCGGTCGTCGCGAAGGACGTGAACAAGGACTCCAACCTCGATCTGGTCGTCTCCAACGTCAGCGACAACACGGTGTCGGTGCTGCTGGGCAACGGGGACGGCACCTTCAACACCAAGACCGACTACGGCACCGGGGGCTCGCCCACCCGGGTCCAGTTGGCGGACTTCGACGGTGACGGCAACCTCGACGTCGCGGTCCCCAATCTGAGTGACGCCACGGTGTCGGTGCTGCTGGGCAACGGGGACGGCACCTTCAACACCGAGACCGACTACGCGGTGGGTAACGCGCCGATCCCTCTGGACGTGGCGGACTTCGACGGTGACGGGCATCTCGATCTCGTGGTGGGCAACGCGGCCGACAACACGGTGTCGGTGTTGCCGGGCAACGGGGACGGCACCTTTGCCGCCAAGGCCGACTTCGCCGTCGACAACGGACCGTACGGCATCGCGGTGGGGGACTTCAACGGGGACTCCCGCCCTGATGTGACGGTGGCCAACTACACCTCCGGCGATGTGTCGGTCCTGCTCAACACCACATCCCCGTAGGACCCGGGAATCGCCTGGCAGCCGGCTGCTAGGCGACCGAGTGGGTCACTGTTCCCGTGTAGGTGCCCGACACCGCACTGGCGGGCACCGACATGATCAGCGTCGGCTGCCAGATACACGAGGTGTTGGACGAATTGACCGCGTTGTACGAGAACGCCGTCCGGGCGGTGTCCAAAGTCACCTTGTTGGCAGCCGTGGCCTGACCAGGAGTAAAGGTTCCGGGACCCGACTTCGACACGGCAGGCCCAGACCAGTACGACAGGTTCCCCCGCGCAATGGTCTGGCCGGGGGAACCGCCTCCGGTGATGAAGTTCGTCGCCGACACCGTCGCCGTCCACCGCATCGTCCCTGAACTCGTGACCTGCACCTGCCCCATCTGCACGGTCAGCGTGTTACCGGGCTTGGCAGACCCCAGGCTCGCCGAGGCCGGGGCCGTGACCGAGGCGGAGGACAGCGATTCGGGAATCAAGAAGACCGCCGTCGACGCCAGGGCATCCGCCGGAGGCGCCTGTCCCGGAGGCAGAACCAAGAAGTTCGCACACAACGCTCCTCCGACCCCGATCCGCAAGGAAATCCGGGCCCATGAGAGGGATCGCGATCCCACCCCTTCTCCTTCTGCTCATCCGGCATGTGGTTCTCCCGCATTCTGGGGGAGCTGCGGATGTGCCTGCGCGCCCTTTGCGGGTGAATCCAACGGGTTCACCCATGAGTGTCAGCGAGGGAAACTCATGTCTGGTTTCTGGCGGCGCGTCGATGCCGGAACCACAAGAACATCATCATGGCACCGGTGACGGCCAGCAGAATTCCTCCCGCGGCATACCAGACCTTTCGGTTGGAGGCCAACTCGATCAAAGCGACCGACATACCTCCCGGCTTGGGGAAGGTCAGGCGCGCGGTAAGGTCGTGTTGCACCCAGCCGCTTTCCAGGTGCAGATGCGCGGTCCAGGGTCCGTCCTGCAGACTCTTGATCAGGCCGTCCACTCTGACCGTTCCCCTGCCGCCCGGTGGCAGGGTGACGCCCTCGGTCAACAGATGCGTCCCCGCGTCCAGCCCGCCGGGGCCGTCCGAGAGTCTGACCTTCCCTCTCAGATCCAGTGCCCGCTTTCCCGTGTTGTGCACGTGGGCGACGATGCTCGGCGACCCGTGCTTGTCACGGAGGGCGATGATCTTGGTGATGCGGAAGTCGGCGTACTCCCGGCTGTTGCTGACGTCCAGGTACACCCGCGTCCCCACCCGCATGATGGAGCCGACGTTGTGTGCGGCATCCGGTGGCAATCCGCTCTCCGCCCACACCACGGCGTACCGTTCTCCCGGCGTCGCTGTGTCCGGCACTTTGATCGTGACCTTGGCCTCGGTCTTCTCCCACGGCTTGAGCCTGAGAACGGCGGGCCGGACGCTGGTCCACCGGGACAGTTCGTTGGGGATGCGGCCCTCGTCGAACACGAACTTGTCGTCCACGATCCCGGCCGCGGCCGGGTACAGCTGCACCTCGCGACGGATGCCCGTCTTGTTGGCGACCTCGAACCGGCGGTGAATGACGGTTCCCGGCTTGAGGTGGTCGACGATGTACTTCAGCGCCCGCGGGTCATCGTGCCGCACGACCGGAGCTTCCAGCAGCCGGAAGCCGATGAACCCGGTGCCGTAGGAGGAGTCCGCCACGGCGGCCGGCGCTCCGGCGGCCGAATTCGCCAGGACGGCCAGGGAAGCGGCCAGGCACAGGCCACGGAGGGACAGAGCATTCGTTCTGCGCATGGACCCGGGTTCAGGCCACGGAGTGGGTGATGGTGCCGGTGTAGGTACCGGAGACGTTCGATGCCGGCACGCTGACGGTCAACGTTGGATTCCAGCTGACGGAGTTGGCTCCGTCGCCACTGGTCCGGGAGAACGCGGTGATAGGGCTGGCCAGGCTGCCCGCGGTCCCGGCGGTGTGAGCTGCACCCCGTTTCGTGGAGTCCCTGAAGCCAGGCTTATGATCCTGGCCCGAAGGAGAACCACGAGCAGTGCCAGCACCACGTAAGTAC
>NZ_JBVIJE010000092.1:0-3739 GCF_055581585.1 Streptomyces sp. NPDC031426
ACGCTCCTCATCCTGCGGTTCACGGGTGCCGGCGGCTGGTGGTCCGGGTTCGTCACGTGGCAGGGCTCCTGGCCGTTTCGCTGGTGATCTCACTCACCGGCGTCTCGACACAGGAGCCCTGTTGGCCCCGTATCGAGCCATGCTCGATACGGGTGCGGTCGTTCCCGATCTCGGCCAGGACAAGAGCGAGCATCTGCTTGCCGAGTGCGTCCTCGACGAGCAGTGGCTGGTGAGCCCGGTCGGCGCGTTTGAGTGCGGCCCGGAGCTGGGCGCGGGTCACTTGCGCGGCCTTGGTGGGGTCGAAAGCCCGCTGCAGCACCAACCGAATCGGTCGTGCGGCCGCCGCCGTTCACGCCGTCGAGATCGCCTGGCGCTCAGGATGAAAGGAGTTCAGCGGCATCCGTCATGAAGAGGGGACCAGATGGGTCAGGTACCAGTCGTACGTCCGCCTGAGTCCTTCGTCGAGCCCGATGCGGTGGCGCCAGCCGAGCTCGTGCAACCTGGTGACATCCAGTAGCTTTCTCGGCATCCCATCCGGCTTTGTGTGGTCGAACACGAATTGTCCTTCGTAGCCGACCACTTTGCCGATGTGCTCGGCCAACTCCAGGATCGAGACGTCCTCACCCGTTCCGACGTTCAGGAACTGCTTCTTCGTGTAGTTGAACAGCAGCCACACCACGGCATCGGCCAAGTCGTCCACATACAGGAACTCGCGCCGGCTCGATCCGGTACCCCAGATCGTGACCTCGGAACAGCCCGTCGCCTTTGCCTGATGGACCCTGCTCAGAAGAGACGGGATCACATGAGAGGTCTCGGGATCGAAGTTGTCGTTCTCGCCGTAGATGTTTGTCGGCATACAGGAAATGAAGTTCATCCCGAACTCCGCGTGGATGTACTCGCACAGCTTCATCCCTGCGATCTTCGCGTAGGCGTAGGCCTCGTTGGTGGGTTCCGGCCTGCCCGTCATGAGGTACTCCTCCCTCATGGGCTGCGGACAGGCACGGGGGTAGATACAGGAGCTGCCGAGGAACAGAAACGTCTCGACCCCCGCGTCCTTGGCCGACCAGATCAGGTTGTTCTGGATCTGGAGGTTCTCGTACAGGAAGTCCGCGGGATGGCTCATGTTCGCCTTGATGCCGCCCACCCGCGCGGCACTGTCGACGACGTACTGGGGCCGCTCGGTCATGACGAAGTCCCGCACGGAACGTTGGTCGGTGAGATCGAGTTCGGCCCGCGTGGCCAGAACCAGGTTCTCGTAGCCTTCGGAGCGCAGTCGCCGCACGATCGCCTGGCCCACCATCCCGGTGTGCCCGGCTACATAGATCTTCGCTTGCCGGTTCATCCCGCTTGCCCCTTACTCCGTACTTTTTCTCTCGTCAGCCGGCGAGCAAGCCACACAGGGTCGTCAGCTCTTCCTCGTTCATCTCGGGGTTGTTGCCGAAGTAGAAGCCGTTGGTGTGGACGAGTCGCGCGTTCGGCCGCTCGGCCGTGTCCTGGACGTACTTGCGATAGAAGGGCTGTTGCGTGATGTCACCCGCGATGACAGGGCGGATCTCCACCCCGGCCGCCTCGAACTCGGAGCGGTACTTCCGGGCCAGCTCGGAGGTCCTGCAGACGACCGGCATGGCGAAGTTCGACACGGTGTCCATATGGCTCAGGTCGTAGTGGAGTACATCCGCATTGCCGGCCATGGCCCGCTGGAAGCGCTCGAAGTTGGCCACCCGCGCGCCGACGATCTCATCCCAGTACCGGATCTGCTGGTTCCCGATGAAGCCGTTGATCTCTGTGGGCCGGAAGTTCGACGCCAGGTCGTAGAAGGTGTACTTGGCCTGGAAGTCGTCCACGCGGGCCTCGGCACGCAGCCTCTCCCGCGTGGCCGGGGGCAGGTTACGGTCCCAGCCGTGGGCACGGGAGATGACCAGCTGTTCGTACAGCTCCTCGTCGTCGGTGCACACCATGCCGCCCTCGATGGTCGACAGGTGGTGACCGACGAAGAACGAGAACGTCGAGGCGACACCGAAGTTGCCGAGCAAGGTGTGGTTCGTTCTCGACCCCAGAGCCTCGCAGTTGTCCTCGATCAGGAGGACACCGCGGTCGTCACACATGTGCCGCAGCGCCGGAAGATCGTCGCAGAACCCCAGGACGTTGGTCAGGAACAGCGCCTGGCAGCCGGCGATGTGTGCGTCAAAGGCCTCGGGCGAGACGTTCAGCGTGTCCAGCTCGCAGTCGATCGCGACCGGCTCCAGACCCAGCTGGATCAGGGGCATGACGTTGGTCGGCCAGGTCAGTGCGCAGAAGCCGACACGCCCGCCACGTCGAAGCCTGCCCTGGTTCAGCAGGGCCTGGATCAGGAGCAGATTGGCCACGCTTCCGTTGGCGACGAAGACCGCGTACGTCCGCTCCTGCTTCTCGGCGAAAGCCGTCTCGAACGCCCGGCACTGCTCGCTCATGCTGAGGACGTCCTGGCTCAGGACGAACTCGGCCAGGGCACGCTTGGTCTCGGCTTCACGATGGAAGCTGGACTTGATCAGTTTGATCACGTGGACAACCTCTGTGGGACGGGTGGCATGTCCAGCCACCGGAACGGGTCAGAGCCGGGCGAGCGGGTGAGCGGGCAGAGGGACGGCCGGCACCGGGCCTTCTCCCTTCCCAGGGAGTGCCTCGAGTTCCGCATCGACCATCAGGCCCGCCAGTTCGGGCGTGCGCACAGTCGGCCGCCAGCCGAGGATCCGTGCCGCCTTCGAGGCGTCACCGACCAGGTCGTCGACCTCGGCGGGGCGCAGGTATCTCTCGTCGAAGCGCACGTGGTCGCGCCAGTCGAGGCCCACATGGGCGAAGCAGTGCTCGACGAAATCCTGAACGCTGTAGCTGGTGCCCGTGGCGACGACGTAGTCGTCCGGGGCGTCCTGCTGCAGCATCAGCCACATGGCCTCGACGTACTCCGCCGCGTAGCCCCAGTCGCGGCGCGCCTCAAGGTTGCCGAGGTACAGCGCGTCCTGGAGGCCCGCCTTGATCCGAGCCGCCGCCATGGCCACCTTGCGAGTGACGAACGTGGGACCCCGGCGCGGTGACTCGTGGTTGAAGAGGATGCCATTGGCCGCGTAGAGCCCGTACGCCTCACGGTAGTTGCGGGTGATCCAGTACGCGTAGACCTTGGCCACTCCGTACGGGGAGCGAGGGTGGAAAGGCGTCGTCTCGTGCTGCGGCGGGGGCGACGCACCGAACATCTCGGAGCTCGACGCCTGGTAGAAGCGGCAGGGCAGGCCCGTGGTCCGGATGGCCTCGAGCAGCCGTGTGGTGCCCAGTGCCGTGGTGTCCCCGGTGAACAAGGGCTCGTCGAAGGAAACGCGCACATGCGACTGGGCGGCGAGGTTGTACACCTCGTCCGGACGTACGCGTTCGAGGAGACCGGCGACCCTGCTGGCATCCGTCAGATCGCCGTAGTGCAGGAACAGCCGGGTTTCGGGATCGTGCGGGTCCTGGTAAAGGTGATCGATACGGCTGGTGGTGAACGTGGAAGCACGCCGGATGATGCCGTGGACGGTGTAGCCCTTGTCCAGGAGCAACTCGGCGAGGTAGGAGCCGTCCTGGCCGGTGATTCCGGTGATGAGCGCCGTTCTGGCTGTCACACGCACTCCTTGTGCTGAAGCTGACGAATGGACGGACGGCCGTTTTTCCTGTTGCTGTGCGGCCGGTTCCTTCCTCCCCGGCGACAGCGTAGGAAATAGTCCCCGAATCA
>NZ_JBVIJE010000093.1:0-3517 GCF_055581585.1 Streptomyces sp. NPDC031426
GCCCGCCTCCGCACACCAGGCGACGTCGCGACGTTCCTCGCTCCCGACTGCACCCAGACCAAGGTCAAAAAGATGAGTTAAAGATCTGCAAGCCCATAGCCTGCCGGAACTGACGACCTCATCGTCGGCAATTCAGGGCTCATACAACTTGCTTCACAGCGAAGACAAAGCACGGTCGGCGTCTGTGACACGCCGTGCGCCGTGTATCCGGCACAGGGAGTCATGAGACCACCCCTGCCTCCTGCCGATGGCCTCCACTATTCGGGCCCGCAACACGGAGAACGCATCACATCGCACCGTGGCAATCCCGGCTGAACATTGTCATAGCGCTGATGCGTGGGGCATCACGGTGGACAGTGTCAGATGCAGTACGCACGCCGGATATGCGCAAACTGATTGATTGAGGCGGCGCAGTACCGGGCCGCGAAGAAGCAGGCGCAGCCGACGCATGGTTCAGTGCTGTCCGGCTGGCGCCCGAAGTCCGGCTCCTCGCCGCAGGCGAGGAGCCACGGAAGCGGACCGTACCGGTCCGGCCTGGCTGGACGCCCTGATCAGCCGAACTGGCCGACCTGGTAGCTGCCGGCCGGCTGCTGGTTGATGATGTTGATGCGGTTGTAGCTGTTGATGACGGCGATGAGGGAGATCAGCGCGACGAGCTGGTCCTCATCGAAGTGCTTGGCGGCGTTCGCCCAGGCCTCGTCCGTGACCCCGCCGGCCGCGTCCGCGATCCGGGTGCCCTGCTCGGCCAGCTCCAGCGCGGCGCGCTCGGCCTCGGTGAAGACCGTCGCCTCCCGCCAGGCCGCCACCAGGTTGAGCCGCAGCGAGGTCTCCCCGGCATGGGCCGCGTCCTTGGTGTGCATGTCGGTGCAGAAGCCGCAACCGTTGATCTGGCTGGCGCGGATCTCGACCAGACGCTGAACAGTGGCCGGCAGCGTCGAGTCCGACAACACCTTGCTGGCCGAGTACAGGTGCTTCAGCACCTTGGTCGCGAGGGAGTTGCCGTAGTAGTTGAGACGCGAATCCATGGATCCTCCTAGCAGAGTTGCCGTTACGCACTACTGACCGGACAGTCCGGCGAGGTGTGACGACGAAGCTGTGTGATGTGGGTCTCTGCGACCGTGCCATCGTCGTGCCGCTCTGTCTCGTTGCAACGGTGATCACGTTGCGGGGAAGCCCCCTCGGGCATCGCGCTGGACAAGCCGGGGCCTGCTCGGTCCCGGTGAGTACGTCTTCTACCTGGGCGGAGATCACATGGTGGACGACGTGGCGGGAGCGCGGCGGCCGGACCACTTCTGCAAGGTCTACCCGAGGAAACCCCTGTCCCCCGAACTCGCGCTGCTCAGCATCGCGGGTATCGTCGTGCTGCTCGCCCCGGTCGGTGTCTTCATCGCCGCGGCTGTCCGGTTCGGCGGTGAGCGGCAGGACCGACGACTGGCCGAGCTGCGGCCGGTCGGTGCGGACCGCGCGATCACCGCCGGCATCGCCGCCGGCGAGGCAGTGCCCAGCACACTCCTCGGCATCGCCCTGGGCACGATCGTGTTTCTGGCGGTTCTCGCTGTCGTCGGGTCCTCACGCTGTCCCCGGTCGTCACGCGGCTGGCGATGAACAGAGCGGCCTCGAGCCTCTCCGAGTCGTGCGCAAGGCCGGTGGGACCGCACGGCTCCTGTGATGGCGCATCACGGCCCCCCCTGCTCATCCGGCTCCCGCCTGCCCACCTCCCGTTCCACAGTGATCGGGGTCCGGAGTGGTCCCGGATTGCCCTGCTGCCCAGGCGGGCCGGTCCCGCCGTGCTCCCTGTGCGGCTCAGGCAGCTCCCCAGCTCATCGGTGACTGCCTTGACCTGGCCGACGGCCGTCAGATCACCTGGGCCGTCGACATGACCAGCGAGGGCCCCCCGCGCTGCTGCCGACACTGGGGGCCAGCCATGGCCAGCGATCCACACCAGGCCGGGGTCACACGGCTGACCGCGTGCTGGCCGACCGCAAGGTCCGCAGCGCAAGATCCCTGGCCACAGCGGCAGCCAAGGCTGCCGAGCGCCAGTACACCACCGCTCCTGGAGTGAAGACAGTCGCAAAGCTGGTCCACTCTCTGGCCGAGGACGTGATGGACCTCAACAAGCGGATGCGTGGTGAGTGATCGGCCGGTGTTGCTCGACCACAACATGAGGGAGCGACGACAAGCGTGCCGAGCGGACGTGCTCCGGTGACCAGCACCGATTTGACGGTCAGCGAGGAGCCGAACAGCCCGGGCAGCGCGGCGCGCATCCCGCTGTGGCGGCCTGTAGCATCGGAGGTCCAGAGCTGGAGGACGTCTGTGCGCCCCGAGAATGACGCAGATTCCCTTGACCGGGCGACGAAGGATTTCATCGCCGCACGTCCCCAGCTTTTTGGCATCGCCTACCGCATACTCGGCAGTGCTGTGGAGGCCGAGGACATCGTCCAGGAGGCGTGGCTGCGGTGGCAGCGCGCCAACCGCGCCGACATCCACGAGCCGGCGGCGTTCCTGGCTACGGTCACCGCCCGTCTGGCGATCAACTTCGCGCAGTCCGCCAAGATGCGGCGGGAGACGTACGTCGGACCTTGGCTTCCCGAGCCGGTCGACACAAGCGCGGATCCGCAGTTGGGCGCGGAACGAGCCGAGGCACTTGACCTGGCGGTTCTCTTCCTCCTGCAGAAGCTGAGCCCCGCGGAACGCGCTGCCTACGTTCTGAGAGAAGCCTTCGACTATCCGTACACACAGATCGCGGACATCCTTGAGACCAACGAAGCCCATACGCGCAAGTTGGTGAGTCGCGCTCGGAAGCATCTGTCAGCGGAACACAGCGCGCCGGTCGACTCCACCGCTCACCGACATCTGATGGAAGTGTTCCTCGCCGCGGCGCAGACCGGCAACCTGTCGGTACTCGAGGATGTCCTCACGGAGGACGTGGTCAGTTACTCCGACGGCGGCGGGGTACGCGGGGCATCCAAGATTCCGGTCGTGGGGCGGTCGCGCGTCGCCAGGTACCTTGCCGCCTTCGCCCCGCGTTTCTGGCCTCAGGCGAACGTTCGCTGGGTCGAGGCCAACGGCAGGCCGGCTGTCCTTGTCTCAGCTGATGGAAACGCCGTGGCTCTGCTGTCCGTCGAAGCATCGGCACGAGGCGTCGAACGCCTCATGTGGGTAATGAATCCAGCTAAACTCGCTCCTTACGTTGCTTCGCTGGACAATTGAGGCAACCTTTCCGCCGACCCTGACTCTGAGTTGGGGATGACTTGTCGGTCCAAGTCCGAACTGGTACTCCCCTGCCGACGCACAGGTGCACAAAAGTGCGACTGTCTGCATAGTCGGTCCGACGGGCCCTGCCCATAGCCGTGATCGAGGGGATCCGGCCGCCGAATCTGTCCACCGACAAGGCTTCGACGGAGGCTCCTTCGCCCCGTCTAAGACGGTGTCCTATGTGGTGATCGCTCGTTGGGCTGTCTATGGGGCGGGGTACATGGAGTTGGATTGTTCCGGACGGGTTGTGGGAGATCGCCGA
>NZ_JBVIJE010000094.1:0-3076 GCF_055581585.1 Streptomyces sp. NPDC031426
GGCATCTGCACGAACTCACCCGCGAGTCGAACCTCTCGGCGTTCGTGCTGTTCTCCTCCTTCGCCGCCACCTTCGGCGCCCCCGGCCAGGGCAACCAGGCACCGGGCAACGCCTTCCTGGAGGCACTGGCCGAGCAGCGGCGGGCGGAGGGACTGACAGCCACCACGCTTGCCTGGGGACCGTGGGGCGACGGCAGTGCGGTCGCCGGCCCGGTGGGCGACCGTATGCGCCGGCACGGCATCCTGGAGATGGCGCCCGACCTCGCCGTCACGGCACTGGGCCACGCCCTCGATCGGGACGAGACGGCACTGACCGTCATCGACATGGAGTGGAAGCGCTTCGCGCTCGCCTTCACCGCGGACCGGTCGCGTCCCCTGCTTGACGACCTGCCGGAGGCCCGGGAAGTCATCGAGAACGCCCAACCCGACCACGCGGACGACCCCACGGGTGCGGTACCGCTCACCAAGCAGCTCGCGGGGCTGTCGGCCACCGAGCAGGAACGCCTGCTGCTGGACCTGGTGCGCGGCGCCGTCGCCGCCGTACTGGGGCATGCCGGCATCGACGCGGTGGAGGCCAACCGGGCCTTCAAGGAACTCGGCTTCGACTCGCTCACCGCAGTCGAACTGCGCAACCGGCTCGGCGCCGCGACCGGGCTGAAACTGCCGCCCACCCTGATCTTCGACCACCCGACGCCGTCCGCGGTGGCCGGATACCTGCGCGGCGAGGTGGTGCCGGAGGCGGACGGCGGCGCACCGGTGCTGGAAGAGCTCGACCGGCTTGAGTCGCTGCTCGCCGGCGCCAGCCCGGACAGCGTGACCAGGGCCCGTATCACCATGCGTCTGCAGTCGCTGCTGGGGAAGTGGAACGGCACCGACGCGCCGGCCGCCGAGGCCCCGTCCGCGCAGGGTGGTGGCATCAATGACGTGTCACAGCTTGAGGCGGCGAGCGACGAAGAACTCATCGCGTTCATCAACGAGGGCCTCGGCAGGGCCTGACTCGCATTTCACCAAGTATGGCCCGTGAGCATTGACGGATTTCCTCGGTGTCCGTCAGACTTCTCGGTCGAGAACCGCGGTGAAATTGATCCCGCGGTTCTTTTCCCGACCCTTCCGCGGGCCGGGACCTCATGCCCTCCCCCCTGTTCACCCCCGGTCGCTCAGGGGTGGGTAGGGGGCGGTCAGGGGTTGTCGAGGACATTTGGGCGACCATAGCCTGCCCACGAGAAGCGGGTTGAATCACTTCTCGGTCCGATTTATTTCTGGTTCCTTTTTCCGATGCCGTCTGCCGTAAATGGGTTGCGTTTAAATGGCGAATGAAGAGACGCTGCGGGACTACCTCAAGCTGGTGACGGCGGATCTGCATCAGACCCGTCAGCGCCTGCGTGAGGCCGAGGCGAAGAACCAGGACCCCATCGCCGTCGTGGCGATGAGTTGCCGCTACCCCGGCGGGGTCACCTCTCCAGAGGACCTGTGGCAGCTGGTGACCGACGAAGTGGACGTCGTCACGGAGTTTCCCGCCGACCGCGGCTGGGACCTCGACACCGTCTACCACCCCGACCCCGAGCACCCGGGCACCAGCTACGTCAAGCAGGGCGGGTTCGTCCGCGACATCGCCGGGTTCGACCCCAGCCCCTTCGGCATCAGTCCGCGTGAGGCGCTGTCCATGGACCCCCAGCAGCGGCTGCTGCTGGAGACGTCGTGGGAGGCGTTCGAACGCGCCGGCATCGACCCGACGACCCTGCGCGGCAAGCAAGTCGGCGTGTTCGTCGGCACCAGCAGCCACGACTACCTGACCGCGCTGCTGAGCTCGTCCGAGGATCTCGAGGGCTACCTGGGCACCGGCAACGCCGCCAGCGTCGCCTCCGGCCGGCTGTCGTACGCCTTCGGGCTCGAGGGGCCCGCCCTCACCGTCGACACCGCCTGCTCCTCGTCGCTGGTCGCCCTGCACCTGGCCGTCCAGGCGCTGCGCAACGGCGAGTGCTCGATGGCGCTGGCCGGCGGCGCGACCCTGATGTCGGCGCCGGGCACCTTCATCGACTACAGCAAGCAGCGCGGCCTGGCCATGGACGGCCGCTGCAAGGCCTTCTCCTCCGCAGCCGACGGCTTCTGCCTCGCCGAGGGCGTGGGCATCCTGCTGGTCGAACGGCTCTCCGACGCCCGTCGCAAGGGGCATCCGGTGCTGGCCGTGGTTCGCGGCACCGCTGTCAACCAGGACGGTGCCAGCAACGGACTCACGGCACCCAACGGTCCGTCCCAGCAGCGGGTCATCCTGCAGGCCCTGGCCAACGCACGGCTCACCCCGCAGGAGGTCGACGCCGTCGAGGCGCACGGCACCGGCACCGCACTCGGCGACCCGATCGAGGCCCAGGCCCTGATTGCCACCTACGGCCAGGACCGGCCGCAGGACCAGCCGCTCTGGCTCGGCTCACTGAAGACCAACATCGGGCACGCGCAGGCCGCCGCCGGCGTCGCCGGTGTCATCAAGTCGGTCATGGCACTGCGCAACGGCGTGCTGCCCAGGACGCTCCACCTGAACGAGCCGACGCCGCATGTCGACTGGTCCGCGGGCGAGGTGTCGCTGCTGTCCGAGGCGCGGGAGTGGCCGCGCACCGACCGCCCGCGGCGCATCGGCGTGTCGTCGTTCGGCATGAGCGGCACCAACGCCCACACCATTCTGGAAGAGGCCGAGGAGACCACCGGGACCGCGGCTCCGGCCGCCGATGGGGCGGGGCGCCTGCCGCACGTACCGGTGGTGCTGTCCGGCAAGGACGAGCCGGCGCTGCGCGCTCAGGCCGGCCGGCTCCGCGCTCACCTGGCAACCCGGCCGGAAGTGCCTCTCACCGACATCGCCTACTCCCAGGCCGTCAGCCGCCCCGCGCTCGACCGCCGGGCCGTGCTCGTCGCGAGCGACCGCGAGGAACTGCTGACCGGCCTCACCGCGCTGGCCGCCGGAGAGATGACGAGCGCATCGGAAGCGGCCACCGAGGGCAAGGTGGCGTTCCTGTTCTCGGGTCAGGGCAGCCAGCGCGCGGGCATGGGCCGTGAGCTGTACGAGACGTATCCGGCGTTCGCCGAGG
>NZ_JBVIJE010000095.1:0-2853 GCF_055581585.1 Streptomyces sp. NPDC031426
CCAGGGCGCTTGGAAGTTCCGGGGGCGTGCGGCTGGTCGGGTTGTGACCGGTTGGGGTGGATAGCAGAGCAGGCACGGGCTTCGTGATCATTGTGGTGTCTAACTGGCCGTTCTCTATCCGTTCGTGTGCTCGGTCCGGTTCGAACAGGGTCCTGGATCGGGTGAGTTGGCCGAGGTCGGGGCATGAAGGAAGGGCCTCTTGGTAGCTCACGGTTGTCGAGTCCAGCGAGAAGCAAGAGGCCCTGTTGTCGAAGTGTCGCGTGGTCGTGGTTGCCGGGTCCAGTCGGTCCACCCGTGGGTGTGACTGTCTCGCCCATCGGTTCGGGAACACGGCTGACCGGCCGGAGCGCCGGCCCCGGTACGACTCGGACATGAGCGATGCCGAGTGGGCACTGGTGCGGGACCTGCTCCCGGTGCCGGGATGGCTGGCGGGCCGGGGCGGCCGTCCGGAGGGCTACTGCCACCGGCAGATGATCGATGCCTCACGCCCCACCCGGGCCCGCTCGACTCGCTCCCGCGCGGCATCCACTTCCGCCTGAGCCTGCTCCAGGACCTCCGTCCAGGACTCCAGCTCCTGACTCGCCCGCGCCTCACACTGTTCCATCAACCCCAGCACCGACGGCATCGCACCCTCCTCGATCCACAACAAGCCGTCCGCTGCCTGCCCCTACCCCTCCACCCTCATGCCCCGCACACGAGGAAGCCCCTGCTCATCGAACAGGGACTCCCTTTGCCACAACGCACTTACTTTCGCGCAAGGATCCAGTGCGAGTCTCCTGGCGCCTCGCAGTGCTGGCGCGGGCCTTCGGTGCTGGTAGTGCGGCAGTTCCCGGATCCGCATGTGTGTATGGCGATTCCGCCGACGAAGTCGGCATCGGGAACCAACGTGTCTTCCCAGGCCAATGTGGTAGACCGCGTCTAACCTTAAAGGAGGTGGCGGCCTGACCGATTACAGGTGCCTGGCCCGCGCTATGCCTTTCATGGGCGGCTCGCAGATCCCATCATCCGGGAGGAACAGTCATGACCACACGTCCACCCGTGCCACCGTTCACGCGGGAGACGGCGATCGAGAAGGTCCGGCTGGCAGAGGACGCCTGGAACTCACGCGATCCTGAGAAGGTATCGCTGGGCTACACGGTGGATTCGCGCTGGCGCAACCGCGCGGAGTTTGTCAACGGACGCGAAGAGATCGTCGCCTTCCTGACCCGCAAGTGGCACCGCGAGCTGGAATACCGGCTCATCAAGGAGTTGTGGGCGTTTACAGAGAACCGGATCGCGGTGAGGTTCGCCTACGAATGCCACGACGACTCCGGCCAGTGGTACCGCTCGTACGGCAACGAGAATTGGGACTTCGGCGAGGACGGCCTGATGAGGGTCCGTCTCGCCTGCATCAACGACCTCCCGATTGCCGAATCCGACCGCAAGTACCACTGGCCGCTGGGTAGGCGTCCCGACGACCACCCCGGCCTGAGCGATCTCGGGTTCTGACCTCTGTCCGCCAGCAGCGCGGGCGTCTTGAGGACGACCGTGAAGGCGACCGCTGAGGGCTATTACGGCGACGTGAACCCGCCCGGCGAGCCAACGGGCTGATTGCACGAGGCCGGAGCAGGGGCCCGGTGCCTGAGGCACCGGGCCCCTGCTCCGGCACTGCAGACCGCGAGGTGGGTGTGCTGTTGTCAGCGTTTGACTCGGTTGCGGGCTGCCAGGACCGCCAGACCGAGGAGGATAGGCTCAGTGCGTTGTGGCAAACCGGATCTCGTTCGAATGGCAGTGGGTGATCATCTGGATGAAGGTTCGGGTGCGGCCGCGGGCATGAGAGTACGGGCCCCTTGGTAGTGACGCGGTTACGACACCAGCACGACCAAGGAAGCCCGTTGCCTGATCAGTTGAGCAGTATCACTGTGCCTGCGTCCACCACGGTCACCCCTGGGTGTGACTGCTACGTGCACCGGTTCGGTTCGATCGCTCCGGGACGGCGGGAAGGCTGCTATCCGAGTGACATGACAAATGCGGAGTGGGCCGAGGTCCGCGCCGCGATGCCGGTGTCGGCCTGGCTCCTCACGCGTGGCGGGCGTCCGGAGGCGTTTTGCCACGCGAGATGC
Organism: Streptomyces sp. NPDC031426; assembly: GCF_055581585.1. Classification (NCBI taxonomy): domain Bacteria; kingdom Bacillati; phylum Actinomycetota; class Actinomycetes; order Kitasatosporales; family Streptomycetaceae; genus Streptomyces; species Streptomyces sp. NPDC031426. The sequence goes on from NZ_JBVIJE010000095.1 coordinate 2,103, forward strand.
TCGACGCGGTGCGCTACTTGGTCGACAACGGCCAATGCCGTTGCTTGAGCTACTGAAGTATCGCGGGCGTCAGGGTGATGACCTTTTCCGGAACCCGTCGTGTGCCTCGCCTGACCCGGTCTTTCTTGCGCACGATGTACTGCGAGACCGGATGGCGGGTGTAGCGGTCCGCTGCGCGTAGTCGCCGGAGACCGTTGTCGAGCTTGCGCACGACTTTCGTGGCCATCCGCTTCATGAACTGACGCAGACGGCAGGTTGATTGGCCTGCCTGGAGGACGACGCTGCGTCGTGTGTGCTTGAGGACCTTGACGAACGAGATCCTGTCGGGGTCCAGACCCTCGCCGTCGGCCAACCGCATGATGATCCGGTTCAGACAGTGATGGAGGGGCAGGTGGGCCCAGATCTCCTGCTGTACCAGTTCCGGCGACGCCGACCGCAGCACCTCGGTCTTTCCCCGCGAGCCGGGACTCCTCAGCTGCCATCCAGGCGCCGGCGAGCTCGACGACGAGTTTGCCGAGCCGCCGCGGCTGGAGGCCGGTGAAGATACGCTTGGACAAGGCCGTGCGGCCCAGGTATTGCATCACAACAACACTCAAGCCGCACGGCCTACTTCATGCCTCGGCAGTGCCTCGATCATTACCACGCACCACGTCGTAAGGGCGCGCAGAGAATCAACACGCTGATTTGATCTTCCTTGGCGGCTGGTTGCCGTACCTGTCGAGGTGGGTAGCGACGTCTGCTGGAGTGCGGA
>NZ_JBVIJE010000096.1:0-2802 GCF_055581585.1 Streptomyces sp. NPDC031426
CACGACCACCTCCAAGATCAGGTCTTGGAGACAGTCTGCTGGCCGACGAGCAACGGATCGATTACCAGGCCAAGGCTGCGTGACGAGCCACTAGCCGCGGGCCCAGGTGATCTCTCGCTGGCCGGCGGGAGCGGGTCAGTCCGAGCCCAGCGTCCGCAGGTAGTCCCGCAGCAGCGAGAACAGTACCGCTACTGCCTCTTGATTGCGCTCGGGGGAAAATGAGCGGACGTCGGACACCCTCAGTTTCGGATCCACTTCACACAACACCAGCCCCCACCACGTCAGTTCCTTGCTGCCGGTCCCGCGCTCGGCCAGCCAGGCGCGGAATCCCTTCATCGTGGCGGTCTCCGAGTACATGTCGAACCCATCCAGAAAGGCACAGACCTCACTGAACGACTGGGTCATCGTGTACATTCCGACGCGGTGCTCGAGGATGTCGAGTACTTCTGGAAGCTTGGTCACAGGCACTGTCCGCCAATCTCAAGGGCTTGGGGAAACGAGGGTCCAGTCGTGGTCCTCTGGATATGACCATTCGGTCTTCCATTGATCGAGCGGCATACCGTCGGGACCCGTAAACTGGTCGTACACTCGGCCGTCCTTCAGGACGAATGTGTGATGCCCCCACGATTCGTTGGCGAGTTTGTAATCGCCCAGGCTGGGGAGACCGTCTTTGGGCGTGATCGTCCAGATCTCTCCGCCCATCTTCTTCTGGAGCTTGGCTGCAAACTCGTCGCAACCTGCATTATGCACGAGGACCGGGGTCGAACCTGCCAGCACGTAGTAGGTGTGGAAATCCTCGACGGTGAGGTTGTAGGTACGTACGCGCTGGTCGAAAGCGCGGTTCGCCTGCACTCGCACCGTGCTCCCGTCGTTGCTCAGCAAGGTGGAGCCGGGTCGCAGGTCGCGTGCCTTCACCCAGCGGCTCTGCGACGGGTTCCAGAAGGGATGTTCGTAGGTGGCGGTGAGCTTCCGCGGGCCGCCTGGCGTGACGATGGTCAGCTCGTCGAAATGCTTGTCGCCGTCCGTGATGATGAGACGGGTGACCCTGTGCGGTTCGGTCTTCCCGGTGAGCGGATCTGTCGCGACGACCTTGTCGCCTTCCTCAACGTCCTCGATCTTCTTCGTCGAGCCACCGGCCATGAGCACTTTCGTGCCGGCCAGGAAGCACTGACCGCAGCTCTCCTCCGCACCACCGGCTTCCTCTTGCTGGGCCTCACGCAGGGCCTGTCCGAGACCGTTGTTAAATCGGCTGATGCCGTCGGTGATTCCGTAGATCCCCGCGCCCGCTATCCCGGTGCCGACGACGATGGCGGGTGCTCCCTCAAGGCAGCCGATGATGGTCAGGCACAGGCCTCCGCCAGCGACGTCGATCGAGGCGCCCGAGCCGACGCCGATCATGCCGCCTGCCGTCTCCAACAGACCTTTCCAGATGTCGGAGTTACCGAGGATGGCCTGACCGTAGTCGCCGATCGTGTTGGCGGTGTCCTTGAGCCAGCCCGGTACCCAGCTGCCGTCATCCTTCTGTTGGCTCTTCTTCAGCTGCTCCTCGTACCACTGCCGCCATTTCGCCTGTTCTTGCTGCTTTTTGGTGACTGCAGTGCGGTAGGCGTCCATTTCTGCCTGGGCGGCGGCGGTGGCGTCCTTGCCTGCGGCCAAGGCTGAGGCCCGGGCTTGCTGGGCTGCTGTCCAGGCTGAGTCGGCGGAGCCGCGTGCGGCGGTGGCCGAGTACTGGGCCTGGGCGGCGGAGGTGACGGCTGCGGCCGCGGCGCTCTCTGCGTCCTGCCGGGCGTTGCGGGCGGTGTTGGCGGATGTGGCGGCGTCCTTGGCCGACTGTTCGGCCTGCGTGGCGTAGCCGTCGGCCTGCGTGGCGTACTTCTTCGCATCTGCGGCCGCCTGCGCGGCCAGCTTCGCGTAACCGGCGGCTTCGTCTTTGGCCTTGGCCGCGTCGGCTGCTGCCTTGCCCGCCTCGGCCGCGTTCTTCTGCGCGGTAGCGGCGACACCCGCGGCCTGTGCGATCAGCTGCTGGATCTGGGATTCGTGCGTGGCGCCGAGCTGGTCCTGCCGCTGCGCTTTGTACTGGCCGACGGTGATGAAGGTGTGCAGCAGGTCGGCGGGCCCTTCCAGGGCGATCCGTGCCACGGCCTTCACCTCCGGGCCGTTGCTGCTGTTGTGGGTGTCGGCGAACTGGGCGGCGCGGACGCGTTCGTCCTGGGTGCGTGCCTGGGCGTCGTCGGTGGTGATGAACTGGCGCAGGGCGTCCGCCGTGTCGGTGTTCAGCGCGGTGCGGCCTGCCTGCTGTTCGATCGGGTCGGCGTCTGCGATGGTCCGGGCGATGTACAGGCGCATGTCCTGTTTCATGGCCTCGTACTGGCCGGTGGCGAGGAACGCGCTCACCGCGGAGTCGTCTCCGTCCAGCGCCTTGGAGGCGGCGGCGCGCACGTCGGCGGAGCCGGCGTGCGTCGCCAACTGCTGGACGTCCTCACGGTCGTCCTGGGCAGCGGACTGCTTACGGCCGGTGCGGATGTAGTCGGTCACGTCCTGGTCGGAGCCGGCCAGGGCAACGAGGGCTGCGGACTGGCTCCAGGCGCGGCCGGTCTTCGCGGCCGCCAGGGCCACCTTGCGGGCTTCGGGGGCGATCTGCGCGGGGTCCGCGCCGGACTGGGACGCCTGGTCGGCGAGCTTGGCCGCCTGGGCCTGGAGGTCCTTGGCCTGCTGCGTGGCCGCCTGCTGTGCCGCGGTGCGCTGGTCCTCCTGTGCCTTGAGGTCCTGGGCGCGGTCGATGGCCTCGTTGGTACGGGCGGT
>NZ_JBVIJE010000097.1:0-2618 GCF_055581585.1 Streptomyces sp. NPDC031426
ACGATCAGGTCCATGTGACGGGTGCCGCCCGCGGAGTCGCCCGCGTAGTAGCCGGCCGTGATCTGCACGGCGTGCTTCCACGGCGCGGCCGCGAAAACGGGGGCGTAGGCGACCTGCTGCACCCAGGAGGCGAGGTCGTCGACCCGGGCGGCCACGGCCCCGGTGCGGGTCTCCGCCGGGTCGCTGCCCAGGCAGCCGCCTTGCCAGGACAGGCTGCTGACACCCACGACCGCCCCGGCGGTGCTCACCACGGGCCCGCCAGTGTCACCCTTGCAGATCGCCGCGCCGTCCGACTTCGCGGCCAGATCGAGGGTGGTGGCGGCGGTGTTCTGGACGGTGAACGCGGCCGCGTGAACCTGGCCGGGCACCCACTCGTCCCGGGTACGCCCGAACCCGGCGGCCTGGACCTCGTCCCCGGCACCAGGCGCGGCCGCCGCTACCGGGACGGGGGTGATACCGCTGACGGGCTTGGCCAGCTGGGCCATCATCACGTCCCGGTCGGTGCGCGGCACCAGGTTCACCAACTGCTGGGCGCCGCCGCCGATGGTGGCGGTCGTCTTCAGCTTCGGCGCGCCGGACGCGAGCGTTGCGCCCGGGGTGTCGGTGAAGCAGCTCGCGGCGGTCAGCAGCCACTGCGGGGCGACGAGGGTGGCCGAACAGCCGCGCTGGCCGCCGACATCGAGGCGGGCGGTGGCGGCCGAGACCGTGGCAGAAGCGGCCGGGCCGGATACGGCGGTGGCGGGTGCGGTGGTCACAGCGGCGGCGGCCATGGAGGTGGCGGCGATCAGAGCGCCGGTCCACGCGGTGCGCGGACGAAAGCCAGACATGAAAACAACTTCCTTGCTGTCGTACGAGAGCGGAGAGAGGGCAGGCGGGCGGACCGGGTCAGCCGGTGACCCGCAGTTCCAGCAGCACCGTCGGCGCACCACCGGCCGCGCCCTCGCCCACGCTCTGATAGCCGTTCTTGTCCACGGTCACCGTCTTCACCGGCGCCGTGGGATCCGCCTGCGGCCTCAGGTCCGCGCTGATGGGATGGTCGGCGGTCTCCAGAGCGAACACATGTGCCAGTTCCAGAGTGAGATATCCCGACTTCGCGTTCGCCTTGAAGCAGTACGCGCCCTGGGAATCCCCGCTCTGCCCCTGCACGGTGAGGACCTTGATCTGCTGGGCGGAGTCGTCGCACTTGGCCAAGGTGATGTGCCCGTCGCCCTTGATCAGCTTGATGCCCTGGTCCCGCTGGATCTGATCCGCGTTCGGATACGCGTAGTCCTCCACCGCGGACGGCGGCATGGCCCCGGCAGTTCCCCCTGTCGGCTGCGGGTCGGCAGAGGCGAGCATCGGCGTGCTCGCGAGCGCCAGAATGGCAGCAACCCCCGCGACCGGGAGCATCCTGCGCATACGAGGAGTCACCCGAATTCCTTTCCAGGCACGGGTGACGGCATGACGAAATAACATCTGCAGCCCCCCACGCACACAGACGTAAAGCAAAAATAAGTGGTCGATCGCGACCCTAAAACGGCATCAGATCCGAAACAACGTGACCATCATCATATGAAGTTCACGGAACCCGCTCAGCAAGTTCACAGTAGGACCGGTGCATAACACCTCAAACGTTGCATTGCATGCACCAAGAACAATCTGAGAACCTATGAACTGTGCTACATGAAGTCATCATTGTTTCATGTTGCATAAATTTAGTGAATCCTTACCATGTGTCGGCGAGTTAAGGGCTGTCCCGTAACTGATCTTCGAGGTTGCCAGTTCCGGGTCCGTCGGGTCGCTCACAGCTCGCGCGGCGAGAGGTAGCTCTCGTGGGGGAGGCGGATCCTCCGTGCGGATGACGCACGTCGTCGCGGTTCGGACCATGATCGACTCATGTCGATCATGCATTCCTTGGGCGACACAATGCGCCCCGTCCCGCGCCAGGCAGACCGCCTCCACCTGAGCAAATGGCCTGGATGCGCCGCTGCAGCGTGGGGGTTCTTGTTCGCGGTACCCAGTTTCGTCTGGGCGACCGGCGATACCTTCGGCGCGCAGTCCACGGTGTCGCCGTCGTTGGTGAAGCTCGCTCGCGATGGAGTGCCATGGTTCCTGACCGTCCTGGTCGTAACCGGCTTCCTGAAGCTCTTCGGGGCATTGGTCGGCATCGGCCTGACGCGACCGCGGGGCTCGCGGATCAGCCGGCTCATGGTGTTCTGCGGCGGGGGCGCGGCGACCCTGCTCACGTGGCACGGCGGCCTCTTCGTCGTCCACGGTGTGCTGGTCGAGGCCGGGGCCGTCTCTGTTGAGCTAGATCTGACTGGGCTGACCGGTTGGTACCTCTACTTGTGGGGGCCGTGGTTCATCGTCGGTGGTCTGATCTTCGCGGGGGCCACCGCGCTGTATGTCAGCCAACGCGATGATCGGCGCAAGATGCGCCTCTACGGCGCCGTGGGCGTGCTCGCTGCCCTGTTCCTGTCCTTGGCCTCGACGGCTACCGGGATCGGTTGAGAGCTGGTCCGTAACTGCTGGTCACGGGTGAGATGGCTCTGTGCTGGTCTCCCGATCAGATCGCAGGGTGGCTGCGACGTCAGTTTCCTGGCGACACCACCATGCAAATCTCGCACGAAGCGATCTAC
>NZ_JBVIJE010000098.1:0-2433 GCF_055581585.1 Streptomyces sp. NPDC031426
CACCGTCCGCGCAAGACCCACGGCTACCGCACTCCGGCAGAGGTCTACGCTGACCTCCTGAACAGCAGTGATGCGCTGACCGCTTGAGCTCGCCACCGTTTTGGGAATCGAGGCAGGGGGGCTGCGCTGCGCCATCCCGGAGAAACGGGACCAGGCCGCCGCCCACTGGGAAGAAGACCGTGCGCCTCGCCTTTCCCGGCAGGCGCTGACAGGTGAACACCGACACGCGCCAAGGTGGCGTTAGGCGGGCTGCGTGGCGGGTGTTGCCGGAGCGGCTGCGACCTTGCGGGTCTCGCGCATTATCAGCAGGCCGTTGACCACCATCAGTGTCGCGGTCAGGCAGTGGACGCCGAGCGCGGTGGCCACGGAGCCGTGGTGGGCCAGCACGTTGGCCATGTCGCCGTACGCGGCGAGGGCCTCGACCAGCAGTACCCAGCCCAGCGCCCGGCGGTGGCCCGTCACCAGCAGAATGCCCAGGACCAGGGCCAAGACGACGTCGCGGATTCCCTTGATGATCAGGAAGCCGTCGCCATCGCCGGACGGCCAGCTCGGCAGGCCGAAGCCCGGCGCCGTCGTCTCCGGGCTCAGGATGAACTCCATCCCGAACCAGAGGATGAAGAGGATGAAGGCGGCGACCAGGACGGTGTTGATCTTCTTCAGCGACATGGTTCTTCTCCTTGCACGTCTTCGTCAGCTTGGTGAGCTTCGTGGGGCCCGGTGAGTCGTGTGGGGCCTGATCAGGCCGCGTGGACGCGGCTGATCGAGGGGCGTAGGTTGCCGGGATCGCCGTTGTGGGATTTGAGCGGCAGCTGCACCCCCGGATGTCGGGATTTCGGTGGTCAGCCGCCCCCCGGGGGAGTGGGGATTGCGCGCCTCCGGCGCGGCGTCGGCCCGCGGGGTCAGAAATCCGAAGCCCTCTCGGGGCTCACCCCGGCGGGGCGAAAGCCGTCGATATACAGGGGCGAACCAGTGCGTGTCGGGGCAGCGGTGGTATCAGGCGAGGGCGGCGACCAGCAGGGTGAAGGCGGCGATGATGACGGCGACGCGGACGTAGTGGTAGCGGTTCCAGCGGTGCAGCTGTTGCTTCCAGTCGGCGGGCCGGTTGTCGGGGGTCCAGGTCTTGTTTCGGTTGTTGATCGGGACGAGCAGCAGCATCGACATGACCACGCTGAGGATCAGCAGGCCGGCGGCGGTGACGACGAGTCCGGCGCCGTGGTGGTGCCATCCGGCGACGGCCCAGATCGCGCTGAGGACGAGCGAGCCTATGTACCAGAACGGCATCAGGGCGCCGAGCATCCGGCCGCCGTGGGCGTGGCCGAGCTGGCCGCTTTCCTCGGGAAGCGCGTCCAGGATCCGGTTCATGATGAAGGCCACGGAGAACTCCACCCCCACCATCAGACCGACGATCACGGTGGTGACGACCTCGAGTGCGTTGAGCATGACGATCCCTCCGTTGAACTAGCGTCGCTAGCTGATGAGGCAACGCTAGTGCTGCTGCCGCTCGATTGTCTAGTGATGCTAGGATTGATTTATGTCGGTACAGGAACGCAAGCAGCGCGAACGGGCGGAGCGCGAGCGCCTCATCGTGGCGACGGCCCGCGAACTCGCCGAGCAGCAGGGCTGGGACGCGGTCACCACCCGCCGGCTCGCCGAGCGCATCGAATACAGCCAGCCCGTCCTCTACAGCCACTTCCGCGGCAAGCGCGAGATCATCGGCGCCGTCGCCCTTCAGGGCGCCACGGAGATGGCCGCTGCGCTGCGGGCCGCGACCTCCGCCGCGGACGGAACTCGCACCCGGGTCACCGCCCTCGCCCGCGCCTACCTCGACTTCGCCGAGCGCAATCCGGCGGTCTACGACGCCTTGTTCCAGCTCGACGGTGGCCTGGCGTACGCGCAGGAGGACACCCCGGAGCCACTGAAGGACGCCTTCGCCGCCCTGCTCGAGTGCCTCGCCGAGGTCGCCGGGGACGGCGTCCACCCGGGGCTGTTCACCGAGGTGTTCTGGGCGGCCCTGCACGGGCTGGCCACCCTGACCCGAGCCGGCCGCCTGCTGCCCAAGGACGCCGAGCCGAGGCTGGAGCTGCTGGTGGACCGGCTCGCCAAGCTCTGACACACCATCCCGGCGGGCACGCAGCCGGAGCCCTCGGGCCCCGTTGCCTGCCTGCGGCAACGCTTCCGGTCACTCGCGCCCACATGGCGGAGCCGCAGACCGCCGTGCCCCGTACCCCAGACGGGCACCCGTCCCGGAAGCTGCGATGCTCATGGATCACGACCCGATACGCGCCTAGTCGAGGCAGCCCAGCTCGGTGCCCGGGCGGCAGGGCGGGCGCGTCGGCACCTAGCTACTTGCCCCTGAAGAAGTCCGGGGTGCCTGTGGGTTGTCCTTTGGGGAGAGCTGGCGAAGGGCGGCCCATGGCCGTCACAGTGGGTGCG
>NZ_JBVIJE010000099.1:0-2357 GCF_055581585.1 Streptomyces sp. NPDC031426
GCGTAGAGCGCCTCGGCGCCGGTGACCGCGAGCACGACCGCGGCCAGGGCGAAGAAGGCCGTGCCGAAATGGCCGAACAGGAAGCCCAGGGCGTAGGTCGGCGAGAGCGCCCTGAGGATGGCCGGATGATCGGCGATGCCGGCGACACCACAGGCCCCGATGGCCGCGAACCAGGCGATCATGACCGGTCCGAACACCCGGCCCACCGCGGCGGTTCCCCTGCGCTGCACCAGGAACAGCACCACGATGATCACCGCGGTGATGGGTACGACAGCGCCGCCCAGCGACGGCTGGACGACCTTGAGCCCCTCGACCGCGGACAGCACCGAGATCGCCGGGGTGATCATGCTGTCGCCGAAGAACAGGGACGCGCCGAAGAGGCCCAGCGCGGCCAGTACGGCGGCGGTCCGTCCGGCCCGTCGCGAGCTCCACCGCCGTACGAGGGTGATCAGCGCCATGATGCCGCCCTCGCCGTCGTTGTCGGCGCGCATCGCCAGCAGCACATAGGTGACCAGGACGATGATTACCACCGACCAGAACACCAGCGACACGACCCCGTACACGTTCTGAGTGGTGACGGGGACGGGGTGCGGGTCGGTCGGGTTGAACACGGTCTGGAGGGTGTAGATCGGGCTGGTGCCGATGTCACCGAAGACCACACCGAGAGCACCGATGACCAGCGCGATGCGCACCGTGTCGTACGCGCTCGCATGATGAGCCTCGGGCGTGCGCGACGGGAATCCGTCATCCGGCGCGTTTGCCTGTCGGCGGTCGGTCATGGTGATCCTCCTCGTTGCGGACCGCTGCCTACGGGCCCGGTGTATCGGAGCTACATCGCTATTCGTGCATGTCACGGGGCCTGACGTGAAGTGTGTTCGGGGTGCTCGCGCAGGTCGCGGAGAGCGGGTCTGCCGACGCGCCGGCAAGCTACTCAGCTCGCCAGGCGTCGTGCGGGCTCACGCCCGCTGGCTTGATGACGACGGGTGTTACCTCTCGTCCGTGCCGGGTTTCCCGCTGATGGACTCCTGATGGACATCCGCGTAGGTGCGCGAGTCCTTGACCAGGTCGTCGCAGAAGGCGGCGACGTCATTGCCAATGAGTTCCAGGACTCCCTTGCCGCCCGCGACGCCCTCCTCGAAGAAGTCGACGATCCCGGGGAGCAGGGGCCCGTCGGTCAGGTCGATCGGTCCGACCTTGAACAGGTACCTCTGCATCTCCTTGTAGACGATCTGGTAGTCCGGCGGGAGCGCCTTGACCCGAGCCATGTGCGCCCGCCACTGCTTCTTGCCCTCGATGATGTCCTGGATGCCCACGTCAGCCTCCCAGCCGGCCCAATTTCCTTGCGACGTTCCGGTTCAACTGCTCGCGCCAGCGGTCGCGATAGGTCCGTGCACCCTCTCCGCCGGCCAGCGCCGCACAAAAGCCCGGGATGTCGTCGCCGAGTACCTCGTGGACGCTCTGCCCGTCCGCCGATGCTTCTTCGAGCAGCCCCAGGGCGGCGTCGAAGATCGGCATCAGGTTGCGGCCGGTGAAGCCCGCGTAGGGGAAGAGGTGGCCCTTGACCTGTTCCCACGCTGCCCGGTAGTCGTCCGGCAGGACCTCGGCCCGGGCTTCGAACGCCTTCCATTCCCTGGTGAGATCGCTGCCTGTGATGGTCTCCCAGAAGTTCATCTCCCGCCCTCCCTGAGCCTGTCGATGCGTGATGAGACGTACTGCCACTTCGCCCAGAACCTCGCGAGTTCCTCGCGCCCGGCGTCGTTGAGCGCGTAGAACTTGCGCGGCGGGCCCACCTCGGATGGTCGTTTCGTCACCTGGACGAGTCCGTTCCTCTCCAGTCGCAGCAGGATGGTGTACACCGTCCCCTCGATGACGTCGGCGAAGCCGAGCTCGTTCAGCCGGCGCGTGATGGCGTACCCGTAGGTCTCCTCCCTGCCGATGATTTCGAGCACGCAGCCCTCGAGCGTGCCCTTCAGCATCTCCGTCAGGTCGTCCATCGCGGCTCCTGTTCGGCCCTCCCGGTACTCCGTATTACCGAGTACCGCTATACGGTACCACCGAGTAGCCGGTCGCGTGGCTCACTGGCCGGCGGAGACGTGGCAAACACCGGGAGGCGGGCGGTGGGACCGGGTGGGGTGAGGTCAGGAGAGGCCCGACGCCCGGAGGACCGCCCGCAGCGCCTCGTCGTCGATACGGTGGCCCAGCCGTTCCAGAACGTCGGCTCCCTGACGCAAGGTGCCGCGTTCCATGGAGCGGCGGACGCCTGTGTCGAGTTCGTGCCAGAGCAGGGGGTTGGCGGCCAGGACGCGGGGGTCGAGTTCCAGGCGGTGGCCGTGGACGTCCCGCAGGACCAGGTGGGA
>NZ_JBVIJE010000100.1:0-1990 GCF_055581585.1 Streptomyces sp. NPDC031426
ATCAACGCGGCGGTCAACGTCGCGAACGCGGCTGGACTGGCCGTGTCAGCCCGTGGAGCGCAGGTAAGACCGGTATCCCTACCGGCACAGCGCGACGAAGCAGGAACCCACCCGGAGCCGCACCCGACAACGGCGCGGCAGACGGGAATCGCCCTCCTTTAGGTTGGCGAGGATGTCAACAGTCGTTCCGAGTCGACCTGCCGTCCACTGTGCGCCTGGTGTGGGACTGCGCGCAGGTGGCCCTGGCCTGCGTGGCCCTGGCCTGGGGATGGGTGGCAGCACGCCGACGGCACGAGAACGCGCTCCTGAACCCGCCCACGCCGACCGAGACCCATGCAGCACGACGTGCCCGGGCCGGCCGCAATGTGCGGCTCGCCTTGGCCGGACGCGTCCTCTGGCTGGTCGCAATGCCCGTCATGCCCGCCGTGTTCGCGTACGCCGTCGGTGAGTTCCTCGTCGTCCTGACCGTTCGCGAATCCGCCGCCGAAGCAGGCGCTCGCCGCTGGCTGGAGAAGCACCCGCCCGGAACATGACGACGAGCACACCCTCAGCGCCTGATGCCGCGTCCGCGCCCGTAACCAGGCTCCCCCGTTCTGCGAGCGATCACTGATAGTCAGTGAACAAGCCTCTGGCCGCAGCCTCGGCAAACCGTGACCAAGCGTTGCGCCTTACGGATGTGTATACCTCGCCAACCCCGCCGTCGGCGTCGCCGACATCCACCACGCGATCGTCACTGCCTTCGGCGGCGTTTCCCGCCCCCACAAATCGACGCTGATCCCGCAGGCCACCGACCTGCTGGCCACCGAACACGCCGAACGCGGCCGCGTCCCCATCCTGATCGTCGACGAGGCCCATCTCCTCGACCACGAGCAGCTGGAAGCGATCAGGATGCTGACCAACCACGACATGGACTCCAACAGCCCGCTCGCCTGCCTGCTGATCGGCCAGCCCACCCTGCGGCACAAGATCAAGCTCGGCATGCTCGCCGCCCTCGACCAGCGCATCGCGATCCGCTACAACATGCCCCCGATGACCGGTGAGGAGACCTCCTCCTACCTGGTCCACCACCTCGCGCTCGCCGGCCGCAGCGACACCCTGTTCACCGACGACGCCGTCACCCTCATCCACGACCCCGCCCGCGGCTATCCGAGAGCGGTCAACAACCTCGCCGGCGGCCAGGCCCTGCTCACGCTCGCTCATCTTCGAGTGGGACACACGTATGCCGAGCTAGCCGCAGGGTTCGGCGTGGGCACTACGACGGCCTACCGCTACGTCACCGAGGCTGTCGAGCTCCTGGCCGCCCTCGCCCCCAGCTTGGCCGACGTAGCGCGGACCGCGTCAGTGAAGGCGTATCTGATCCTGGACGGCACGCTCCTGCCGATCGACCGCATCGCTGCCGACCGGCCGTTCTACTCCGGCAAACACAAGAAGCACGGGATGAACGTACAGGTCATCGCAGATCCCTTCGGCCGGCTGCTGTGGGCCTCACCGGCCATGCCCGGCGCCGTCCACGACGTCCGCGCGGCCCGTGAACACGGCATCGTCGGTGCACTTGCCGGGGCTGGCATCAAGTGCTGGGCCGACAAAGGTTACCGGGGCGCCGGCGGCACGGTCCGCATCCCCTGCTGGGGCCGGTGGGAGACCCTCTCCGCAGGCCAGAAGGCGGTCAACCGGTCCCACGCGAAGATCCGAGCCCTCGTCGAACAGGCCGTCGCCACCCTCAAGTCCTGGCGGCTCCTCCGCAAACTGCGGTGCTCGACCACTCGGATCACCGGCCTCGTCCAGGCAGTCCTCACCCTGCACTTGACCAGCTCAGAGTGAAGATGGAAAAGGCTCATTGCCCCCTGCCCCGTTAATGGTGGGCAGGGGGCAACCTCACGTCCTGGTCCGGTTCTGCTAGTGGCTCGTCACGCAGCCTTGGTCGGGTAATCGGTCCAGGACCGGATCGGTGAGTCGGGCGCGAACGCCGTCTTGGGCTCGGCGCGGGCAT
>NZ_JBVIJE010000101.1:0-1947 GCF_055581585.1 Streptomyces sp. NPDC031426
GCAACCGCTGCTGCGGATCCATCGCCAACGCCTCACGCGGACTGATCCCGAAGAACCCCGGATCGAACTCCCCCGCCCCATGCAGGAAACCACCCTGCCGCGTATACGACGTCCCCGCATGATCCGGATCCGGGTGATACAACCCCTCCAGATCCCAGCCCCGATCCGACGGGAACGACGACACACCATCCCCGCCACCGGCCACCAGCCGCCACAAATCCTCCGGAGACTCCACACCCCCGGGAAAACGACAGCTCATCCCCACAATCGCGACCAGATCATCCCCGACGACCCGCCCACCAACACCCACACCAGCACCAGCACCAGCACCAGTGACAGCGGCAGCGGGAACCACAGCCTGCGCACCCTCCGGCCCCACCAACTCATCCCGCAGATACCGCGCCAGATCACCCGGCGTCGGATAATCGAACACCAACGTCGCCGGCAACCGCAGCCCCGTAACCGACCTCAAGTCATTACGCAGCTCCACCGCCGTCAACGAATCAAAACCCAACTCCTTGAACGCTCGGCCGGGTTCGACGAGATCGGCGCGGCTGTAGCCAAGCACCGCGGCGACACGTTCACATACCAGGTCGACCAGGAGCCTTTCGCGATCGACGTGCGTCAGGCCGAGGAGGCGCTGGGCGAGCGAACCGCCGTCCGCGGAGGCCTCGGGGTCACCGGCAGCCCGGCGTACCGGCGTCCGTACCAGACCGCGCAGCAGTGCCGGGACCGTCCCGGTGGCCGCGGCCTCGGCCCGCAGCGCCGCCAAGTCCAGCCGCATCGGCAGCAGCACCGCCTCGTCCACCCCCACCGCCGTGTCGAAGAGCGCCAGGCCCTCCTCCGACGACAGCGGCAGCACGCCACCCCGGGCGATGCGGCGCAGATCGACGTCATCCAGTTCGCCGGTCATGCCGCTGGCTTCGGCCCACAGACCCCACGCCAGCGCACTCGCCGGGAGCCCCTCAGCCCGACGACGCTGCGCCAGCCCCTCCAAGAACGCGTTCGCCGCCGCATAGTTGCCCTGACCGGCAGCACCGAAGACCGCCGCCGCACCCGAGAACAACACGAACGCCGACAACCCGGCATCCCGCGTCAACTCATCAAGAAGCAACGCCGCATCCACCTTCGGACGCAACACCGCATCCACCCGCTCAGGCGTCAACGACGACATCACACCGTCATCCAGCACACCCGCCGCATGCACCACAGCACACAACGGACGCTCGGCGGGTATCGAGGCCAGGAGGGAGGCCAGCGCCTCGCGATCCGCCACGTCGCAAGCGACGAGCGTCGCTTCCGCGCCCAACTCACGCAGCCCTGCGACTAGTTCTCCAGCACCGTCTGCGGCCATTCCCCGCCGGCTGGTCAGCAGGAGGTGTCGTATGCCGTGCTCGGCGACCAGATGCCGGGCCACCAAAGCACCCAACGTCCCCGTCGCACCCGTGACCAGCACCGTGCCCCCGGCACCCACAGCACCCACAGCACCCACAGCACCGAAGGACACACCTGCGCCCTCACCGGCCACCGGCACCCGCACCAGACGCGGCACCAGCACCGCACCACCACGCACCGCCAGCTCCGGCTCACCGACACCCAGCAACGCGGCATCCACCCGCACCACCGAATCATCGACATCCACCAGCACCAGCCGGCCCGGATTCTCCGACTGCGCCGACCGGAACAACCCCCGCGCCGCAGCAGCCGCCAGATCCACAACCCCCTCACCCGGAACCGCCTCCACAGCACCCCGGGTCACCAACACCAAACGGCCATCCGCAAACCGCTCATCAGCCAACCACGCCTGCACCACACCCAAAACCCGGTGCACCACACCACGCACCACACCCGCCGACACACCCGACACACCACCGCCGGCCTCACCGGACAGCGAAGCACCACACTCCACCACCACAACCGACGGCACCGACCCACCACCGTCCAAGG
>NZ_JBVIJE010000102.1:0-1841 GCF_055581585.1 Streptomyces sp. NPDC031426
CTAGCTTGACTCTGTCGGGGATCTTGAAGCAGTGGAGGTCAACTGCCCAGCGTTCGCCAGGACTTCGCCCGGGCGATGCCGTGCTGGTCCAGGAAGGTCTGGAAGGCGGTCGGCGGTCTCGGCGAAGAGGGTCCCTCAGTCGCGGGCTGACTGCTGAGGCGTTCGATGTTCACGGCGATGGCCGTGAGTACGTGTTGCAGATGGGCTTTCGGCTGTCCTCGGTAGCGGCAGTGGCGCATGCCGTGTCCGTGAGCGAACTCGTTGATGGTGCCCTCGACTCCGGAACGCACCGCGTAGCGGGCCTTCCAGTCGGGGGTCTGCTGCTCGGCGCGGACGCGGAGTTGCAGGTCGCGGAGTTCTCGTGGGGGAAAGCCCACGGTCCGGGCGCTGTCGGCGGTGGCGGTGCACCGGGTGCGGACCGGGCAGGGGCGGCACTGGCTCTTGGTGAACCGGGCCACGATCAGCGGGGCGGCGGTGGGCGAGGACGTCGGGTAGGGGCCGTGCCAGCCGGCGCTGACCTGGCCCTGGGGGCAGGTGACCTGCCGGCGGTCGAAGTCGATGTGGAAGTCGTCCCGGTCGAAGCCATCGTTCCTGCGGTGCTGGCGGGTGGGGTTGCCCGGCAGTGGGCCGCTGAGGGTGATCTGGTGTTCGCGCTGGGCTCGTTCCAGGTGGACCAGGGAGGTGTAGCCGCCGTCGACCAGGTGCTCGGCGGGCAGCAGCCCCCGGCGCGCCAGGCGGGCGTGGATACCGGGCAGGGCCTGGCCGTCGTTCGTGGCGGCCGAGGTGGTGGCCACATCCGTGATCACGTTGACGCCGCCAGAGGCACACGTCTCGGTGACATGCGCGGCGAACCCCTTCCAGCTGATGATGTGCCCATGGCGGACGTAGCGCGCCATAGTGTCGTAAGGCGAGACGACCGCCGAGGAGGAGGGCGGCAGCCCACCGTCGTCGGCGGTGCGCCAGCGCAGGCGGCCTGCCGCGTCGCGGTAGTAGTTCTGCACGACGATCTGCCGCAGGGCCTCGGTCTGCGGGCCGGGCCGGTAGCCGGTTCCGTGCTGGTGGAGTAGTTCCAGCAGTCGGCAGGCGTCGTCGCCGGCGGCCAGGATCCTGGTCTTGGGTCGGGTGGGGTTCTTGCCCAGACGGACCGGACGGCCGTAGCGGCGCCCCCAGTCCTCGTCGACCAGGCCGACCAGCAGGTGCCCGGCCGTGCGGGCGACTTCTTCCAGCGCGGCACGGACGGCCTCGGTGACCAGTTCCAGCCGGGTCAGGTCGCGTACCGCGGCCAGGACGTGGGTGGAGTCGGTGCGCTGTGTGGTGCGCTCGCGTACGAGTCCGGCCTCCTGCAGGCGGGCGAGCGCCAGATCGAGAAGTCGGTCGGCGCGGTCGTCCCGAGTGAGGCGCTCGCGGAAGTCGGCCAGCACACTGTGGTGGAAACCGGGATCGTCCAGCTCCATGGCCATGGCGTACTTGAAATCGATGCGGCAGCGGACCGCTTCCGCCGCCTGGCGGTCCGACAGCCCCAGCACGAACTGCAGCACGCAAACGGTGGCCAGCTGGGCGGGCGACAGACCCGGACGGCCGTCGCGCGGGTACCAGCCGGCGAAGTCCTCGTCGTGCCACAGCCCGTCCAACCGGTCCCGCACCCACATCGCCGTCGTACCGTCCGGGTTGCTCGCCCGCGCGATCTGTGCGGTCAGAGACGGGACTTGCTCACCGGAACGGGAACGGAGGGACAACGCACACCCCAAGAGCTATATCGGCCTGCGGAACAGCCCCGATCATGCCCGTCGGTCATGTCGCTGCACCGGGAAACTCCAAGATCCCCGACAGAGTCAAGCTAG
>NZ_JBVIJE010000103.1:0-1824 GCF_055581585.1 Streptomyces sp. NPDC031426
CACGGCGAGGGCTCCATCGCCATGCTGGAGCGGCTGCTCTCCTTCTGGAAGGGCAAGCTGTTCGTCCTGACGCTGCTGGGCTTCGCCGCCACGGACTTCCTGATCACCATCACCCTCTCGGCCGCCGACGCCTCCACCCACCTCATCGAGAACCCCCACCTGACGAACGTGCTGCACGGGCAGCAGATGCTGATCACCCTGCTGCTGGTGGCCCTGCTGGGAGCGGTGTTCCTTAAGGGTTTCCTGGAGGCGATCGGCGTCGCGGTCGCCCTGGTGGTGGTCTATCTCGGCCTGAACGCCGTGGTCGTCGTCGTCGGCTTCTGGCATGTCCTGACCGCCGGGCACGTGGTCACCGACTGGACCAGCGCCCTGACCACCCAGCACGGCAACGTCTTCGCCATGATCGGCGTCTCCCTGCTCGTCTTCCCCAAGCTCGCCCTCGGCCTGTCCGGCTTCGAGACCGGCGTCGCCGTCATGCCCCACGTCCAGGGCGACCCCGACGACACCGAGAACAAGCCCAAGGGCCGGATCCGCGACACCAAGAAGCTGCTGACGGCCGCCGCGCTCATCATGAGCGTGTTCCTGATCGCCACCGCCTTCATCACCACGGTGCTCATCCCGGCGAACGAGTTCAAGACGGGTGGCCAGGCCAACGGCCGGGCACTCGCCTATCTCGCCCACGAGTACCTGGGCAACGCCTTCGGCACGGTCTACGACCTCTCGACGATCGCCATCCTGTGGTTCGCCGGCGCCTCCGCGATGGCCGGCCTGCTCAACCTCATGCCCCGCTACCTGCCCCGCTACGGCATGGCACCGCACTGGGCGCGGGCGGTGCGCCCGATGGTGATCGTCTTCACGCTGGTCGCCTTCCTGGTGACCTGGATCTTCGACGCCAACGTCGACGCACAGGGCGGCGCCTACGCCACCGGTGTACTGGTCCTGATGTCCTCCGCGGCCATCGCGGTGACCATCGCCGCCCGCAGGGCCGCCCAGCGCGGCTGGACCATCGGCTTCGCCATCGTCTCGGCCGTCCTGCTCTACGTCACCGTCGCCAACGTCATCGAACGCCCGGACGGTGTGAAGATCGGCGCCTGCTTCATCGTCGGCATCATCCTCATCTCCCTGGCGTCCCGGCTGGCCCGCGCCTTCGAGCTGCGCGTCACCCATGTCGAGCTGGACGACATGGCGGAACGATTCATCCGCGACATCGCCAGCCGGAAGATCCGGTTCATCGCCAACGAACCGGGCCGACGGGACAAGGCCCAGTACCGCGACAAGGTCGAGCAGATACGGGCCGACAACGAGATGCCGGAGCAGGAGGACTTCGTCTTCGTCGAGGTCACGGTCACCGACCCCTCCGAGTTCGAGGCCGGCCTCACCGTACGCGGCGAGGTCCTGCACAACCGCTACCGCGTCCTGACGGTGGAGTCCTCCTCCATCCCCAACGCCCTCGCAGCCCTCCTCCTCCACGTCCGGGACACGACCGGCTGCACCCCGCACATCTACTTCGAGTGGACCGAGGGCAGCCCCTTCGCCAACTTCCTGCGCTTCTTCCTCTTCGGCCAGGGCGAGGTCGCCCCGGTCACCCGCGAGGTCCTGCGCGAGGCAGAGCCGAACCGGAAACGCCGCCCCCGCGTGCACACCGGCTGAGGACCGACCCCGCGACCGCGTCAGGATCCCGTCAAGATTCGCCCGCACGCGTTAGGGGCCCGTAAGCAGCGGTCGCCACACCGGGTGCGGGCGCCTAGCGTCGGCGGCATGCGACGGAGCGGACCGCCAGGCTCGGCCGGCGACCGCCACTGGCGCGGCAGCGCCCGGCTCGCG
>NZ_JBVIJE010000104.1:0-1811 GCF_055581585.1 Streptomyces sp. NPDC031426
GCCTTGCGGGCGGCACCTGCCTGGCCGGCGTCGACGGCCGCGTTCGCGGCCGCGTCGCGCGCCTGTGAGGCGGCCTGGGCGGCACCGTCGGCGGCAGCGGCGGCCGCGGAGGCGGCATTGGCGGCGACCCGCGCCGCATTGGTGGCGGCATTGGCCGCGTCGATCGCCGTCTGCGCGGCGGTCGCGGCCTGCGTGGCCGCACTCGCGGCGCGGGCAGCGGCGGCGGCCGCGTGCTGGGTGTCCTTGTGCGCGGCCTCGGTCTCGGCCTCGGCCTTCTGCGCCGCTGCCTTCGCCAGCTTTGCCGCGGTCACCGCTCGGGCGGAGGCGTCCTTGGCGGCCTGGGTCTGCTGCCCGGCCAGCTTGCCCGCCTTGGCCGCCTGGTCGGCGAGTTGCGCGATCGTGGCGTGCTCCTGGTCGTGGGCACGGGACACGTACTGCCCGACCTGCAGGAACTCGTGGATGTCGTCGGCGGTGCCGTTGATGGCGATGCGGCCGGCCGCCTGGACGTTCGGTCCGCCCGCCGCGATGATCTGGGCGACCTCGACCCGCTCGTCCTGCTCCCGGTCGTTGTACTGGTCGTTGTCGAGGAACTTCTTGATGTCGTCGGGAGTGCCGTTGAGCGCGGCACGCCCCGCCTTCTGCACCTCCGGGCCGCCCGCGTCGATGATCTGTGCGACACGGACCCGCTGGTCCTGCTGCAGCGGTGCCTTCCAGCCGTCCTTCAGGAACGCCTTCAGATCGTCCGGCGTCCCGTCGAGCGCTTTGCGCGCGGCCTCCTGCAGGCTGAGACCGCCGACGCTGGCGAACTGGGCGACGGCCACCCGCTCGTCCTGGACAGCGATGTCGGAGGCCTGGGAGAGGAAGTTCTTGACGTCGTCGTCACTGCCGACGAGAGCGACCTCGGCGGCGGCCCGCACACCGGGGCCGCCCGTCTCCCACATCCGTACCACCTTGGCGCGGTCGGTGTCCGGAAGCGCACCGGAGATACCGGTGTTCGTGGGGGTGGTGCCGTCGGCTCTGGCGGGGGAAGGCGCGGGTCCCAGCAGGCCCAGGACGAGCGCGCTGGGCAGCAGGCCCAGGCACAGCACGCGGATCGCGCGCTGAGCCCCTGCTGCCACGCGCCGTGGGCGTCGTGGATATGTCACAGCGGACTCGATTCGTTCTTTCGGTTGGGGGGTGATGCACCGCTCGTCCGACCCGCTGGGGCCATGGGTCACTGGCTCCTGGGCAGCGCGGTGCCGGGGGGCGGCTCGGCGGTTGTCCGGGTGCCGCCCCCGAGAAGGCCGTGTCCGGCTAGGTCAGTTGGCGGGTGCGAGTTGGATCTCGGTGTGGAGGCCCTTGTCGTCGACGCCGGTGAAGTAGCTGACGTGGCCGTCGTTCCAGCGGACGAGGATGTCGTTGGCGGTGGTGTTGGTGCTGAAGGCGCCGACGGTGAGGGCGGCCGCGTTGGTCCAGTACGACTTCTCGGGCCGGATCCTGATCTCGGCGGGCAGGGCTTTGCCGGTCATGCCGGGGTAGATGGTGGTCTCGCCGTCGATCCAGCGCACCAGCAGGTCGTCGGTGTCCTTGCCGGTGAAGGAGCCGGTGGCGAGCTTCTCGGCGAAGGGCCAGGTCTTGTTCTTGGCGACCGCCTGGGTCTGCTTCTTCAGCCCGTTGACCGCCAGGTCGCCGAAGACGGAGACGTGACCGTCCTTCCAGACCACCAGCAGGTCGTCCCGCAGGCCGTTCGCGGTGAAGCGGCCCGCGGTCAGCTGCTGGACGTCGTCCCTCCATTCGGCGGACTTCGGCGGGGCGAGCTGCTTCTCGCCGTG
>NZ_JBVIJE010000105.1:0-1786 GCF_055581585.1 Streptomyces sp. NPDC031426
AGGGCGCGCAGAGAATCAAGGTGTTGCTTCCGTGGATCTGGCTCGTTGATGTGTTATGGCCATATCACAGGAGACTCGTGATCAACTCGCCGTGAGATTCGCGGTGTTGTTTCCGCATCTGGACGAGCGACAGCGCCGTCTTCTGATGGGAACCGAGGCCCGGATCCTGGGGCACGGCGGGATCCGGGCTGTCGCGCAGGCGGCCGGGGTCAGCGAGACCACGGTCCGCAAGGGCGTTGACGAGCTGGAAGCGGGCGCAGAGCCGTTGGGGCGAGTCCGCCGCCCGGGCGGCGGGCGCAAGAGGGCCGCTGAGGTGGATCCGGGGTTGCGACCTGCACTGCTGGCGTTGGTCGAGCCGGATATGCGTGGGGATCCGATGTCTCCGCTGCGCTGGACGACGAAGTCGACGCGCAAGCTCGCCGGTGAGCTCACCCGGCAGGGCCACCGCGTCTCGGCGGACACCGTCGGCGACCTGCTGCGCGAGGAGGGCTTCGGCCTGCAGGCCAACGCCAAGACGATCGAGGGCGCCCAGCACCCCGACCGCGACGCCCAGTTCCGCTACATCAACGAACAAGCCCGTGATCACCGGGACGCCGGGGATCCGGTGATCAGCGTGGACACCAAGAAGAAAGAGTTGGTCGGCGAGTACAAGAACGCCGGGCGCGAATGGCAGCCTCAAGGCGAGCCGGTGAAGGTCAAGACGCACGACTTTCTCGACCGGCAGGGGCCGGGCAAGGCGATCCCGTACGGGATCTACGACATCACCGCGAACACCGGCTGGGTCAACGTCGGGTGCGACCACGACACCGCGGCCTTCGCGGTCGCCTCGATCCGCCGCTGGTGGCATGCCCGTGGTCGGCGCGAATACCCTCACGCCACACGGCTGCTGATCACCGCGGACGCCGGCGGCTCCAACGGCTACCGCACCCGCGCCTGGAAGACCGAACTCGCAGCCCTCGCGGCCGAGACCGGCCTACTGATCACGGTGTGCCACATGCCGCCCGGCACATCGAAGTGGAATCAAGTGGAGCACCGGCTGTTTTCCCACATCTCCATGAACTGGCGCGGCAGACCGCTGACCAGCCACGACATCATCGTGAACACCATCGCAGCCACCACTACACGCACCGGGCTCCGCGTCGAGGCTGAGCTCGACACCAACACCTACGACACCGGGATCAAGGTCACCGACGCCGAGATCGACGCCCTGGCGATGAGCAGACACCGCTTCCACGGAGACTGGAACTACACGCTCTATCCCGCCGATGTTCCGCCCGCTCCCGGCCCGCGGACGGACCCCGCAACCCTCTCGACCACCGCACGGCCGGCCGCCGGACCGGCCCACCTCGACAGCTCCACGCTTCGGGACCCGGAGCTGACCGGCATGACCGTCCCTGAACTGGACACCATGCTCAACCATTTGATCCCTGTGCTGGCCGAACAGCGCGAGCGGCACCGCCACGAGCGACGGGGCGGCGAACGCCGCCGGGCCCGCGGCGGAGGCGCCAAGGACAAGCTCTCCGACACCGACCGGATCCTGGCCACCGTGCTCTACCTGCGCAAGATCGGTACCCATGACCTGCTCGCCCAGCTCTTCGGCGTCACCGCAAGCACCCTCACCCGCGCTATCCAGGAAGTACGCCCCCTCCTGGCCACGTCCGGCCCCACGATCCCGCCGTCAACAGCCAGATTCCGCACTCCAGCAGACGTCGCTACCCACCTCGACAGGTACGGCAACCAGCCGCCAAGGAAGATCAAATCAGCGTGTTGATTCTCTGCGCGCCCT
>NZ_JBVIJE010000106.1:0-1708 GCF_055581585.1 Streptomyces sp. NPDC031426
CTCAGTGCGTTGTGGCAAACCGGATCTTGTTCGAGCGGCAGTGGGTGATCATCTGGACTGGGGTTCGGGTGCGGTCGCGGGCATGAGAGAACGGGCCCCTTGGTAGTGACGCGGTTACGACACCAGCACGACCAAGGAAGCCCGTTGCCTGATCAGTTGAGCAGTATCTCTGTGCATGCGTCCACCGCGGTCACCCCTGGGTGTGACTGCTACGTGCACCGGTTCGGTTCGCTCGCTCCGGGACGGCGGGCAGGCTGCTATCCGAGTGACATGACGGATGCGGAGTGGGCCGAGGTCCGCGCCGCGATGCCGGTGCCGGCCTGGCTCCTGAAGCGGGGCGGGCGTCCGGAGGCGTACTGCCACCGGACAATGCTCGACGCGGTGCGCTACCTGGTCGACAACGGCGTGAAGTGGACGGCGCTGCCGGTCGACTTCCCGTACTGGCGGGCGGTCTACGACTTCTTCCGCCGCTGGCGGGCCTACGACTATGCGCGTGAACTGTACGAACGCCTGCGACGTTCGGCGAGGGAACGCGCCGGCCGCAACACCGAGCCCAGCGCGGGAATCATCGACAGCCAGTCGGTGGACGCCTCCGAGACCGTCGGCGAGGACAGTCGCGGATACGACGGCGGCAAGTCACGTGACGGCCGCAAGCGTCACATCCTGACCGACACCGAGGGCCTGCTCCTGGAGGTGAGCGTGACCACGGCCGATGTGCACGACTCCAAGGCCGCCCCCGCACTGCTGGAGACGTTCATGGATCAGCCGGGCCGGCTGCTGAAGCTGGTGTGGGTCGACAGTGCCTACCAGGGACCGGCGCTGGTGGAGGCGTTCGCCCGCCACGGAGTGCGGATCGAGGTCGTGCGCCGCTCCGACGGCAGGCGCGGATTTGTCGTACTGGCCCGCAGGTGGGTGGTGGAGCGAACGCTGAGCTGGCTCTCCCGCTCACGCCGCCTCAACCGCGACCACGAACGACGCTTCGACCACCACGCCCAGATGGTGTGGTGGGCCGCAGTGATCAGACTGTCCCGGCGCCTGGCCGCGGACGCTCCGCGCTGGCCGGAGAAGCGTCCCGGCCGACTGCTCCGGGCTCAGGCATGAACCGTCCGTCCTGCGCCCGCACCAGCCAGCCCCGCCTCTCCAGCACATAGGCACGGTGCCGGATCTTCTCCACCTCGTTCTTGATCTCCGCTTCCCGGCCCACCGCCCGCGTCAGCTCCACTCCGTTCACCGGCCCCGACGCAGCCACCACCGCGGCGAACACCTCCCGATACAGGCCGCCGAGCACCTCCTCACCCATACCCGACCGCCACACCGGCGGCCGCTCGCCATGCCCCGCACCCAAGCCGCCCGACCCCACGGCGGCAGCCATCTCACCACCGGACGGCACCGGAACCGGCGTATTCACCGGGCTCTCCTCGGCCAGCACCGACACGAGTTCCTCACGCCCCACCCGGGCCCGCTCGACTCGTTCCCGCGCGGCATCCACCTCCGCCTGAGCCTGCTCCAGGACCTCCGTCCAGGACTCCAGATCCTGCCTCGCCCGCGCCTCACGCTGTTCCATCAACCCCAGCACCGACGGCATCGCATCCTCCTCGATCCACAACAAGCCGTCCGCTGCCTGCCCCTACCCCACGGCGATCATGCCCCGCACACGAAGAAGCCCCTGCTCATCGAACAGGGACTCCCTTTGCCACAACGCACTCAG
>NZ_JBVIJE010000107.1:0-1662 GCF_055581585.1 Streptomyces sp. NPDC031426
AGAAGCCGTATCTCAACCGAACGTGATCGCTTGATTTCTACTGGTCAGGCATGGTCTGGCTCGGAATGAGGGAGGCATGCGGCGTCTTGTTTCGGCTCCGTGATCGAGGGGTGCGCGATGGCGTCGGTGCTGGGAATGCTGGAGGAGCGGGAGACGGCGGCCCGGGTTCGGGTGGAGGGCCTGCGGGAGGAAGCTGCGCGGCTGGCTGGGGTGTTGGAGGCCGCGGAGATCGAGCTGGACCGGCGGGTGATCGCGAGGGAGGAGCTGGTAGAGGCCCTGGCGGCCTCAGCTGCCGAGACCACCGCCGTGGCGGAGGCCGAGGCGGAGGCGGAAACCGTGTCCTCGCCCGCGCCGGTGCCGGGTTCGGTCGTGCCGCCTTGGCGCGAAGGACTGCCGGTGACGGTGCTGGCGCCGGACTACCAGCGGATTCTGGGCGTGCTGGAGGAGCGGCAGCCGGCGGGCCAGGGGCCGCTGAAGGCCAGGGAGATCACGGCTCGGCTGGGCTTGGAGACAACGTCGGCGAAGGTCGAGGGAGTGCGCTCGAAGGCCCGGCGTCTGGCGGAGCGCGGGTGGCTGGTGCAGGAGACGTCGGGGGCATTCAGCGCCGGCCGGCGGCCCGTGGCCGTGCCAGACGCCGGCTCATCCGCGTGACCATCGACCACCGGATCATCGCCTCGCTGCTGGCCGGCAACGTCTCGTAGTCCCGGGCCAGCCGGCGCGAATGCATCAGCCACGCGAACGTGCGCTCTGCCACCCAGCGCCTGGGCAGCACCACGAACCCCGCCATGTCGTCGGTGCGTTTGACGATCTCCAAGGTCAGCGCGAGTTTCTGGCGGCACCAGTCGACGAGGGAGCCGGTGTAGCCGCCGTCGGCCCACACGAGGGTGATGTCGCGGTGCAGGCGGCGCAGCCTCCTCAGCAGGCCCACGGCGGCGTCCCGGTCGCCGATATTCGCGGCGGTGACACAGACGACCAGGAGCAGACCGAGCGTGTCGGTCACGATGTGTCGTTTGCGGCCCGGCACTTTCTTTCCGCCGTCGTAGCCGCGTGAGGCGGCCGGCACCGTCGCGGCGGCCCGGACCGACTGCGCGTCGATGATTCCCGCCGTGGGCTCGGCCTCACGGGCCTCGCGCTCACGCACTCGTGCGCGCAGCCGGTCGTGGAACTCGGTGATGAGCCCGTGCTCGCGCCAGCGGCGGAAGAAGGCGTAGACGCGGCCCCAGTCGGGGAAGTCCGCGGGCATCGCCCGCCAGGAGATCCCGCCCGCGACCAGGTAGCGGATCGCGTCCAGCAGTTGGCGGTGGCAGTAGCCTTCGGGCTGCCCGCCTCTGCCCTGGAGCCAGGCCGGCACCGGCAGCAACGGCCGGATGACCGCCCACTCCGCGTCCGTCATGTCCGAGGGATACCGGCGCACCCGGTCAGGATGATCGGCCGCGTTGCCGTACACGTGCGCGAGGCAATCACACGATCGAGCAACCGAGTTGGACTGCCCAGCCGTCGGCACGGAAGACTGCGGCATCGGGGCCTCCTGCTGCTCTATGGATTCGACACCCACGAGTTGTTCAGGAGGTCCCGTCTTCATGCCCTGGCCACGGCAGGATCACCCGACCGGGAATCCGCGTTCGACCCGCACGTTCCATGATCGGTTGAGATACGGCTTCT
>NZ_JBVIJE010000108.1:0-1539 GCF_055581585.1 Streptomyces sp. NPDC031426
GGCCTTCCGGCATGACGGCCTTCAGTCGGTTCACAGAGTTGTCAGAGCGAGGGCACGAGCCAGTCAGCGTCCCCATGGCCGGTGGAAAGGTCGTGCCCTATGCAGGCAGCAAAGAGGAGGTTCTCATCGTAGGCCGCGTCATTCAGAGCACCGACGTGTTCCGCGTACAGATGCGCCCACAGGAAACTACGAATGCAGTGGTTTACGACAGAGGGGTTACGGTCTGCTGCATCGCCACAAGAATCTCATTCTGTCAAATTCCCGTAGGTAGGCTTGTCCTGTCGTTCATATCCTTTTCCTCCGCGAGCCGCTGGCCTATTCCGCTACATTCATAACATCCGCTTCCTCTTCGTCGCCGACGATGGAAGGTACTTCGACTGAAATGCGGGGGGCACCTCTTCCAAGGGAGGCCGGTTGCCCGATTAGGCATCAATGGAAATTGCGTGGGATTGCGTCTTCGGTAGCAGTACTTCGTCATGAATAACGCTTTCCCAGTGCCCCTGATGACCAAATCACGAAGGGCCAAGCCAGGCATCGCCTGCTCGCGAACAGGCGATGCCTGGCGTGCTGTGAAGCAGGTTCAGTCCTCGTCTCCGAGGATGAGTCGGGCTGTCTGCTCGGGCTGTTCCCACTGGGGCCAGTGGGAAGCGTTCTTGATCAGGTGCAGCGCGGCATGAGGGAACTGATGGGCGATGTGACGGGCGACTTCGGGGTTGAGGTAGGGATCGTCCTCGCCGAACGCGACGGTGACCGGCACGGTCAGCGTGGCCAGCTCGCCATCCGCGATGCGGCGGTTCTGGACCTCCAGGTCAGGGAAGAGAGTGGCAGTCCACGCGCGAATCGCTACCAGTGCGTCCGACCGCGTGCCTTCGCCGAACCATTGCGGGACCACGGAGGCGGCCACCACACCGTCCGGGTCCCCGACTGCATAGCCGAACCGCACCTGGGTATGCGCCAGGATCCATTCCCGCATCTTCGGGTCGTCCATGAGGGCGTCGGCGAGCGGTTTGAAGTTGGGATCTCCCAGCAGGCGGATCAACTCCGGGAACTGCAAGGAAGGGGCGTCCCCGTAGTAGCAGTTGAGGAGGACGAGTCTGTCCACCGACTCGGCGTGGTCCAGGGTGAAATTGACCGCGACGGCACCCGAAGCGTCGTGGCCGACCAGAACGCAGCGATCGATTCCCAGCTCAGTGAGTACCGCACTGAGTTCGGCTTCGCGCTGTCCGGGCCGGAGGGTGGCCTCCTGGCCCCGGTCAGACTTTCCGAAGCCGGAGAAGTCCAGCGCCACCACGCGCCGTGGAGTTACGAGAGGGATGATGCGGTCATAGATCCGTGAATCGTCCGGAAAACCATGCATGGCGACTACGGGTAAGCCAGTGCCTCCGATGTCTCGGACGTGCAGACGTCCGTAGGGTGTTTCGACCGATCTGCTCGCATACTCGTAATCAGGTGTGGACATACCATCCTCTCCGGCTTTGAGTGCCATCCCCAGCCACCTGGCATTTTGGGTACTTGCCGTCGGTCCGCTGTTCCCAACGA
>NZ_JBVIJE010000109.1:0-1522 GCF_055581585.1 Streptomyces sp. NPDC031426
CAAGGCCATGAAGTTACGGGTCGGGTCGTGGCCGCAAGTGAGGGCTGATCTGGAAAGACGCCGGACGCGAGAAGCGGAGCCCCGGTAGAACTGGCTCGTCCGCCAAGACAAGCCGTTCACAAAGACCGGAGGCTCCGCTGTCCGGACAGTCTGTCATCACCCGTGAAATCACGGTAGCCGAAGGCGTCTTCGCCCCGGGACATCTGGGCGAGTTAACCCAGGTCGTGCCCTTCGAGATGGTCGATGCGGTCCTCGCCGAGTGCGGGGCGGTTCAGCAGCGGCTGCGGAAACTGCCGGCCCGGGTGGTGGTCTACCTGCTGCTCGCCGCCACACTGTTCGAGGAATGCGGCTACCCGGCCGTGTGGCGCAAGCTGACCGGCGCCCTTGAGGCCCTGCCACTGCCGACGGTGACCGCGACCGCACTGTGGCACGCCCGCACCAGGCTCGGCGCACGCCCGCTGCAGGCCCTGTTCGACCTGCTGCGCGGCCCGGCCTCGGCGGTCCGCACCGCCGGGACCCGCTGGGCCGGACTGCTGGTGGTCGCCATCGACGGCACGTACCTGGACGTCGCCGACGACGCAGACGTGCGCGCCCGGCTGGGCAAGGGAGCCAACCAGTACACCGCCGCCTCCGGCTACCCGCAGGTCCTGCTGGTCGCCCTGGTCGCCTGCGGCACCCGCGCGGTCATCGACGCGGTCTTCGGCCCCCGCAAACCCGGCGAGCCCGTCCTGGGACGCCGCCTGCTGCGCTCACTGCACCAGGACATGGTCGTACTGCTGGACCGAGGCTTTGCCACCAACGCTTTCCTCCAAGCCGTGGCCGGCACCAGTGCCGACTTTCTGGCCCGGCTCTCCGCAACGCGCAAACCGCCCGTCCTGCACCGGTTCGACGACGGCTCCTTCCTCTCCCAGATCAGCACGGTTCAGGTCCGCATCATCGAATGCGAGATCACCATCGCCACCACCGCCGGACGGCACAGCGGCGTCTACCGCCTGGCCACCACCCTGCTCGATCCCCACCGCTATCCAGCCTTCGAGCTGGTCAGGCTGTACCACGAGCGATGGGAAGTGGAGTCCGCCTACTTCGCGATCAAGAAGTCGGTGCTCGGCCGACGCGTGCTGCGGGCCCGCACCCTGCCGGGCATCGCGCAGGAAATCTACGCCCTGCTGACCGTCTACCAGTCGATAAGGATCGCCATCGCCGACGCCACCAGCACCGTCCCCGGGGCCGACCCGGACCGGGCCAGCTTCAGCATCGCTCTCCACACCGCCCGCGACCAGGTCGTCCAGGCAGCCGGCGTGATCGCCGGCACCACCATCGACCTCGTGGGCGCCATCGGACGAGCAGTCCTCAACAACCTCATGCCCGCCCGCCGACTGCGCCTCGGTCCCCGCGCCGTGAAGCGTCCGATGTCCCGCTATGCCTACAAGAGCCTGCGCGTCGACCGACACACCTACAAGGCCACCGTCAGCATCGACATCCTGTTGACAGCACCCATCAGCCCATAAACTTCATGGCCTTG
>NZ_JBVIJE010000110.1:0-1441 GCF_055581585.1 Streptomyces sp. NPDC031426
CCCCCCCCCCCCCCCCCCCCCCCCCCCCCCCCCCCCCCCCCCCCCCCCCCCCCCATCCCCCCCCCCCCCCCCCCCCCCCCCCCCCCCCCCCCCCCTCCTCCCCTCCCCCCCCCCCCCCCCCCCCCCCCCCCCCCCCCCCCCCCGCCACCAGCCTGTGCCCCTGCTCCAAAGCCATCTCCGACGACGACACCCACAACCAGCGCAGCGAGATCACCCTCGAGGTCACCGGCACCAGTGACACGCCCTACCCGCTGCCCGTCCACGAGATGGTCGACCTGCCCCGCGCCGCCGACTCCGCCCCCGTCATCCCCCTCATCAAACGCCCTGAGGAACGCATCGTGACCATGCAGGCTACGGCCACCCCATCTTCACCGAAGACATCATCCGCGACATCACCTCACCTGCCGCCAAAAGGGCCATGGCGTAGACCGTACCGGCGGTCCCTGACAGCCTGCTGGCCGGCCGCTGGCGCGCTCCGACCGTGTGACCGCGGCACGCTTTGAAGGTCCTCGGTGTGTGCGGTGGCCACCGCCGCAGCGGCGATCACGCCGTAGGTGAGATGGTCCGCCACCTGCGGCCACCGTGGCAGCGCGCGGATCTGGGCGGTACGTCTGCCCGGCACACTGAAGTCGAGCGCGGCGATCGCGAGTCCGGCCAGCGCACCCCACGCGGTGGTCGCCCGTCGCGGCAGCACGGCCGCGAGCGCCACGCCCCAGCCGACGCTGAGCCCAAAGTGGACGGGGATCGCCGCAGCGAGCAGTCGCGCCGAGCGGGCTTCGTCCGGCAGCAGCAGCGATCCGGCCGCGCGGGTCGCCGCCAGCGGATCACGCCGCGTGGCCAAGGCATGCAGCGTCGACGGCACACCACTGAGCACACCAGCGACAATGCCCGCGCGCACCCCAGTTCCGAAGACGGTCATACCCTTGGGCTAACACCATGCGGGCACACTCCGCAATGACACGCCGGTAGGTCACGCAGAGCTACTTTTTCCCTGGAGACACAGGTGGGAGTCCGGGGGACTTCCATCGAGGCGGGATCGCCCTGTCGGCGATGAACGTCGCCCTGGAGCGGCGTGCGTGTCCGCCCTCGCCTTCGACACGGCGAGCCCGCACCCTTGCGTGGTGGCCCGTGCCGCAAGCTACGGGCGCTCGCTATCCGCCAGGCAGGCACTTTCCCCGCCGCAGCCGTCCTGCGCGGCGGCCCCTTGCGACACCTCGGCCCAGGGGCGCGCCGGCTCCCAGAAGGAGTGGGTGGCGAAGTCAGGATCTCCACGCGGCGGTCAGGGCCTGGGCGGCCCCACAGGGGACAGCCACGAGGAAGGGCCCGGCGCGTAGGCGGCTTTAGGACAAGGCCATGAAGTTTATGGGCTGATGGGTGCTGTCAACAGGATGTCGATGCTGACGGTGGCCTTGTAGGTGTGTCGGTCGACGCGCAGGCTCTT
>NZ_JBVIJE010000111.1:0-1283 GCF_055581585.1 Streptomyces sp. NPDC031426
CGTGGCCGCGTCCGTCGGATGCTGGGGGTGCAGGGTGTAGTTGCAGTCGCCGTGGAAGCGGTGGCGGGTGATCGGCAGAGAGGCGATCTCGTCGTCGCTGACCTGGATGCCGGTGGGATACGGGTTGGTGTCGAGTTCCGCGTGCACGGTCAGACCGGTCTTGGTGGTGGTCGCCGCGATGCTCTCGACGATGACTTCGTGGCTGGTCAGAGGCCTGCCGCGCCAGTTCATGGTGATGTGGGAGAACAGCCGGTGCTCGATCCGGTTCCACTTCGAAGTCCCGGGAGGCAGGTGGCAGACGGTGATCGTGAGGCCGGACTCAGCGGCGAACCGGGCGAGTTCGGTCTTCCACGTGCGGGTGCGATACCCGTTGGAGCCGCCGGCATCGGCGGTGATCAGCAGCCGGCCGGCCGTCGGGTAGGTGGCCCGCCCGACTCCGTTCCACCAACGGCGGATCGACTCGACGGCGAACGCGGCGGTGTCATGGTCGGTGCCGACGTTGACCCAGCCGGTGTTCGCGGCGACGTCGTAGATGCCGTAGGGCACCGCCCTGCCCAGCACGCGGTCGGGGAAGTCGTGGGTGTCGACCCGCACCGGCTCGCCTCTCGGCTCCCATTCACGGCCGTTGTTCTTGAACGGGCCGACCAGCTCCTTCTTCTTCGTGTCCACACTGATCACCGGGGCACCGCCGTCCTGGTGGTCGCGGGCCTGCTCGTTGAGGTAGTGGAACTGTGCGTCCCGGTCAGGGTGCTGCTTGCCTTCCAGCGTCTTGGCATTGCTCTGCAGGCTGAAGCCCTCCTCGCGCAGCAGGTCGCCCACCGTGTCCGCGGAGATCCTGTGGCCCTGCCGGGTCAGCTGCTCGGCCAGCTTGCGGGTGGATTTGGTGGTCCAGCGCAGCGGCGACATGGGATCTCCGCGGACGTCGGGCTCGACCAGCGTGAGGAGTGCCTCCCGAACGGCTGGGTTCTGGTCGACGACGCGTTTGCGGCCGGCGCCGGGCCGACGGACACGGCCCAACGGCGCTTCTCCGGACTCGAGTTCCCGCACTCCGGCAGACACAGTGGCCTCACGGACACCGGCGGCACGAGCGACCGCTCTGATCCCGCCGCGGCCGAGGGACTGCGCCTCCGCCCCTATCAGCAGGCGACGCTGCCGCTCGTCGAGGTGCGGCAGAATCGCCTCGAACTTGGCTGCCAGCGCGGTCCGTTGCCCATCCAACCCGCTCATGCCTGACCAACGAACCACCAAGCAGAAAGCCACGAGTTAAAGATCTGCACGCCCTA
>NZ_JBVIJE010000112.1:0-1215 GCF_055581585.1 Streptomyces sp. NPDC031426
TCGGTGATCCGGCGCTGTGTGTGGTGGACCTGGACTGGGAACGCTTCGCGTCCGGCTTCACCGCCGTACGCCCCAGCACACTCCTCGACGAACTGACCGAGGCGCGAAAGACCTCGCAGACCTCGGGCAACCCCCGTGTCGTCACCGACGCCAACGAGGCCACCACGGTCACCGAGCGGCTGATGGGCCTCACCGGGCCGGAGCAGCACCGCGAACTGCTGGACCTGGTGCGGGCCCAGGTCGCGGCCGTGCTCGGGCACAGTGGTGCCGATGCCGTCCATGGTGACCGTGCGTTCCGGGAGTTGGGCTTCGACTCCCTCACCGCTGTGGAGCTGCGTAACCGTCTGGGCGCCGTCACGGGGCTGAGCCTGCCGACGACCCTGGTCTACGACTACCCCACGGCCTCCGCTCTCGCCGCCCACCTGCGCGACGAACTCCTCGGACGGGAGACCGCGGTGGGCACCCCGGCTCTGACCGCCGTCGCCACGGACACCGACGACCCGATCGCGATCGTCGCGATGAGTTGCCGCTTCCCCGGTGGCGTCCGGTCACCGGAGGACCTCTGGCACCTCGTGACCGACGGCCGCGACGCGATCTCCGGCTTCCCGACCGACCGCGGCTGGAACCTGGAACGCCTCGCCGACCCCGACCCCGAACGGCAGGGCACCTCCTACACCCGTGAGGGCGGCTTCCTCGGCGACGCCGACCGGTTCGACGCGGCCTTCTTCGGCATCTCACCACGTGAGGCGCTGGCGATGGACCCCCAGCAGCGACTGCTGCTGGAAACCGCCTGGGAGGTGTGCGAACGCGCCGGCATCGACCCCACGACGGTGCGCGGCAGCCGTACCGGTGTGTTCGTCGGCACCAACGGACAGGACTACGCGTCCCTGATCGCCGTTCCGCCCAAGGGCATCGAGGGTCACCTCGGCACCGGTAACGCGGCGAGCGTGGTCTCCGGACGTATCTCCTATGTCTTCGGGCTGGAAGGCCCCGCGGTGACCGTCGACACCGCCTGCTCCTCCTCGCTCGTCGCCCTGCACCTGGCCGTGCAGGCGCTGCGCAGCGGCGAGTGCACGCTGGCGCTGGCCGGCGGCGTCACCGTCATGTCCACCCCCGAGGCCTTCGTCGATTTCAGCCGGCAGCGTGGTCTTGCTGCCGATGGCCGGGTGAAGGCGTTCGCGGCGGGTGCGGACGGCACCGGCTGGGGTGAGGGTG
>NZ_JBVIJE010000113.1:0-1200 GCF_055581585.1 Streptomyces sp. NPDC031426
CTAGTGGCTCGTCACGCAGCCTTGGTCGGGTAATCGGTCCAGGACCGGATCGGTGAGTCGGGCGCGAACGCCGTCTTGGGCTCGGCGCGGGCATTGCGCCAGCGGACGTAGGCCGCAATGGCCGCGTTCTGCTCGCCGTGGCTGCGATGGTCAGTGCCGTTCAGGGCGAAGTAGCGCAAGGCCGCGAACTCGGCCTCGATCCAGTTCAGCCAGGAGCCGTAGGTCGGCAGGAAGACCAACTCGACGTCGTTGTCCGTGGTCCAGGCCCGCACTTGGGCATGCTTGTGCGGGGAGAAGTTGTCCAGCACCACATACAGCTTCTCCCCAGGCCAGCGCGCACGCAGGGCCTTGAGCAGGCCAAGGAACTCGCGCCAGCGCTTGCGCGGGCGGATGCGGTAGTACAGCTTGCCGGTGGCCAGATCGAGGGCGGCGAGCATGTGCCGCACGCCGCCATAGCGGTTGTAAGTGGCCCGCAGCCTGCGCGGACGCCTCACCAGCCCCCAGGCCTTGCCCTTGCGGGGCATCAGGTTCAGCGGCCCGAACTCATCGACGCATATCACCCGCCCGTCCGTCGGCGGGGTGTCGTAGAGCGCCAGGATGCGGTGCATCTTGGTGATGAACTCCGGGTCGGTGGACGCCTTCCACGTAGTGGTGGTCTTCCAGGAGACCTTGCCGGCGCGCAGGATCCGGCGCAGGGTCTCGCGACTGATGGCTGCGGTCACCCGCTGCTTGATGAGGTGCTCGGCGAGCTTGCTCAGGCTCCAGGTGGAGAACGCGGTGATCTTCCAGTCGGCGGGGGATGTCCGGGCGATCAGGCAGATGTGCTCGCGCACCTGGTCACTGATCGTCTTGGGGCGTCCCCCGCTCCATTTTGGGTCCAGCGCGTCGAACCCCCGCTCGTTGAAGGCGTGGATGACATCGCGGACGTAGTCCTCGCCGACCTGCATCAGCGTGGAGATGTCCTTGACCGTCTGGCCCTGGGCGGACATCAGCACCACGATCGCCCGGCGGAGTTTCACCGGGTCCTTCGCGGTCCGGCTGATCCGCTGCAGCTTCCGGCCCTCGTCCATCGTGACCGGCCGGACGAACACACTCGGTCGACGTCCCACGACCACCTCCAAGATCAGGTCTTGGAGACAGTCTGCTGGCCGACGAGCAACGGATCGATTACCAGGCCAAGGCTGCGTGACGAGCCACTAG
>NZ_JBVIJE010000114.1:0-1200 GCF_055581585.1 Streptomyces sp. NPDC031426
TGAAGCTGACGAATGGACGGACGGCCGTTTTTCCTGTTGCTGTGCGGCCGGTTCCTTCCTCCCCGGCGACAGCGTAGGAAATAGTCCCCGAATCACCCAGGGTCGCGGCCGAATGTTCCCCCCATGCGGCGCATTCGTAAACGGTTTCCCGTTCAACGGGCGCGCGGCGTCATACGCACCCACAGATGCCAGCCCAGTACTTTCCCACTGCCGCGTCCGTGAACAGGCAGCGGCGGGGCGTGCAGGAAATGCTTCTCGGCGTGACGGACGTCGAAATCTGGGAAGTCCCGCCGCACGCGCCCGACGTCATAGACCCGCGAAAACGGGTTGTGGGGGCCATCGGTGTTGCTGTGGATGAATTTTGGCATCCGCAGGTATCGAGCGAGCCCGATCCTGCGGGCGTTGTCCAGGTGGGCACCGAGGAGCCCCTGGGGCGCGGGAAGCGCGCCCAGCCGCACCAGCGGATGGGTCGCCAGGAGCGCGGCCCGGCGCAGTAGCCCGATCGACACGAGGTAGTTGAGCGACCAGCGGGCGTACAGCATGACCACCAACTCTCCGCCGGGCTTCAGTACACGACGGATCTCCCGCTGGGCCCGGTGGATGTCCGGGACGTGGTGAAGCACCCCGTGGCTGAAGACGACGTCGAAGGACGCGTCCGGGAACGGCAGGTCCAGAACGCTGGCCTGGTGCAGCCCGTCGTACGGCAGGTCACGCAGGGCGAGCCGCGTTCCCGTCCTCCTGACCGCCGTCTCGGTCAGGTCGACCCCCGTCCACCGGGCACCTCGCCTGATCAACTGCTCGGCCTCCGAACCCTGTCCGAGTCCGATCTCGAGAAGGCGCCGCCCGGCGCAGTCCAGTCTCTCCAGACATGCCGGAATGTGGTGTTCGAGCCGGTACTTCGCGGCGTCGTACCGCGAGAAGAACTCCTCGTAGTCCTGTCGCTCGTCTCCGTCCGGCGCCCCGAAGACGTTGTCACCGCACGGGTGGGCGGACCAGAAATCCTTGATATCCGGTTCAAGCACGAGAATCTCCTGCCGTTTCCACACATGATCCTGGGGCGCAGAAGCTCTTCTATCACGGCGGATGCGAAGCACCGAGTTACCGTCCCGTGAGTCCCCTATTTCTCTACATCGGCATATCCTATGAATAAAAAGAAGTCAACGTGTCGCACTGGACTCTGCAGCCCCGGGCATGATGCCG
>NZ_JBVIJE010000115.1:0-1169 GCF_055581585.1 Streptomyces sp. NPDC031426
CTGGTGCCGATGTCACCGAAGACCACACCGAGAGCACCGATGACCAGCGCGATGCGCACCGTGTCGTACGCGCTCGCATGATGAGCCTCGGGCGTCCGCGATCCGTCATCCGGCGCGTTTGCCTGTCGGCGATCGGCCATGGTGATCCTCCTCGTTGCGGACCACTGTCCACGGGCCCGGTGCATCGAGGCGGACAATACCGATCACCAGCGCCAATGCAGGTAGGCGGGGGCGCTGCGTCTCGACGGCGTCTCCGTGTCGCCGGCCTGTACGGGTTATTACGGCGGATCGCTCGAGCCCATCGGTAGCCGCTGCCTCGACCATCACGGTCGTCATCGGGCGCTGGCGCCCTGGACGACGCCGAGGTCTCGCATGCGCTGGTTGGGTCGCTCGTCGGCCGCCTGAACAACGTTTCCTGCACGAGAGGCGAGATGGGTCCGCTCGTGGGCGAGCAGGATGTCGTGCGGCCGTGTTGCAGGCGGGCGCAGATCCCCTTCCCGTCCATCGAGGAGCGCACCCCACCGGCGAGGCCACCGACGGACAGTCCGCCCGACTGGGCGATGGCTCACCTGGATCCACCTCGTTCCACCCGCATCTGAGCTTTCGCCTTCAGCTCTGCCCACCCTTGACCGACATGCCTTCACGCTCCCGTCACCTCGTCGATCAGATGAAACCACCGCTTTAAGACACACCAGCGGCAGCTGGCAGCGATAAGAGGACGCCAGAGAAGGCTGCCGATTAGTCCGTTGATGACCTGGGTGTTCGCAGAGTGCACCGTGACCTCCACGTCATGCGGCAGGCCGAAAGCCAAGCGGGAGTCACGGCCAGGCCGAGAACCGAGTTCGCCGCCGCCCCCGATCGTCCGTCGGCGTCCTGGACAGGTTTCTCAGCGCCAGCGACTTCCTGCCGGCCGCGTGGCTCGCTGGAGATGTGGCCACCGCCGGGAACGGGTAGTGGGACCGTGTGCGTGGCGCCGGGATGAGGTCAGGAGAGTCCCGACGCGCGGAGGACCGCCTGCAGCGCCTCGTCGTCGATACGGTGGCCCAGCCGTTCCAGAACGTCGGTTCCCTGACTCAAGGTGCCGCGTTCCATGGAGCGGCGGACGCCTGTGTCGAGTTCGTGCCAGAGCAGGGGGTTGGCGGCCAGGACGCGGGGGTCGAGTTCCAGGC
>NZ_JBVIJE010000116.1:0-1125 GCF_055581585.1 Streptomyces sp. NPDC031426
GCGGCGGGTGGTGAGGTAGTCGACGACGTCCTGGTCGGTGCCGGTCAGGGCCTGCTCGGCGGCGCCCCTGCTCCAGGGCCCACCAGTCTGCATCGTGGCCAGCGCGACCTTGCGGCCGGCCGCAGCGAGGGCCTTGGGGTCGGCTCCGGGCTGTGCAGCCTGCACGGCCAGGGACTTGGCCCGGTCGTCGGTGTCCTTGACCTGCTGGGCGGCAGCGGCGTCCGCGGCCGCCTGCTGATCCTGCTGGGCCTTGAGGTCCTTGACCTGCGCGATACCGGCGTTGGTGCGCTCGGTCAGCTCCTCCGCCTCGATCTTGACGGCGGTCTGGTGGGTCTTCTGGGCCTTGGCGACGGCCGCGGTGGCGGCGTCGGCAGCCTCCTGGGCGGCCTTGGCGTGCGCCGCCGACTGGGCTGCGGCGGTGGCCGCTTCACCGGCGTGCTTGGCCGCGTCATCGGCGTCCTTGGCGGCGTTGTCCGCATGCGTGGCCGCCGCGTTGGCCGCGTCCTCCGCGTCACTGGCCGCGCTGGCCGACTCCGCGGCCAGCGCTGCTGCGGCGTTGGCGGCGCGGTTGGCCTCCTGCGCGTGCCGATGAGCGGCCGCGGCCTCGGCACCGGCCTCGGAGGAGTGGACACCGGCCTGCGTGGCGTAGGTGTTGGCCTCATCGGCCGCGTCCGCGGCGGCGTCGGCGTTGGTGCCGGCATCGGCGGCGGCCTTCGCCGCGTTGCCCGCATCGGCCGCCGCGTTGCCGGCCTGCTTGGCGGCGTCCGCCGCCAGCCGTGCTCCCTTGGCCGCGGTGCGGGCGTCGTCGGCCGCCTTGCGCGCCGCCGAGGCCTGGCCCGCGTCCGTGGCCGCGTCCGCGGCGGCGCTCTGGGCACGGGACGCGGCCTGAGCGGCACCCACCGCCGCCGAAGCGGCCTGCTCGGCGGCGCTGGCCGCCAGCCGCGCACTGTTGTTGGCGGCGGCCGCGGCGTCGATCGCCTCCTGCGCAGCCTCCGCAGCCTGCTTCGCGGCGGAAGCCGCCCGGCCGGCCGCGGTTGCGGCGTGCAGGGAGTCGTTCTTGGCCGCCTGGGTCTCGGCCGCCGCCTTCTGCGCGGCCTCCTTGGCCAGCTTCGCCGCCGTCACGGC
>NZ_JBVIJE010000117.1:0-1103 GCF_055581585.1 Streptomyces sp. NPDC031426
GGGTGCTGCCGTCGGATGGTGTTGAGCCTGGTGATGAGCGGCGCGATGGTCCGGCCCTCGCGTGCCGCAGCCTCCCAGTCCCGGTGCCTGAGCTGGTACTTCTCCGAGTCCAGGTACTCCTCGCTGCCCTGCCTGAACGGGGTGTTCTCGCACAGTTCGTAGCCGCTGTAGATGCCCCAGGCGGGGGAGAGGGTCGCGGCGAGCACGGCCCGCACCTCGAAGGCGGGCCGGCCGCCGTGCTGGAGGTAGGCGTGCAGGATGTCCGGGGTGTTGGCGAAGAAGTTCGGCCGCATGTAGGCCGCCGCCTCGCCCGCCAACTCACTGGCGTACTCGGTGAGTTCCTGCTTGCTGTTGCGCCAGGTGAAGTAGGTGTAGGACTGCTGGAAGCCGATCTGGGCGAGGGTGTGCATCATCGCCGGGCGGGTGAAGGCCTCCGCAAGGAAGATCACGTCCGGGTCGGACGCGTTGACCTCCGCGATGACCCGCTCCCAGAAGACGACCGGCTTGGTGTGCGGGTTGTCGACGCGGAAGATGCGCACGCCGTGGCCCATCCAGTGCCGCAGGACCCGGACGGTCTCGGCGACGAGCCCGTCCATGTCCGCGTCGAAGGCGATCGGGTAGATGTCCTGGTACTTCTTCGGCGGATTCTCCGCGTAGGCGATCGTGCCGTCGGGCCGATGGTGGAACCACTCCGGATGCTTGTGCACCCAGGGATGGTCGGGCGAGCACTGGAGCGCGAAGTCGAGGGCGACCTCAAGACCGAGTCCGCGGGCCTTTTCGACGAAGAAGTCGAAGTCCTCGATGGTGCCGAGGCCCGGGTGGACGGCGTCGTGCCCGCCCTCGGGAGAGCCGATCGCCCAGGGCACGCCCACGTCCTGGGGCCCGGCGGTGAGCGTGTTGTTGGGCCCCTTGCGGAAGGTCGTGCCGATGGGATGGATCGGCGGCAGATAGACGACGTCGAAGCCCATCTCCGCGATCGGCTCCAGCCGGCGCGCGGCCGTACGGAACGTGCCGTGCGGCTGCTCGGCCGTGCCCTCCGAGCGCGGGAAGAACTCGTACCAGGAGCCGTACAGGGCCCGCTCCCGCTCCACCAGCAGCGGCAT
>NZ_JBVIJE010000118.1:0-1063 GCF_055581585.1 Streptomyces sp. NPDC031426
GGGCTGAAGAAGCAGACCCAGACCGTCGCCAAGAACAACACCTGGCCCTACGCCGAGAAACTCGCCACCGGCTCCTTCACCGGCAAGAACACCGATGACCTGCTGGTGCGCTGGATCGACGGTGAGACCACCATCTACCCCGGCATGACCGCCAAGGCCCTGCCCGCCGAGATCAGGATCCGGCCCGCCAAGTCGGAGTGGAAGGACGCCGCCGCCGTCACCGTCGGCGCCTTCAGCACCAACACCACCGCCAACGACATCCTCGTCCGCTGGAACGACGGCCACGTCAGCTACTTCACCGGCGTCGACGCCCAGGGCCTCCACGACGAGATCCAGCTCGCACCCGCCAACTGACCACCCGTGGTACGGAATCTGGCTCTGCGTCAGCCGATAAACGGCTCCCGCCGCCGTGTCTGATGGCACGGCGGTGCGGATGCACCGGGCCATTCCCAGTACGTGCACCAGCGGCGTCATGTTGTCCCGCGTCAATGGCAGAGAGACCGACTGTTTCGAGGATGCGATGCATGACTGCCGACTTCATTTAATTGCAAACGATGAGAGAGACAGTTGAAAAAATTGAAGCCCGCGAGTGCCGCGGTGAGAACGACTTGGTATGCGGCACGCCTGTTTTGTCTGATTTTGCTGCCCATCGCTCTTGCCGTCGGCCTACTCGGTAGTGTCCCCACGCGAGCGCGGGCCGATGGTGCCCCCGCTGGTGGCGGCAGCACGAATACCGACGAAATACCCGACCGCGCTCGAGTGCTCGCCCTGTGGTCGACGGGCGGCCCCGAGGTGCGGGCCGCCGCGGAAGTCGCTCTGACCGGCAGCGACGACGACGTACGGCACTTCCTCGACACGGCGAAGGACGCCACGTTCCAGGACGAGCGCGTTGCCGTGGCCCAGCTCGCCAGCGTGGGCGGGCTAAACCTGCAGGACGCCGCGCGCAAGGCTCTGGACGGAAAACAAGACGAACTAGTGGCTCGTCACGCAGCCTTGGTCGGGTAATCGGTCCAGGACCGGATCGGTGAGTCGGGCGCGAACGCCGTCTTGGGCTCGGCGCGGG
>NZ_JBVIJE010000119.1:0-1049 GCF_055581585.1 Streptomyces sp. NPDC031426
GTCATAGCTGTCCGCGACGGATCCGACCGACGCCGAGGCGCCGATGTCGGCGAGCCGGTCGGTGTACCGAATTGATATGTATTGCGACCCGCGGTCGCTGTGGTGAATGAGGCCGGAGTCCTTCTTGATCCTCCGTCTCCACAACGCCATCTCCAGTGCGTCCAGCGGGAGTTCGGTCCGCATGTGGTTCGCGACCTGCCAGCCGACGATCATCCGCGAGTACACGTCCAGGACGAACGCCACGTACGCCCAGCCCGACCAGGTGCGCACATACGTCATGTCCGCCACCCACAACTGGTCCGGGCGCGAGGCGGTGAAATCGCGGTCGACCAGGTCCGGCGGGCGGGGCGCCGACGGCTCGGGGACCGTGGTGCGGCGCCGCTGACCGCGGATGACGCCCTCGATGCCCAGCTCACGCATCAGCCGCTCGATGGTGCACCGGGCCACGTCGATGCCCTTGCGCCGCAGGGCGCGGGTGATCCGCCGGGCGCCATAAGTGGCCCCGGACTCCGCGTGGATCTCCTCGATCAGCGGCATGAGCTGCTCGTCGCGGAGCCGGCGGGCCGACTTCGGACGCTTCTTGCGGGCGAAGTACGTCGACGGCGACAGGTCCAGCACCCGGCAGACGGGATCGACCCCGAGGCCGCGTTCGCGCAGGTGGTCGATCACTTGCTCGGCCTCGTCCGGGGACGGTCGATCTCCTGGGCAAAAAACACGCTGGCGGCCTTCAGGATCTCGTTCGCCCGCTTCAACTCCGCGTTCTCTTTGCGGAGTTGCTTCAGCTCGTCGCGCTCGGCGGTGGTCAGCCGGTCGTCGCGTTCGCCGGTGTCGGCCTCGGCCTGGCGCACCCACTGCCGCAGGGCTTCTTTGTGGATGCCGAGGTCCCGGGCGACATGCGCGACCGGGCGGCCTGTGGTGCGGACTTCGCGGACGGCCCGCTCGCGGAGCTCGTCCGGGTACTTACGTGGTGCTGGCACTGCTCGTGGTTCTCCTTCGGGCCAGGATCATAAGCCTGGCTTCAGGGACTCCACGAAACGGGGTGCAGCTCA